>DIVV01000042.1 GCA_002423385.1 bacterium UBP16_UBA6123
AATTATTTTCCTGGTGACAATAACGCGCGGGCCACACCCGATAACATACCGAACTCGGAAGTTAAGCCGCATCGTGCCGATGATACTACTCGGGGAACTGGGTGGGAAAGTAGGTTATTGCCAGGTCTATCGAAACCCCGAAGCTCACGCTTCGGGGTTTCGTCTTTTACAGAGAAAAAAGAAAAAAGAAAAGAGTATGATTTCGTCCTGATTTAATTTTATCTTATACGATGTATGAACATCTTAATTTTTTTGCCGATAATGCAAATGAAGTGTAGTTATTAAATTTGCATTACAGGTGATTAATTATGAAAATCCTAAAATATTTCTTGTTGGTTCTTCCGATTTTTTACTTATTATTTTTTCAGTCTAAAGTCGATCACTTAAGTTTGGGCGACAAATATTTAAAAGAAGGCAAAGTATCTTTTGCCCGCGAAGAATATCTCAAAGCTCATTCACTCAATGATGTGGCTGAGCACATCATTAGAGATCGTCTTGAAAAACTCGAATTTATGAATCACGAGGATCAATTGCATTATAACGCGGCCGTTGAATTCGACAAACTCGGCAAATTCGATGAAGCGGCAGCGGAATATAAAAAAGCGCTCAAAATTAATCCGCGTTCGCTTAAGGCTCTAGAAGGGCTTATGGTTAATTTATTCAAGGCCGGCGATGATGAAAATGGCATTCGAATAATAAATAAATTGAATGAGTTATCGATTGAAAATATATCTACGATTTATCATAAGGCGCTTTATGAGTATAGAAAAGGTTATTATGAACTCAGTATCGCGAGTCTTAATAAGTGTCTTAAAATTGATAATAAAGACAGGCAGGTCAATGAGCTTATAGCGACGGCGCGTTCAAAATTATCCGAAATTAATGAAAAAAAAGTTATATACGCCAGGGAATTATTTATTAAAGGCGTCAGATATCTTAAGGCTAGAGACTATAAAATGGCATCTCTTTCTTTTCAGGATTCTTTGAGCAATAAAATCCCGGAAGTTCCCGGAAGCATATCGGGCGAGGTTTTAGATAAAAAAATAGCCGTAATGGAAGTATATTCGAAAATTTCTATATATTTTAACATGTCAACCGCGTTTGAATTATCGGGTAAATTTGAAGACGCCATCGCGGCGCTCGAAAAAATTAATGATTTGAAAAACGATATTGATATCATCAACTATAAAATAGCGGAATGTTACTCTAAACTGGGCAATGAAACCGAAGCCTATAAATTTTATTCGATAACTAACCGGATTAATAATTCATTTCCGAATATTTATAATAAATTAGCCTTCAGCGCTAAAAAGTTAGGCGATTATGAACTTTCCATATCGTATTTTAAGCAGGCCGTTCTCCACGATCCGAAAAACCCCATAAATCATTATAATCTGGCTATTATGTTTAAAAAATCCGAAAAATATCTGGAATCTTATGAAGTTTTTCAAAAAACTCTGTCGCTGCTTTCTAAGTCGGATAACAGCCTTAAATATTTAATTAATGAACAAATTAGTCAACTTAATTTGAAAATCAACAATATAAAGGCAAAAAAATAATTATCATGGTATTTTAGTTAATTTATAAGTTATGAATTTTTTAAGAGTTAAGCTAAAAATAATATTTACTTTTTTTATGATTTGTGTTATCTTTTTTCTGTTACAAATCTCTCTTGCGGGCTGCATAAATAATAAAGCGGCCCCGCAGGAAAATTTATATTTTTCATATAAGCAGGACTGCCCTCAGTGCGCCGGTTTCAAGCAGGTTAAATCAGCGGCCGGCACTTTGATCGAGTGCGGTTTTTGTAAGGGTCTTGGGTATGTTTATCAGGACCCGCAGGGCGTTTATAAAAAACAATAGAATTGCTATGTCGTCAATCGTATGAATTTACCGTTTTTAATTTTACCATTAAATGAAAATTCAAGTTGTATCATTTTTTAATATATATTTATCAGGAGGAAGTTTATGAAATTCAAAATTCTAGCGGCGGCTGTACTCACGGCTATAATGTTATTAGTGTATAATTTTGACGCTCATTATAGTTGCGCTTATTCACAGACCGGAAATGTGATCTGCACTTCGTGTCAGTTCGAAAATCTTCCCAATACGAAGTTTTGCGCTAACTGCGGACAGAAAATCGAGATAGTTAAGATATGCCCGTCGTGTAAATTTGAAAATCATCCACAGGCAAAGTTTTGCGTCAATTGCGGCACTTCGATCGCTAAGAATATAGCTAAACCGAAAGTTGATAGTAAGCCGCCGAAAGCAAACGATCCAACCGGCAAAACCAGGGCGAACGATAAGCCTTCCGATAAGCCTTCGCTTTTAAAAACCGGTCCCGCGGAGCATATTAAGAAAGGCGACGAGCTGTTCGCCAGGAAAGAATATGAAAAAGCCAAAGAAGAATATAAAGAAGCCGTCGTTAAAGAAGATAAAAATATATCGGCTAATTTTAAATTAGGCCTTGCCTATCTCAAAGCTTTTTATATAGACGAAGCCGAAAAATTTTTAAATAAAACTATCGAATTGGACAAAAATCACGTTGACGCTTATTATTATATGTCTCAGGTTTACAGATTTAAAAATGATTCGAACGGTGAACAGCAACATCTTAAAAAAACTCTTGAAAAAGACCCGAATCACGCTATGGCGCTTAATAACTACGCGGTTATCGGCATAAAAAGCCGCAATTATGAAGATGCTATATCGCAGTTGAAAAAAGCGACGCTTGTAAAGGCCAATTATTATATAGCTAAAATAAATCTTGCGGCGGCGCTTTTGTATAAAAATCGTTTTGACGATGCAAAAAAGGCTTTAGAAGAAGCGCAGAAGATAAACCCTGACTTTTATTTGTTGTATTATAATATGGGTGTGTTGTTCAATAACAAAAATTATCTTGACGACGCCGTAATCCAATTTGATAACGCGATAAAAATTAATCCCGATCATATTGAGTCTTATATAAATAAAGGCGCCGTCTTAAATAGAATGTCCAAATATAAAGACGCGGCTGAAGTCTTAAAGGCCGGAATCGAAAAAAATCCGAATAACGGCGCGCTTCATTTAAACCTGGCGATAAGTTATGAAAAACTATCGATGAGCGACGAGGCAGTTTCCGAAAATCACAGAGCCAATCAGTTAGTCCCGGGCTATAATGTAACCAGCTATCCTAATGGCATATTGCTTGGCGCAATTCCAGAATACGACGACGAATCGCTCGAGCAGTCCGTTAATAAATCGCCTAAATTCAATATGTCGCTTTCGTCTTCGACTACCGAGTTAGACAAAAAACTTAAAACTTCACTTGGCGAAGTTCACGGTTCTTCTAAAACGGCAAATGAAGGTGGAATGGTTACGCCTACTGAAATTTTTACGGTCGGCGAGCAGCTTTATAATAACGCTAAATACGAAGAAGCCATGGCTGAATTTAAAAAAGTTATCGAGTTAAAAAAAGACCATGCCGGTGCGTATGAAAAAATGGGACTTTGCTTCGGCGCACTCGGTAAATACGATAACGCTCTTGAATTTTTTGATAAAGCCTATTCGATTAATTCTGACTCCGCGAGCCTTTGCGTTAATTATGCTAAAGCATACGGCGCGAAGGGTATGCGCGATAAAGAAATTGAATTGCTCAATCAGGCAATTAAAAATGACGCGAAATATCACGATGCATACTATAATATGGGACTTTCCTATAAAGCCCAGAGCAAGAAAAAAGAGGCGGCCGAAGCTTTTAAAAAATATCTTCAACTTTACCCCGATGCTCCCAAAAAAGATATGATTGAATCACTTATAGAACAAATGACTGAATAATAAACTGTGGCTCGGGAAATCTTTGTAATTGAAATTTTATTAATAACGGGGATATATGTTTTATAAAATTAAATGCGTTATAAAAGGCGGCGGCGACCTGGCCAGCGGCGTTGCGTATAGTATGTTCAAGGCAGGTTTTACCGTCGTTATTCTAGAAATACCGGAGCCTACGGCAGTTCGGCGCACGGTCGCTTTTTCGACCGCCGTAACCGACGGTTTTATAGATATAGAAGGAGTCACAGCCCGCAAAAGCGAAATAAATGAAATTCTTCCGAGTTTAGGATCGGGACCGTTGAATTATATTCCAGTCGTAGTAGATCCTCAGTCGCTGTCGCTTGCGCGCATTCGCCCGCATGTTTTTATCGATGCCATTGTCAATAAGAAAAATTACGGCACTAAAATTACCGATGCGCCTCTTGTGATAGCTTTAGGGCCCGGTTTTACCGCTGGCGCCGACTGCCACGCGGTCATCGAAACCAATCGCGGCCACGGCCTCGGGCGCATCATTACCAGCGGGTCCGCTGAAGCTAACACGGGGAGGCCGGGCGGAGTTATGGGCCATACATTCGACAGAGTGCTGCGCAATAAAAAAGAGGGAATATTTAAAACAGACCATAAAATAGGCGATTACGTTAAAAAAGGCGATATTATCGGCAGCGTTAATAATTATGCCTTTAAAGCCAGAATCGACGGCGTGATAAGAGGATTGCTGCCCGATAATTTTAAAGTTAAATATTACACCAAGATCGGCGACATCGATCCGCGTAACGATAACGCCTTTTGTTATAGTATCTCCGATAAATCACGCGCTATTGGCCGCGCGGCGCTCGAGGCAGTTTTAATTAATATTAATGAAGGCCGGCTTGACATACTATGATATTTTTGCTAAACTTAAATCAGGAAGGTATTTTTCCTTTCTGAAAGCGAGTGATTCTGGTGAATAAAAAAAATATATTGCCTCGATTGTTTTCGATAACGGTTGTTGCGTTGCTTATATTAACCAGCGGCATTTTTACCGGCTTTGCTGCGGCACAGTCTAATTCTTTACCCGGCGGTATTTCTTTAGAAGGGCCCGCGGGTGAAACTTCGACGCCTGCGCCGCCCGGTCAGAAGTATATCAGCGATTACGATTTTGAACAGCTTTTAAAGCAGGCGGACGAGCTTCTAAAATACGCTAAATTCGACCAGACGCTTGCGCTTTTAAATCCCTACGAGGTATATGTTTTTGGTGCCATGGACCACTGGAGCAACATGGCCCGCTTCGACTGGCGTTTATGTCAGGCTTATATAATGAAAAGCGACGGCGTTAATTATGTGTTCTACTTAAGATGCATTACAGATGAATCGCTTCAACCGAAACCGACCAAGCATAAGTCTCAGTATCTTGCAATTGTCGACGATCACGGGGTTGAAACCGGCAAATATTATTTTGGCGCTGCTTTGAATAGTACCGACTTTGTAATAAGGCAGGCAGCGGCCGATAAAATCGAATATCTAAAGCAAAGCACGAAAAAAATAGAGGCTAAAACCGATCCGCGCATGAAATACGATAATTATCCAAGCTCACGCGCCAGAAGAACTTACGGACATTAAAAATAATTTTTAATAATAGCTATGGTGTATAAAATCGGCCGCATATATAAAGCGCGGCCGATTTTATAATTTAAGAGGGTTTTGGGATAAGTGATATTATCAATAATATTTTTCAGATTTCAGAATCGCAATTTTTAATAATTTCGGCCTGCCTGATATTGACGGATTCCTGAGATATTTTAATAGTTTTAATCGCAAATGAGCCGTTGTTTTCTATTAAAATTATTACCGGCGGGTTGAAACCGGTAATGCCGTTAAGGCTGTTTCGGGCGCATAACTGATAAAAAGCGGTTTGCGTTACGAATTCATCTTCGGGCGGGCGCGATTCACAGTTAATCGTTTTAAAATCATAAATTGTAGCCGTGCCCTGCGCGTCGATTGTAATTAAATCGCAAACGCCTTCTAATACATAATTTCGGCTTTCGTAATATAATTTTAATTCAGAGTATCTTTTAATACCTTCAGGCCCGCCGTTGCCGGCGAATAAATCATTTAACCCGCATTTTTCAGCGTTATTTATAAAGCTGTCGAGCATTTTTTTTACGCGCCGCTGTATATCGCCGCCCGTAATCGAAGGATTTATTTCGCGGCAGGCGAGTTTGCTTATCCGATCGGTGCGCTTTATTAATATTTCCGCCGGAAGACCCGATGAAATAATAAATTCTGCGGCTCTATGAAAAGCGCTGCCGGCAAGGTTATCCGGTGATCGCTCGGATAAATTTAAAGACTTTTTTAAAAGTTGGCGGCATCGGTCGAAATCGATGTCGCGGCCCGAAAGAGCCTCTGACATGGCATTTGCCGCCGGTTCAGCGCCCGCGTTTTTTTCAAATGCAGTTATCGGCTCAGTCATTTGCCGGCCGCGGTGCGGCGATCGTTTAAAATCCGTCAGTTTTTTATAGCCGGAATAAGAAATCCTGGTTCTTAGGGGATCGCTTTCGATACTATGATCTTTGCCGTGAAAGCCCTTAATCTCGAGGTTTTCGTTGACGCTTTCAAACATACTTACGGTTTCACTTTTATCGTTGTCCGCGTTGTTTTTTTCACTCCGCGGCGGTCTGGTGTATAATTTAATTTTGCCGAAAGGCCCGTCCAGTAATTCACATTCATCGCCTTCGAGCGCGTTTATAAAAAAATTGGCGTCGAGATTTAAATAATTAATTATCCAGTTAAGATGAGAATTCGAGAAAATAAAAGGCTGTTTATTCAACTTAGCCGATTTGATTTCCCCTTTTTTATTGATATTGATTTTAAATGAGCCGCTGATTATGAGTTTTTCGCAGGCGCGCGTCGTCGCGACGTATAACTGCCGTTTCTTTTCAAATAATTCCTGTATTTTTTCATATTTTTTAACGGAGTCATAATAGTCTTTAAGCATTGAATTTTCATTCAACCTTATGAACGCGCCCGGATGAAAAGCAAGGTCCATATCGGCGTTTACCATTATATCCGAGTCCATGGCCCTGAAAAAATCGGCCTCAGTTTCGGGTATGAAAACGACTTTTTCTTCGAGTCCCTTTGCCTGATGGACGGTCATTATTTTAACCGCGTCGCTTATAATAGCCTCCTGGCTTTCTTCTTCAGAAAAGCCTATATCGATGACGCTCTGGAAATTTTCCATAAAATCGTGTATGGAAGCATCGGGCAGGTAATTATTTTCGTGTATGTGGGCGAGAAGTTTTTCGATATTTTTATAAGCGGCGCCGAAATCGCCGGAGTATGAATACTTACATTCTAAATTCAGCTCCAGGTAAATTGCCGATAAAACATCGTAGGCGCTGCTATATTCGCATAAGTTTATATAATGGTTGATTTTATCGTAAATTTTTAAAAGCCTTGTTTTTTCGACTTCATAAGAATCGCCAGACATTGCTTCATTTACTAAAAGTTCGTTAAAATCCAATTCTTTTCGCGATAAAGCTCCCAGGGCGTTATAAATACATACGGCGTTTTTTTGAACATTTAAGGGTTTTATCGCCGTCGCCGGCGAATTACTTTCGCCAGAGCGGAGGCCGGTTGAATTAAACTTAAGCCTGAAACTTTCCCTGAGGGCGAATATGATATAGTCGGGCACGCAGAACAGCGGCGATCTTAAAAGGCCGCACATCGAAATTTCGTCATATGGATTTATAAGAGTTTTAACTAAATTATATAAATCTATAATTTCGGGGCGCCGATAAAATTTCCGGCTTTTAGTTATTACGAAGGGAACGCCTTCCGCTCTGAGGGCGCGGGCGAGAGCGTCTATATTGCTCATGCGTGAAAGAAGCACCATCATATCGCAGTAACGGTATCCCTCTTCTTTTTTAAGCGAAACTGCCCGCCGCGCGATAAAATCAAATTGGCCGGCATCGAAATCTTCGTCAACTGAATCGGTTTCGCTTTTATCCGGGCCGGCGGAATTGCCCGCGGAGGGCGCGTTGCGCTCTGCGTCCGTTTCAATCATTTCATCCGCCGCCGGAAAGTCCGAGGCGCTCGTTTTTTTTCTTTTATCGATAACGGTTGCAAATAATCCGGCTTCTACCGCGATTTCTTTATTGACGGCCTTTTGCGATAAGGCGTTAAGCGGCGGGTAATAAAAATCTGAAAACGGGTGGTCGATTTTTAAGTTCAAAGAAGAAAAAAAATCATTTATAAACCGGAGAATATTTTCGGAAGAACGGTAATTATCGTCTAAATTGACGTTAGTTCCGTCCTGGCCGGATATGCGCTTTTCGAATTTGGAAAACAGCGAGCAATTGGCGTTTCGAAACCTGTAAATCGACTGCATTCCGTCGCCGACTATCGTAAGGCAGGCGCCGCCCTTGATTTTTTCGATAATTTCAGCCTGCAGGTCGTTGGTATCCTGAAATTCGTCTATAAGTATATGACGGTATTTATTCTTCATCGGGCCGCTGATATTTTCTTTATTAACCGCTGCAAGAGCCAGTTCTTCTATATCGCTGAAATCCAGAAGGTTTTCTTCGGTTTTCAGTCTTTCGTATTCGCCGCGGCACGAATCGAAAATTTCGCATAATCCTTTGAAAAAGTCGAATTCAGCCTGAGTTAATTTAAGATTTTCACTTTCGCCGCTCGAGGCTTTCGCGCCGAAATATTTTTTAGCCGTTTTTTTAAAGATATCTATTATTTGATTAAATTTTTCAATGCCTGATCTGGGAGTTTCTTTGTTAAAACGAACGTTACTAAAGCCCGCCGCTAAGTATTTGAAAAATTCTTCGATGCGGCCGGGGCCGCCCTCTTCGATCTGGTCGTAACGCTTTAAAAGCTCTTCGGCTTTCAGTTGAGAATTCTGGGCCATCGAGGCGCTTTCGGTTCGTAAAAAATTCATTGCGTCTGCGGGGTTTGCCAGGATTAAAAGCGCCGATAATTCAAGATTTCTGACGGCGGAGTCGATAGTNNCATTCTTTGAAGTATGGCGGTTTCAAATTCTGAAGGCGAATCATAACTAAAAAGCGGCTTTTTAAGATAAACGGCTTTGGCGAGAATGTGAGCGAAAAGTTTGTGGATGCGGTCTTTTTTCTTGTAAAATGAATAGAAATCTTCAAAAATATTTATTACGCCGCCGGTTATAATTTCGGTATTGTTAGAAAAGGCTTCCAGCGCGTTGAAAACAGCCTTCCTGAATAAAATTTCGCTACGCCCGCCCGGCGCGGGGGTGAAGCTGGAAGGCAGTCCCAGGGCGAAAGTATGGCGTTTTAATATTGAAGTGAAGAACGAGTCGAGAGTGGATATTTCAAGCGATCCGATCCGCTGGGATATGCCGGTGAGGTAATTTTTAAAATCGTAATCGGAGGTTTTACTGATTTCGCCGTTTATTTTATCGAGTATTCTTTCTCGCAGCTCGGCGGCCGCTTTATTAGTAAAGCTGATGCATAATATTGCGTTTAATACGTCGTATTCGCCGTTTATGTCGTTTTGCGTTTCGCCGCTTTTATCCTTTTTAAAAATCGCTTCTTGCGCGGGAGTTTTATAATCGAGGCATAATAATTGGAATATTTTTTCAATAATTGTTCGAGTTTTGCCGGAACCGGCGCCCGCCCTCACTGAAACGTCGCGGTCGTTAACAAGCGCCTGATTTTGTTTTTCACTTAAGCTTGAAGCCGTTCCGCCGGCCGGAATAATATTAGTTTTCAATTATATACACCTTCCATCAGGGCTTTTACCGCTTTGCATGCCGCGGCTAAAGGGTTCGCCGTTATTGATTATGTTTTCAGACGAGCGGTTCAGGGCGTCCGAGGCGGCCGCCGCCCTCGCGCTTCTGTGACATATTCTTTTGAATTCGCAATAATCGCAACTGTGGCCGGGTAGAATCGATGCGTGAAAATCGCCGCCCGCGGTTTTTAGTATGAAGTTTTTTATAATGCCGGGAACGGCGCTTATCAGTTGTTCATAGTTAGCGAACGCGCCGCAGGGAAGTTTGAGTTTAAAGCCGCCGTCCGGCTCTTCGCCGCCGCATTCAGCCGTTTGACTTTTTCGGGCGCGCGGAGCTAAAAATTGATTTGAAATAAAAACCAGCTTTTTCGGCCTGAGTTTATCGTCGAGTTTTGAAATGGATGTGTAAATAAACCCGGCGGCTTGCGCCGATTCGGCCTTGAAACCCAGCGCCGGCTTTCCGGCTTTGACGAATGCGTCGAATTGGTCTTTAAGAAAATAAAGATAAAAAGGCGCCTGTATTTTCTGATAGCTGTTGATTTCTTTAGCGGCAGGAACCGCGCCTGTTTTATAATCGGTTATTATAAAATAAATCCGGTTATTTTCTTTATCGGCGCATATATCGATGCGGTCGCATTTTGCGTGCAGTTCGATTTCCAGTCCGTCATCTTTTAATTCCGAGCGCAGAGCGTACTCGACGGCCGCGGGCGCCGCGTAAAAATCCTGCGCGGCCAGGTTGTCTAAATAATCAGTGATAAAGTTTTTAAAATATCCGTTTATTCCATAAGAGGCTTTGGCGCCGGGCCGGTTTCGTTCGAAATCCTCGAGCGCGTTAAAATATTGAAGGGACTTGATTTTGTAATAAGCCTCGCCGAAACGGCTTTTAATTTTATAATGCTCCATGGCGGCTATTCCTGCTTTTAATAATAAAGATTCCAGGAATTCGCGCGCGGCCGTCCGGCCGTTCGGATTATGAAAATAATCGTATAAAATTTTTATAACATCGGCGCCGCCGAAAAAAAGCTCGAGAGTTTTATGTATTATTTCACCTTCGTTTAAAGGTTCGAGCTCTCCGCTGTAAGCCAGATCTTCTTTCAGGCCGAGGGTTTCAGAAAAAAAATAACGGGCGGGACAGTAATAGAATTTTTCGATAAGCGTGGGACTTACTTTGAGCGTTTTGCGTTCGAAAGATTTATAAAGGCGGCCCAGGAGAAAATCCCGCTTTATTTTAGAGCAGTCCAGTAGAAAATCGCTTTTAAAAAGCGTATCGCGGGCCGCTAAAACCTTTTCGGCACGGCGTATTTCATCGACGGCGCAGGAGAGCGCCGCCGGTTCCATGTCGAAAATCGAGGCGGCCGCATTTAAATCTTCTGCCGCGATCCCGCGTGGTGCAAGAGTTTTAAAAAGGTCTGCGGCGCATAATATCGAATCGTCGGCGATATATTCTTCGGCGTTTTCCACTTCGCTTATAAATCGTGATTTCATAAGCGGCGAATTAAGATTCGACGCCGGCGCGCTCAGAAAAACGCCGCGTTGCGGCGAGGCGAGAAGTTGATGAAATAGGCATCTGGACGAATGAAGCGCCTGAGGCTGAGAGTAAAAATTTAAAATTTCACGGTCTGAATTATCCATGAATAAAGAGTGGCGGTCTTCATGAGCAGGAAAAACGCCTTCGATAGCTCCAGCGATGAATATATAATCATATTCGAATAAATTAATATTTTCCCTGGAATGTATTATAACCGCGCCTGGCTTTCCGCCGTCTTTCAACTTGGATCCGTCGCAGGAATCTGGCGCAAAAAGCTGAAAGAGCCTGTCGCGCAGGAGCAAAACCGCTTCCCTGACGCTCAGTTTTTCCGAAACGCCCATGCCGGCGGCCGCAAAAGCGTACTGCCGCAGGTTCGATGCGGCGAAAGAAAATAAATCGAATTCGGGGCCGTCTCCTATTATAAAACATTCGCCGCTGATAAGACGTTCTAAGCGGTTATAACACTCTAAAATGCTCAAGCGATCATTGTTGAATATATTTTCTTTACTTTCTTTGAATTCTTTTATCTGTCTGTAAAGCGCGAGCATAAGCGCCGCGGTTTCCGCGTCACGGCCGCTTTCGAGTAAAATGGCGGTTTCGGCTTCGCCGGAAGCCAGTTCGCGGCCCGGACCGAAAATTTTAGTTATCAATAAAACTTTTTTTAACATTTGCGCGCTGACGCTAAATTTTTTAAATTCGGCGAATCTTTTAAATATGCGTAAATTAAAAAGAGGCGTGAAAGAGTCGTAATCGCCGGAGGCGATGAATTTTAAGATGCAGGATAATTTTTGGATTATACTGAATTCGGATAATTTTTTACTTTCGTTGGTTTGAAATTTTAATCCGTATTTATCGAAAGCGGTTTTGAACAGTTTTCGCGCCGCTGTAAAGCGCGGCATAAAAATGGCTGTTTTATGCAGAGGTGTATTTTCTTTTAATGCTAGCGAAGCTATGGCGCGTGCGATTTGTTCGGCTTCGGAGGCGGTGTCGGCGCATTTGATCTCGTGAATAAACCCTTTTTTTAACGAAGAGGTTTTAAGAGCGTTAAAATATTTTTCACATTTAACGCAAGGCGTTTTAACGGCTGCCGGATCAGCGTCTTCGGCTGGGGCGGTTTCGATTTCTACGGCGAAGCCGATCGACTCGATGCGTTTAACTACCCTTTTGAAGGTCAGTTCCTGAGGATTAATTTCGCCGGCCGTTTTTGAGATTATTACGCTTATTTTTTTGCACGCCGCGGCCGCGGAGCCCAGAAGATCTATTTCAACGGGCGAAATATTTTCGAGCCGGTCGAAAATAATCCATTCATAAGTTTTTTTAATAAATTCGTGAAACTTTTCATCGTATGAAAGCGCTGCGGCCCTGTCGTGGTAATCGTAAAATCCGCCGTCGGAAAGGATATGCTGATAGCGTTCATATAATTCAAAAAGTCTGCGGCATTTAAGGCTTAAATTTTTATACGCTTCGTATTTTTTTAATTTTTTCAAAAAATTCAGATCTATATTATTGGATTTTAATTCGCCGATCGATTCGCTTAACGAATCGATAAGTTTGTCTTCGATTTTTATTTCCGGCTTTGAATGCGCGGCAGCTTTTATTAATAAAAGTTTTTTTTGTTCATAATCGATAAATTCATAATGGGAATCCAGATCGTGCGCTGAATAATTTTCAATAAAAGAGTTGAAAGAAATGCAGTTCAGGCCGGGAGAAACTCTGCCGTTGTTTATTTCAACGCTCCGCCTTTTATAATAATCGGCGCGATAGCTCGAGCGCGTTAAAACGAGCGCGCTGAAGCCGGGAGCCGCGGAATTTTTCAAAAAAGGAAGGCAGGCGGTCCGCGGATCGTCGGAAAGGATAAGGGTTATATATAGTTTTTTATTCATATAAAAAGCTCTCACGGCGCAGGCGCCTTATTTTTTTGAATTATACATTATTAAGCGTCTAAATTCAAGCGATTATTTAAAATTGTTAACAAAAAATATTGACAAAGCATAATTTAAAGTGTATAATTATGTCTTGAATTCCAATTTTTATTTTATTTGGAGGTGTTTTTTTATCAGTAACGTTCAGCAAATGCCGAGAGTGAACGAAAGAATACGCGTTCGTGAAGTCAGGCTTATCGACCATGAAGGGAAGCAGCATGGAGTTAAACCGATAGACGAGGCCATGGGACTCGCCCGTTCGGTAGAGATGGATCTGGTGGAAGTATCGCCCAGCGCGGCGCCTCCGGTATGTAAAATCATGGATTTCGGTAAATATAAGTATGAGCTTAACAAAAAAAGCAAAGAAAACAAGAAAAAGCAGCGCACAGTCGTTACTAAAGAGATTAAGCTCAGACCTAAAATAGACGATCACGATTTTGACACAAAGGCCAAACACGCTAAAACCTTTTTAGAAGAAGGTCATCGCGTAAAAGCGATAGTTATGTTTAAAGGCCGTGAAGTGGTTTATCAAGATTTCGGCAGAAAACTCCTTGACAGGCTCGCTCAAGCGATAGCTGAATGTTGCACCGTAGAAAAAGGCTGCATCAGTGAAGGCCGTAATTTAGTTTCTATATTCGCGCCTAAAGCTGTAGTGCTTCCAAAACCCGAATCTAAAAAAGGCGATAAAGACGGCGAAGCCCCTGCTGAAGTTTCCGGCGCGGCTGGTACGGAAGTCGTCTCAGAAATTATTAATGAAAACTCCGATATGACGGAAGTTAAAGAAGAAATAACCGATAAGGAATAAATTACGGGCGTGTTAAAAGATACGCATTTACTTATCGTAATTTAAAATTAAACAGCATAAATAATAATTAAGCAGTTAATAATATTTTCAAGTAAGGAGGAATCGATAATGCCTAAAGCTAAAACACACAGCGGTGCCAAAAAACGTTTTAACGTTACCGGCGGTGGTAAAATTAAGCGCGCCTGCGCTTATATAGGCCATAAGCTTACGACATCGAAGTCGCGTAAACAGAAAAACAGACTCCACGCGGCGACTTACGTTACGCAAAACGCTGAATTACGCACGGTAAAAAGATTATTGAACCTGGCATAATTTTTAAAGACGAACACTTACATAAGCTTAAGCTCAAAATAGCAGGAGGAATTAAAAGTGAGAATCAAATGCGGAAAAACTACACATAGATACCATAAAAAGATATTGCACATGGCGGAAGGCTTTTTCGGCTCGAGACGCCGTACTTACAAACAGGCCCATATGGCCGTTATTAAAGCGCATGTTTATGCGTTCCGCGACAGACGCGCCAAAAGAAGAGAATTTAAATCCCTGTGGATTATCAGGATTAACGCGGCTACCCGCGAACACGGACTTTCGTATTCGAAATTCGTGAACGGCCTGAAAAAAGCCAACATTTCTCTGGATAGAAAAGTGCTTGCTGACATAGCGTTTTCAGATAACGGTACTTTCAAAGCGATAGTTGAAAAAGCAAAAACCGCCCTGGCGGCAAAATAATGCAAAAAAAAGTGGGCACATCGAAGCGATCGTGCCCACTACCATATATAAAATAAGGAGATGTTAACTAATGGCTAAAAAATATGTTTATTTGTTCTCTAAAGAGAAAAACGACGGCAACGGCACCATGAAAGACCTTCTGGGCGGAAAAGGCGCAAACCTCGCTGAAATGGCTAAAATAGGACTTCCCGTTCCCGCGGGCATCACTATAACCACCGAAGCCTGCATCGAATATTATAAAAACGGCGAAAAAGTTCCTAAAGAAGTCGAAGATCAGATGATCGAAGGCTTGAAAGAACTCGAAAAAATTAACGGCAAAAAACTCGGCGACAAAAACGATCCGCTTCTTGTATCGGTCCGCTCCGGCGCTAAAATGTCGATGCCCGGCATGATGGATACCATACTTAACCTCGGCTTAAACGACGAATCCGTCGAAGGCCTCGTTAAAAAAACTAAAAACGAAAGGTTCGCCTGGGATTCATATCGCCGCTTTATCGCTATGTATGGCGATGTCGTTATGGGTGTTGAAAAAAGCCATTTTGAACAGCTTATCCGCGCTATGAAGAAAAACAGAAAAGTCAGCGACGACACTCAGCTTACCACCGACGATTTAAAACTGCTCGTTAAAGAATTCAAGGCTTTATACAAAAAAGAATCCGGAAAAGATTTCCCGCAGGAACCGCTCGAGCAGCTCCGCGGCGCGCGCAATGCGGTTTTCCAGTCCTGGAATAACCCCCGCGCTATTACCTACAGAAGAATGTATAAAATACCCGATGAAATAGGCACCGCTGTTAACGTGCAGACGATGGTTTTCGGCAATAAAGGCGAAACTTCGGCTACTGGCGTTGCTTTCACTCGCAATCCGTCAACCGGCGAAAATGAATTTTTCGGCGAATATCTGTTAAACGCTCAGGGCGAAGACGTCGTAGCGGGTATCCGTACCGGTAAAAAGATAGTCGATATGGGCAAAGAACTTCCTAAAACCCATAAAGAACTTCTACAGGTAAGGCAAATTCTCGAAAGCAACTTCAAAGACGTTCAGGATTTCGAATTCACCGTTGAAGAAGGCAAACTTTATATGCTTCAGACCAGAAACGGAAAACGCACCGGCCAGGCCGCCGTACGCATTGCCGTTGAAATGCAGCAGGAAGGCCTTATCGACAAAAAACAGGCGCTTAAAATGGTAGATCCCGTTCTCCTCGAACAGCTTTTACACCCGATGTTCGATCCTAAAGCTAAATACGAAGTGCTTACTAAAGGCACCGTCGGCACTCCCGGCGCCGGCACCGGCGTCGTAGTTTTCGACGCTGACGAAGCCGTCGAAGTTCATGAAAAACAGGGCGTTCCCGTAATATTAGTGCGCGAAGAAACCTGTCCTGACGATATTCACGGCATGGCCGTTTCAAATGGCGTGGTTACCTGCGTCGGCGGCGCTACCGCTCACGCGATCGTCGTAGGACGTCAGATGGGTAAAGCTTGCGTCTGCGGCTGCAAAGAAATCCATATCGATTTTAAATCGAAAAAGATGACCGTACACGGCAAAACAGTTAAAGCCGGCGAATGGATATCGGTAGATGGAACCAAATGCGAAATCGTTCTCGGTAAAGTTCC
This sequence comes from bacterium UBP16_UBA6123, assembly GCA_002423385.1. Taxonomy (GTDB): domain Bacteria; phylum Muiribacteriota; class UBA9980; order UBA9980; family UBA9980; genus UBA9980. Next base: position 16,151 of record DIVV01000042.1, read on the forward strand.
CCTTATCATTCCCGAAAACAATAAATTTTACGATACCCTTATGAAATGGGTAGACGAATTCCGTACCATGGAAGTATGGGCTAACGCCGATACGCCGAAAGACGCTACTTTAGCCCGTCAGTTCGGCGCTCAGGGCATAGGTCTCTGCCGCACCGAGCATATGTTTTTCGCTGAAGAGCGTATTCCCGTCGTTCAGGATATGATCCTTGCAACCGAAAAATATTACGATAAAGACGAGCGCGTCAGAAAAGACGCTCACGCAAGACTTCAGGGCGCCCTCGACCAGCTCCTTGTTATGCAGCGCGACGACTTCTACGGCATTTTAAAAGCTATGCGCGATCTGCCTGTTACTATACGCCTTTTAGATCCGCCTTTGCACGAATTTCTTCCCGCGCGCGAAAAAATCATGGACGAACTTCGCGAAACGAGCATGAACGAAGAAAATCTTAAAGTTATCGATGCTAAAATAAAACTTTATGAAATCGTAAAGCAGTTACACGAAATCAACCCGATGCTCGGCCACCGCGGCTGCCGCCTCGCGCTCACCTATCCTGAAATAGCCGAAATGCAGATACGCGCGATATTCGAAGCCGCCTGCCAGCTCGAAAAAGAAAAAATACACGTTAAACCCGAAATAATGATACCCGTCGTCTGCCACGTCAACGAATTCAATCCGCTTAAAGAGCTTACTCACAGAGTGGCTAAAGAAATCATGGACAAAACCGGCGTAAAAGTCCATTATATGGTCGGAACCATGATCGAATTGCCTCGCGCCTGCGTTACCGCGGACGAAATAGCTAAAGAAGCCGAATTCTTCTCGTTCGGAACCAACGATCTTACTCAGACCACTCTTGGTTTCTCGCGTGACGACGCTGAACGCAAGTTCATAGGCACCTATATCGATAAAAAGATATTAAGCGTTAATCCGTTCGAAGTTCTTGACAGAAACGGCGTCGGCGAACTTATGAAAATAGCCGTAGCAAAAGGCAAGAGCGCCCGCCCGAATATCCAGCTCGGAATTTGCGGCGAGCACGGCGGCGAACCTAATTCCGTCGAATTCTGCTATGAACTCGGATTAAATTACGTTTCATGCTCGCCGAAGCGCGTGCCTGTCGCAAGACTCGCCGCCGCTTTATCGCGCCTGAAAAACGAAAGTTGCGATGCTCCGAAAGCGGAAAAAAAAACTAAGTCAGCTTCGAAATAATTAAAACGAAGGCATAAATAACCGTAAATCGGTTGTTTATAAAAAATAAATCCAGGTAATGTAGGGGCGCGAACGGTCGCGCCCTTACATATTATCTACAGGATTATAATTATAAAGGCAGTATATCGAAAATTGAATATGCATAAAGAAGAATATAGTCCCGCGGGCGGAAATGGCTCCGGCAAAATTAACGGCGGTTCGCCGCCCGGGCAGGGAATTTATAAAAACGGCATTAACGAGGGCGGCGGCGCCCGCCGCAAGGTTGAATTGACACCGTCAAGAATTCTCGTGGTAAGTTTTTTAAGCGTTATAACGCTCGGCGTTATTTTTTTGCTCTGCCCTTTTTCGGCAAGACCCGGAGTTCATATAGGTTTTATAGACGCGCTGTTCACCTCGGTTTCCGCTGTTTGCGTTACGGGACTTACCAGTGTGGATACGGTTTCAAGTTTTTCGACCGCCGGTCAGATCGTAATATTGCTTTTAATTCAGTTCGGCGGTCTCGGTATAATGACTATAGTAACATTCGCCATGGCTACTATCGGCGGACGAGTCTCGTTGAAATTCAGGGTTTTTGCCCGCGAAGACAGGCCGTCGAATACTTCGATCGATTTAGTCGAATTAATTAAATACGTTTTTATTATCACTATGGCCATCGAGGCCGTGGGCGCATTGGTTTTATTCGCGGTTTTTAAATATCAAAAAGGGTACGGCGCTTTAAAGGCGTTTTACTATAGCGTTTTTCATTCGATTTCAGCGTTTTGCAACGCCGGTTTTGCGCTTTTCCCGGACAGTCTTATGTCTTTTGACGGTAATCTCGCCGTTAATATAATTATTGCAGTCTTAATTATAATCGGCGGAATCGGATTCAGCGTTATCGTCGATTTAATATATTTCACGCGCACGAAAACGCGTTATCATCTTTCTTTAAATACCAGAATAGTTCTTTTTACCACTTTAATTTTATTAACCGTTTCTACGGTTTTAATCTTTGTAATCGAGTATAATAATGATGATACAATCGGTAAATTTCCGCTTTATAAGAAAGTTCTGGCGTCTTTTTTTCAATCGGTGACGCTTCGTACAGCGGGATTTAATACTATCGATAATTCAAAATTAATGCCGCCCGCTATTTTATTATGTCTGCTTTTAATGTTTATCGGCGCTTCGCCGGGCGGGACCGGCGGCGGCATTAAAACCACTACCGCGGCCGTTCTTTATAAATCGATAATGCGCTCTATTCAAGACGATTCGCAGATAGTAGTCTTTCGGCAGGCCGTTCCGAAAGAGAGTATAAGCAAGGCCATAGCTGTTTTTACCATTTCGATGATACTGGTTTTTGCAGGCATTTTCGTTTTGCTGTTTACTGAAAAATTCAGTTTCGTCGAAATCGTATTCGAAGTAATTTCGGCCTTCGGCACCGTGGGATTATCTATGGGAATAACTTCCAAGCTGAGCGGGGCCGGCAAGCTCGTTATTGCGGCTATAATGTTTTTGGGCCGCGTCGGTTCGCTGACGGTCGTTGTCGCCCTTGCTAAGGCCAAACCTAAGTTAGACGTTCGCTATCCCGAAGAAACGGTGTTAATAGGTTAGTTTATTTTAAATTAAAAAGGTGATGATTAATGAAGCAGTTTGTAGTAATCGGCGTCGGAAGGTTTGGAAGCGCATTGCTTGAAAATCTCGCGCAGGCCAATCAGCAGGTGCTGGTTATCGACAGCGATGAAAGAACCATTCAACATATAAACGACAACAGGCTCGCCACTTATGCGGTGGTCGCGGACGCTACGAACGAAAACGTTATGCGTTCGCTAATTTGCTCTAAGGATCGCTTAAAATGCGAATATGACGTGGGCATCGTCTGCATCGGTGAAAATATAGAGGCGAGCATCCTGGTTACGGTTTTACTTAAAGAAATCGGCGTTAAAAAAGTTATGGCTAAAGTTACAAACGACCTTCACGGAAAGGTGCTGGAAAAACTTTTGAATATAGGTCCTGGCGGCGACGAAATTATCTATCCGTATAAAGATATCGCGGAACTTGTGTCGATGCGGTTGGTAAGGCCTAACATACAGGAAGAAATTAATCTTTCCGCCGATCATAAGTTTATACGCGTTTCGCCGCCTAAAAAAATAACCGGCAGAAGCCTTGTCGATTTAAATCTCAGAAAAAACTATGAATTGAATATAATCGGAATAAAAAGCCAGAAAAGCGATGCCGTCGATTTCAGCGTCAAGCCGGGCCGCATTATCGAATCCGGCGATACGATACTGGCGGTTATTCCGAACGCCATGCTCGATAAATTTTTAAAGGAAGATTGAAAATGATTGGCGACACCGGTTTATTGAATGCGGAAAGTATAGGACAGCACTCTAAAACTATATCTGAAGTAAGGTCGCTGCGCTTGAAAAAAAATATAATCGAGCGCGGCCGCTTTATAATCGAAGGTAAAAAGGCCGTTCTCGAAACGCTTTGTGATAAAGATTTTCTGCCCGGGATTAAATATATCGTTTTAAGCGATAAGATAGATTTTAACTATATCGAAAAAATTTCGTTTATTAATTCATATAAATATGTTAAAATATATCAAATTTCAACTGAGCTTTTTAATAAGATAAGCGGCGACGAAAGTCCTGAAGGCGTGCTGTGCGTAGCCTCCATTCCAGGGCGCGTATCGGCGGCGCTTATAAACGATAATCAAAAGCGTTTGTTTATACTGCTGGATTCGGTTAACGATCCCGGAAATCTCGGCGCTATAATGCGCATAGCGGATAATTTCGGCGTATCGGCGGTTATTTGTGAAAAAAATTCCGTTTTCGAATACCTGCCCAAGGTAATAAAGGCTTCGATGGGCTCTTTTAAAAATATAACGACGGCGGGAATGACTTCCGAAATATATGAATCGATTTTAAGCGAAGTTAAAAAAGAAGAAACGGCCGTCGTATGCTCCGATAATAAAGCGCAAATAACTTTATCGGCGGTTGCCGCTAAAATTAAGACGGGCGGATTCAAAAAAGTCTTTTTAATAGGCGGTTCCGAAAGCCACGGCGTGATAAGCGGCGATATAAAAAATCTTTGCGCGTCCGCGAAGAACTTTATTAATTCATCGATACCTAATTACGGCCGGAACGAATCGCTTAATTTAAGCGTGGCCATGGGGATTTTTTGCTATGAGATCGCCGGGGCTTTTTATTCGAAATAAAACATAACATAACATAATACAATACAATACACCAAGAGTTGGAAAAAGGATGATTTAAATGGATGAAAGTAAATTAAATGAAATTTTAGCGGTATTCGGAGAAAGACTTGAAAAATCTTCGGCGATATCCGATGTTGAATCTTTAAAGGTTGATTTTTTAGGTAAAAAAGGGCATGTGACCTCTTTGTTTAAAGAAATGGGAAAGGTCGCGGCCGCCGACAGGCCGGCTTTCGGTGAAAAGATTAATAAGGTTAAAGAAAAGGTTGAATCCGGAATTAAAGAGCTCGAAAAAAACCTTTCAGAAAAAGCCCTCAATGAAAAGATAAATTCGAGCTATTGCGATGTCACTCTTGCAGGTAAATTTCACGCGGCCGGCCGCAGGCATCCAATTTCCTCCGTCATCGCTGAAATCGTCGAGACATTCGGCCGTTTAGGATTTTCGGTTAGCGAAGGCCCCGACATTGAAACAGATTATATTAATTTCGACGCGCTGAATATGTTCGACTGGCACCCTGCGCGCGATATGCAGGACTCATTTTACGCCGGCGCGAACGCGGTCCTGCGTACCCATACTTCGGGCGTTCAGATACGCACTATGTTAAAAAGCGAGCCGCCTATTAAAATTGTGGCTCCCGGACGAGTTTACAGGCTCGATGAAGTGGACGCTTCGCATTCGCCTGTATTTCATCAGGTAGAAGGTCTTCTGGTAGATAAAAACACAAATTTCGCCGCATTTAAAGGAATTATCACTTCATTTTGCCGCGAATTTTTCGGCGCGGACCGCAAGGTCGTATTCAGGCCGTCATATTTTCCTTTCACCGAGCCTTCGGCCGAAGTTGATGTCGAGTGCATAAATTGTCTCGGACGCGGCTGCGGCGTGTGCAAAAATAGCGGATTCCTCGAAGTGATGGGCGCGGGCATGGTGCATCCGAACGTGCTTCGCAACGGAAATATCGACCCTGAAATATACCGTGGTTTCGCTTTCGGCATGGGCGTCGAAAGAATCGCCATGCTAAGGTATGCCGTGCGCGATATAAGAGATTTTTACGTTAACGATCTCCGCTTTTTATCGCAGTTTTAAGCGGCGCGCATTTTTATTAATCGCCGCCCGGCCGCGTTTAATAAAGCTATAGTTTATACTCGTGATTATTTTTTATTTATAGATATTAAGGAGAAAACCCTGTATGAAAATATTACTCAGTTCGTTGAAACAGTTCGTGGATTTAAGCGGCATGGACCCGCTTAAAATAGCCGCTGATATAACTATGGGCGGTCTTAAAGTTGACGCCGTCGAATATCTTGGCAAAGGCCTCGAAAGCGTCGTTAGCGGTAAAATAGTTAAAATAGAAAAACACCCCGACGCCGAAAAATTAACCGTTTGCACGCTGGATACCGCGTCTGAAAAATTGACGATAGTCTGCGGCGCGAAAAATATGGCCGAAGGCGATATCGTCCCGGTCGCTAAAATCGGCGCGAAACTGCCCTGCGGCCTTGAAATAAAGCCCGCCGAACTTCGCGGCGTTAAATCTCACGGAATGCTTTGTTCCGAAAAAGAGCTCGGCCTGGCTAAAGAATCGAGCGGCCTGATGATACTCGATAAAACTACGCCGCCCGGAACGCCTTTTGCCGAAGCGGCCGGGCTTGACGACTGGCTTTTAGATATCGACGTAACCGCGCAGCGCGGCGATGCGATGAGCGTTCTCGGCGTGGCGCGCGATCTTTGCGCTCTTTATTCAAAAGAGCTTAAAATGCCGGCTTATAAACTTGTCGAAGACGCATCTAAAAAGACTTCCGACGCAGTTAAAATAGAAATCGCCGATAAAAAATTATGCCCGCGCTATATGGCGCGCGTTATCGAAAATCTTAAAATCGCCCCGTCGCCGGCATGGCTTTCTAAAATTATCGAAAGTATCGGCTTGCGCACGGTTAATAACGTGGTGGATATTACTAATTACATAAGCTATATGTACGGCCACCCTTCGCACGCCTTTGATTACGATAAACTTTGCTCTCCGGCCGTTATTAGCGTAAGAACGGCTAAGCCCGGCGAAAAAATGGAAGCCATCGATAATAAAGAATATGAATTAAGCCCCGAAATGCTTCTTATTTGCGATAACTCCGCGCCGCGCGCGATCGCGGGAGTTATGGGCGGAAAATACAGCGAAGTGAATGAAAATACCTCTAAAATACTTATCGAAGTGGCGGTTTTTAATCCGGTCACAGTCAGAAAAACTTCCAGAAAATTATCGCTTTCTTCCGAATCGTCGCAGCGCTTCACCCGCGGCGTCGATATTTGCGACGGCGAATATATTATCGATGCGATCGCCTCGCTTATATGCGAAGTGTCGCCCGGCGCCATCTGCTATGGCGGCATTTTAGATAACGGCGAAAAAGAGCCTTCGCTCAAAGAAATCGCCATTGAAATCGATAAATTGAATGAATTTTGCGGCCATAAATCCAGCGAAGCCGAATTTACGGCTATTTTAAAACGCCTTAATTTCAAGATCAAAACGGAGGGCGCCGGAAAATTGCTTCTCACGGCTCCTTCGTACCGCCATGATATATTCGATTCGTGTGATATATATGAAGAGTTTTTGAGGATTTACGGTTATAACAATATTGCCGGCGTTGAAATCAGCCTTCCTTACTCCAAACCTGTTGAAAGCACATTTGGCGCCGTCGCTAAAATTACGGATTTTTTCGCGAACTCGGGTTTTTATCAGTGCATGAATTATTCGTTTATAGGAAAAGAAGATATTAAAAAAGAAAAGTTCGACAGTTTCGACGAGAAATATTTAGTTAAAATATTAAACCCGCTCGGCGCCGAATTTTCGATAATGCGCCCGTCCATGCTGTCAGGATTATTAAAGACCATGCAGTATAATATCAATCAGAAGGCCGAAACCGTTAAAATATTTGAAATTGGAAATATTTACCGGCTGGCCGAAATTAAACAACAGCCCGAAAAGCACACGCCGGTCGTCGCCTGCGGCGGCATCGATCATAAAATAATTGAAACTCAATGCGTGGCGGGGCTCGTCTGCGGCGCGCTCGAACAGGGCTACTGGAACGCCCGTAAAGACGCCCTCGATTTTTATTATCTTAAAGGCGTCGTCGAAGCGCTTTTTGCTTCGTTTAAAACGCCGGTGGAGTTCAGGCCTTTAAATAATAAAAACAATATGCACCCTAAAAAAACGGCGGCCCTTTATTTAGAAAACGGCGAATGCGCGGGTTATATAGGTGTGCTCCATCCCGCGGCGGCCGCTAATTACGATATGGATTTGTCTAAAGAAGTAATCGTATTTGAAATCGATACCCAAATTTTAGTCGCCAATTTAAATAAGCCTTTTAAAGTGCGCGAAATTTCTAAATTTCCGCAGAGCGTTTACGATCTGGCGGTTATGATATCTAAAGACGTTACTTATTCGGCGATTGAAAAGGCGTGCCGTAAAGCCGGCGGTAAAAATTTAAAATCAGTGGCAGCTTTCGATGAATATATAGGAGATAAGATCGCCTCCGATAAAAAAAGCGTCGCTGTCACACTCACTTTCCAGAGCGACGAAGGCACTCTCAGCGACGTCGAAACTAAAAAAAGTTTCGAAGCGGTTATCGCTGAAATTAAATTATCGCTCGCTGGCGAGCTGCGCTCATAAAAAATGATTTAAATATGATCAAAATTTATAATAAAAGTGCCGGTGGTATTTATTAATCCGCAATTAATCGATCTCGCTTTTATTTTATATATAGGTTTCGCCGTCGGCTGGGGATATTTTGTCGGCGGCGTTTCCGAAATTTTTAATATAGCCGGGCTTATCGTAATTCTGGCTATTTCGATGAAAACTTACGATAAATTGGCCGTGGTTTTGACTAACGCATTCGGGTTATCGAATGTTTCGGCGTTCATTCTTTCTTTTGTTTTAATATGCGTGCTTATTTATATAGTTCTTAAAATTTTAAAATATAAGATTGAAAAAAAGATCGCGCAGTCGGAAACTATGACCCAGGCTAATAAAACGGCCGGCATGTTCGCCGGCTTCGCTAAGGGCGTTCTGGTTTCTTTAGTGATAGCCGTCGGAGTCGTCGTTATGCCTCTTAGCGACGCCGTTAAAGAAAGGCTCGGCGGCTCTAATTTTATGGCGCTGGCGAAGATATTGAAACCTTACGCGATAAACCTTTTCGGCGATAAGGAGTTATTCGAGGCGGCTTCGAATATGAGCATGGACCCGAAGGCCGCCGACCCTAAAATGATCGAAAAGATGGCGGAGTCGAAAGAATTTTTAAAGATCGTAAATCATCCCAAATTGCAGGAATTCACGCAGGACGAAGAAATTAAAAAGCTCGTCGAAAAACAGGACGTTATGGGATTGATGTCGAATAAAAAATTTCTCGAATTAATGAACGATAAAGAAATGATGGATATAATCAGAACGGTCGATATTAAAAAACTGCTCAAAGATATGAACTCGGCTCAAAAGCAGGGCGTGGCACCGAACGGTCAGAACGCTTTGCCGGAAACGATTCCCGGATTCAAAGAAATTTTAAATGCCGCCGGAGAAAAAGAATCGCATTAATTTAATAAACCCGTCCGTTTCTGCTTTATAAGCGCCCGGCGGCCGGCAAAGATATAACAAGTAATTATATGGAAGGTATTTATGGCTGCAACGAAAACTTCGGGCGTATCGAAAACGGCCGCTATAGCGGATGAACTCATATATCCTAAACAGGCCGATAATATATACGCGAAATTGAATTTAAAAAATAATATTTTAATATACGGCGAAGAGTCTTTTTTAATAGACGATCTTGCGCGCGAGATTACCTCGCGCGTTAAAAAGATGGCGGGCGGCCGTTTCGCGCACGCTAACGCGAAGCATATTAATATCAGCGACTCGGGATTCGACTATGGAGAATTTTTATCTTCTGAAGATACTTTCAGCTTATTCGGCGAGGAAGATTTTAATATTAAAATAATACGCGGACTCGAAGAATTCGGCGCATCCGCGCCTATGATGAAAAAATTCTGCAAATATCTCGAGGCCATCAATAAAAAAACGACTGAAGAAAACACTACCAGCCTTGTTATTCTCGTTTACGCGGTTAAAAAGCCTCTATCGGACGTGATAAAAAACACTAAAAATTTTATCGCGGTCAACTGTAAAAAATTATATGAAAACGATATATTGCCTTACAGCCGTCTTTTAGCAGCCAGAAGCCGTAAATCTTTTACCGATGACGCGATCGGCGCTCTTTGCGAACGGTGCCGCATGAATTTATTCCAGATTAATTCCGAAATTAAGAGACTCGCGATTTTAAACCATGAAAGCGCTGAAATAGATTTAGAAATGATTGAAAGCCAGGTGGAATATTTCTTCGACCCCGATTCATTCGCCGCCATCAATGAGCTCGATTATTCGATATATAAAAAAGACCTGCGCGCTTCCATCGTTACGATCGGCGAATTGCTCGACCACGGCATATATCACGCGCTCATAGTCAGCAGGCTGCTTTCCATATTCCGTTCGATGCTCTCCGTTTTATTTTTAAACGAAACAAGCGATACTTTTAAAAATGGCGCCTATAAGATCGCCTCCGAATTCGTCAGCGGGTCGGCCTATAAAAAAGGATTCGAAAAATTTAAATTCAGCCGCGATATGCTCGCTAAGTTCGAGTATTTCTGCAACGGCATCCGTAACAGTTCAAATATTTACAAATCCGATTCTAAGCTCGATTTTTTTAATACTATTTATAACCAGATGTCGCTCTACGCGGTTTATTACCTTAAAAATTATACCGAAAAAGAATTATTCGGGCTCATTAAAAGTTTATATCAGATAGACGTTAAAATAAGGACGGGCATTCTCCGAATAGATCAGCGCCCCGAATCGGTTAAAGAAGAAATATATAAAATACTGATATCCTATTTTCAAAAATTATGATATACTGATGTCTTAAAATATAATCGTCGCCGGCAGAGCTTTTTATTAATCTAACCGGCTGAATTTATTCGTGAAAGGTGTTGTTATGTCCATAAGCGAACCCTTCGAAATAGCCATGATGATACTTAAAAGGCCTTTTGATACTTTTGCAAAATTCTCGGAAAAGCCGCCGAAAAAACAGATGGCTTTTTTGTGCCTTGTAATCTGGCTCGCTATTTCTTCATATATCTTTTCGTATCTCGGTTTCGAATTGTACCACAATAAAATCAGTCATTTCATAATTTATTCGGCTACGGCGCTTTTAAGTATTATTTTTTTATTTATGCTCTTTTCGATGGCTTTATATTTCAACTCGATTCTTTTATTCGGCCGTGGTAATTTAGGCGTTATTTTTACCTCCGTTTTTTATTCGTTTTTAGCCATCGTCGTTTATCTTGCGCTTCCGCTTCAGCTTACGGCCTTCGTTCTGATACCGCCTGAATATGAATACTGGTTCACCGTTATTACCAGGCCCGCGGTCTTTATTTATTTCGCCGTTCTTACAATCATATCTCTGAGCGCCGCTTCAAAATTTTCTGTCGCGCGCGGCACGGCTGCCTTTGCGGCGGTTTTTGCCTATGTCGCTTTTTTTATATTCAGCGTGATATATATATCAAAAAAATATAATATTCCTCTTTATTAAAAAATATAACAATATCAAAAGTATAACAGCTCTGAAGGAGTTTAAACGATGAAACAAAAGATCGCGATTTGTCAGCTTTTTCCCAAACTCGGCGATTTGAATTATAATTTAAACCGACATGCGGAATTGATTAAAAAATATAACGACTGCGATATGGTTTGCTTTCCAGAATTGTCGGCTACGGGGTATTTCGTTAAAGACCTCGCTTATGACCTGGCGATTTCTAAAGACGAGTTCGCCGCGGAATTAGACGCGCGCACCGGTTATAAAACCGGCAAACCATCTATAATAGCGGGGTTTTCCGAACGCGCCAACGGCCACATATATAACTCGCTTTTTGTCGGAAGCGCTGAAAGTGTTTTTACTCATCGTAAAATTTATCCGCCTACTTATGGATTATTCGATGAATATCGTTATTTTTCATGCGGCGAGCGCATCGACGCCTTTACGCTTAAAAGCGGCGTTAATATAGGCGTGCTTAACTGCGAAGACGCATGGCACCAGGCGCTGCCTTATATTTATTCGATGTACGGGCTAGACCTTCTTTTTATCTGCGCGGCCTCGCCGGCGCGCGGCGTTTCCGGCAATGCCGAAGGTTCGCCCTGGAACGTTAAACTGTGGCAGCGCCTTATATCTTCATACGCCCATCTGTACGGTCTTTATATAGTTTATGTCAACCGCGCCGGAGTCGAGGATGGAATTAATTTTTCGGGCTGTTCATGCGTGGTGACGCCGCTCGGCGATATCACCAATATGCTCGCGCAGTTCGACGAAGACGAGCTTGTAGTTGAAATCGACATTAAAAAGGCTCGTATCGAAAAGGCGCAGAATTCATATTTAAAAGAAGATGATCCGTTTTTAACTATTCGCGAGCTCGAACGCGCTATGCGCCATAGAAGGGAGTGTTTGAAATAATGGAAACGCTTAAATTGAAAACTCTTGATATAGATTGTAAATTAGTGACCGATCTGCTCGTCAGATTCATTAAAAATGAAGTGCAAAAAACCGGAATGAATAAAGTTGTTCTCGGCCTTTCCGGCGGCATCGATTCAGCGCTCGTCGCTTTTTTGTGCGCAGCGGCCCTCGGCGCCAAAAATGTTTGCGGCGTGCGCCTGCCCTATAAAACATCTTCGCCCGAAAGCCTCAGCCATGCCGAACTTGCCGCGAAAAAAGCCGGCATCGAATATATGACTTATGATATTTCAGCGGCCGCGGACGGTTTTGCAGCTTCTGAATTCATGCCTGATACGAATTGTTCAAATTTTATTAATTGCAGCTCGGGCGATAAGCCTGCAAAATTTACTTTCGAATCTACGTTAAACGGTCATTACCTCGGTAATATACTCGCGCGTGCGCGAATGACCATTCTTTATCATCTGTCGGCGGTTTCAAACTCGATGGTAGCCGGCACTTCCAATAAAACAGAGCTGCTGTTAGGATACGGCACGCTGTGGGGCGATCTGGCCTATGGCATAAATCCGCTCGGCGATTTATATAAACATCAGCTCAGACAACTCGCCCGCTATCACGGCGTGCCCGAAGAAATAATAACTAAAAAACCATCGGCCGACCTCTTTCCGGGCCAGACTGATGAGGGCGATCTCGGCTTCTCTTATGATCAACTCGATTATGCGCTGTACCGCCTTGTCGATGCCCGCGAAAATCCCAAAATCCTCGTCGAAAGCGGAGACGTAAAACCTGAATTGATAGATTTCTGCTTGAAAAAAATTATCGGCATGCAATTTAAACGCCAGATGCCTCATATAGCGTTGGTGTCCTTCCGTACGATAAACCAGAGCTTTAATTATCCGCGCGATTGGGCGATGTGATAATAGATTTTATTTTAAGGCGGCTGTAATCCTTTACAGGACCGCGACGGGGGAAAAGA
>DIVV01000206.1 GCA_002423385.1 bacterium UBP16_UBA6123
TATTCTCTCCCTGAATATAAAACTGCGCGTGCGCGGGCATACTTCGTATGCCGCACACGCGCAGTTTTGTAGCATCGAAATAAAAAGGCTTTTATCATAGCCTTTTTATTTCGGGCGGTATTTCCTGCCAACTTCAAAGTTTTTTTAAATAGTTCCTGCCATTATTTCTTTTCTGCCGTAAACTTTTTTCCTGCTATTTGTTAATTTTGCCGCGCGATTTAAGCAAGATACATAAAAATAAATATTATTTACAAAATTTAATATTATTTATTTACAAAATTAATTTTTTTATGATAGAATGTAGTCCATTAATTTAACGGAATAGAGAACGGAATAAATTGGCTGAATAAAAATAAATAAACGGAGGCGTTCTTAATTGAATGAAGGCGCTCGTAATGTGGTCATTGTTGCGGCTGTAGTGGTAGCTTTAGCGCTCGCGTTTATTTTTATGCGCGCGAAAAAACAGCCTGAATATAATTACGGCCTTGTAAGCGAAAGCGGCTCGGGCGGCCAGGCTGCTTCGAGCGACGGGTCCAAAAATAAGGCTAAAGCGCGGGAAGACGTTAAACCTAAATATTCAGACGCCGCTTCGATAAGAATCGCGAATTTCGTTCCGCCAAAATCGCTTGAAAACGTTTACAATTCGCTGCGTTCTGGTCAGGTAGATAAATCGCTTGCCGAACTGGGGGCCATGGAAAAAGGAATATTATCGCCTGAAGAAAAAATAGTGGTGAACTACACCAAAGCCCAGATTTTCTTTACCTACAAAGATTTTAAATTAGCGCGTAATATGTTTGAAAAATTCATAACGGACAACCCCACGCATCCTCTCGTTGAAAACGCGCAAAATACGATACATTTTATAGACAACTACGACAAGCATATGGAGCAGTATAAAAAATTTGAAGATGAGCTTAAATAAAACGCCGGCTACGGCCGGTTTCACTTTCACACAGGTTTTAATAGCGATAGTTTTGCTCAGCATAACCGTAATACCGGTCGCGTCGGTATTTTTCGTATCGAACCGCAACGTAGAAAAAGGCGGGGCGCTTTTAGACGCGTCGATAATAATGCAGTCGATCATCGACTCGATTAAAGACGATAAATTCATCTTTGAAAATAAAGGCAAAACTATCAATATTCCCGATCTGAAATATCCCGATATAATCATCGAAAAGAATTTTTTAGATCGTTATAAAGCCCGCGGCGTGGTTAAAATCGAACAGGCGCCGGGCCACGACGATCCCGACCTGACGGAACTCAGCGTTACTTTATACTGGAATGAAAACGGAGCCAAGCGAGAAAGTACCATAAGCACTTATATCGCCAATATTAACGACGTTAAATTTTTAAAAGTTGAGTAATTATCGATGATATTTATTTTCGCCCGCAAGTATAAAAACAGCCATGACGGCCGATATACCACCGACATAAAAGCGGGGCGCGGCGCCTATACGCTCGTTGAAATAATGATAGCCATGGCCGTTGCCGCTCTTTTATTAACCAGCGTTTTTTACGCTTTCAGTCAAAACATGGACTCATGGCACCGCGGCGAAAAAAAACTCGCGCTTCATTCCGAAATATCCACGGTAATGTCGCACATTTATTACGATTTAAAAAGAATAAACCCGGCGATTTATTACGATCAGAATTCCGACCTGTGGGTATCCGGCGAAAAATTTAAAGAAGCCAAGCCTAATGAAGTCGAATTAATTGACGAAAATCAAAAAAGAAGCGACGGGTTCGAGCGCATCAAATTCAAAATTTTTCTTGTCGAGCCTTTCGCTAAAAGCTCGGTAATCGAGTATTATTTAAAAAAAGACCCCAATTCGGTTGAACCAAAATATTTAAAAAACCGCTACGGCTCGTCGCATATTTTAATAAAAATCTGCGACGGCAACGAAACCATAATTTCAGAGCATGTAGAAGAGCTCAAATTTAAAAAAGACCCCGGCAAAATAGCCACACTGAACGTTCACGCCAAAATAACCATGCCGCCGGAGTACAAAATAGAAAAACGCACCGATTATATAGATTTAAAAGTAAAATTCGACAACGACCATATTTCGCTTCGCGAAACGCTGGCCGATGATTCTAAGTAAACTGTTTACAGGAGCACGTTATCATGGAATATAATATAAAATTACCCGCATTCGAAGGGCCTTTCGATCTTTTATTCCACCTTATCGAAAAAGACAAACTCGACTTGAACGATATACCGTTGGCTAAAATTACTAGCGGCTATCTCGAGCTGATAGATGCAATGCAGCAATTCGACATTCATATAGCCGGCGAATTTTTAGTAATGGCCGCCTCGCTGCTGCGCCTGAAATCGCAGTCGCTGCTTCCTAAAGCCAACGAATACGACCGTTACCTTCACCCGCAGATGCCCGGCGGCGATTTCGACATGCCCGAATCCGACGATGAAGCGGCGCCCTTTTACTTCGAATCGCAGGAAGATATGGTTAATAAGCTCAAAGAATACAAGGTATATAAAGATATGGCGCACAAACTTCGCGAATGCGAATCGGCCAACAGCCGCATTATGTTCAAGCAGGTAAAACTCGAAACTAAAACGAGCCTTCTGACTGACGATCTTAATATATTCAACCTGGCCGAAGCTTTTAAAAACGTCGTCAACGGCATTAAAGACAAAAAATTCCAGCGCATCGTCGTTGAAAAAATTTCCGTCGAAGATAAAATCGAGCAGATACTTAAATATTTAACCGAAATAAGCGAGGCATCAACATTTTCAAGCCTGCTCGAATTTTGCGAAACGCGCCATGAAACCGTTATGACTTTTCTCGCGGTTTTAGAGCTGTCAAAACTTCAAAAAATATCTATCGAACAGGAAAATAACTTTTCCGAAATTATAATCAAAAATAATTTTTCGGCGCAATTCGCCGCCGCTTAAGGGGTTAAATTAAAGTGAAAAAAGAGCACCTGATAATAGAGGCATTGCTTTTCGTTTCGCCCGCGTCTTTGTCGTCTTCGAAAATAGCCGATATTTTAAAAGTCGAAACCAAAGAAGCCACTAGAATAATCGAGGAGTACGGCCAGATTCTTCAAACGCGCCAGACGGCGTTTCAGCTTATCAAAGATCCCGACGGCTTCCGCCTGGGAACTAAAGCTGAATTTTTTCAATATATCGAGCTGCTCGTGGCGCCGCGCGAAACGAAGTTATCATACCAGGCACTTGAAACGCTTTCGGTCATAACTTTCAAACAGCCCATCACGAAACAGGAAATTGAAAAAGTGCGCGGAATCAATTCCGACGGAATTATTAATACGCTTTACTCGCGCGGCCTCATAAAAGTGGTCGGCGTCAAAAAAATAGCCGGAAACCCTAAGCTATACGGTATTTCCAAAGATTTTTTCAAGTATTTCGGCATCAAAAGCATGAACGAACTTAAAAACTATCTTAAATCCATCGAAATCGACACGGCGCGCCTCGACGCTCTTTTATCGGAAGACCGCGAAGAAGGCGCTAACATATTATTCGAAGACACCAATCAGGAATCGTTCGACTTTAACGACGACGAAATCAAAATCAACGAAACCGACGCAGACACGGGCGGCACGGGCGCAAATACCGACGACGGCGATGGCGATGGCAAAGTTAGAGAAGACGACGAAAGCAAAAGTGAAAGTGAAAGTGAAAGTGAAAGTGAAAGTGAAAGCGGCAGTTCCGTTGATAACAAGAATTCCGTTGAAGACGGCGATCGAATCCATAGCGACCATTTAGTTGAAGACGGCGATTCCGCCCCGCCAGAAACTCAAATTCCTGAAAAAGAAGATATAGCGGCCTTAAATAACGAAACCGAAAATGAGCACGGCTTTGTAGAGGCCTTAATTGAAGACGATATTAAAGAAAAGAAAGAGGAATTTTAATGGTAAACGAAGGGCAATTATGGAGTCAAAAAGCTAAAAATTTTCCCGTGTACGATGAAACCGATATCGAGGATATGAAAACTATCCACTCGATACTCAATATAGCTCAATCACGCGGGGTCGTAATCGACGGGAAAAAAATAATCGATATAGGCTGTGGCACGGGCCGTCACACGCTGACGCTCGCTAAAAAAGCTAAAAAAGTCGTAGCGACGGATATTTCAGATGAAATGGTGAAAACCCTTATTAAAACTTCTCAAAAATACTCATTTACCAATGTCGAAACGCTCGTATGCGACTGGCGCGACGCAGATATTCAAAAAAACGGCTGGCTAAAATCATTCGATGTCGCATGGGCGGCAATGACCTCAGCCATCAATTCGGCCGACTCGATAAAAAAAATGAATTCATGCGCTAAAGAGCACTGCGTTTGCGTCGCGTGGGGCAGAAAACGCGAAAATAAAATCCTCGACCGGGTATTTAGCGCGCACGGCTCAAAACTCGCCATCCCTTTTTCCGCCGTCAATTTAAGCTCGGAGCTGGACGCCCTCAAAATTCAACATACTCTTGATTTTATAGATAACTCGTGGATAAGCACTGCCCCGCGCGAAGACGCGATCAAAGATATGTGCTGGCATTTAGAAATAAATGGAATTAAAGCGGATATCGAGCTGATAGACGAGATTTTGCACGAAAATTACAAGGATTCGACGGAAATCTCCCATGAAACCGTAATGGAAATGGGCATTCTCGTCTGGCGCCCTATTGGTTGTTAGTCGATAGTCACCGGTCGTTATGGTTTTTCTAATTAACGATATGTTGATTTGACATTCAGATAAAGATGTTATATAATTATCCGTAAAGTTCATAATAAATATTTTAATATCCGGCTATTGTTTTTTTTAGTTATTATATAAATATCGCGAGATAAAGAGGTAAACATGGAAAAAGAATTCGACGAACTTACAAATTACGCTTTACTTCAGCAACAGCTCCTCGCAACAAAAGAAAGCCGTGAGTATTTTAAAACCGTTTTTAATTCACTTGTCGATGCGATATTCATCCATGATTCGCGCTCTTATAATATAGTTGACTGCAATGAAGCCGCCACACGTATGTACGGCTATAAATCAGAAGAATTCAACAAACTTAATATAGCCGATTTAAGCCTTAACGACGAAAAATATAATCAACAAAACTCGCGCGCCGCTTTCGAAAAGGCATTTAGCGAAGGCCCGCACACCTTTGAATGGATCGCCAAAAAAAAGAGCGGCGAACTTTTCCCGACTGAAATAAGCGCACGTTCCATAACAATAGGCGGCGTTATTTACTTATTAGTTACCGTTCACGACATTACCAAAATAAAAAAAAATGAAGAAAAACTCCGCGAAAACGAGGAGCGTTTAAGAACGCTTATAAACGCCATGCCGGATATCGTATGCTTTAAAGACGGCGGCGGCCGCTGGCTCGAGGCGAATGCCTTCGATTTAAAGCTGTTTCAGCTTGAAGGCGTCGATTACAGAGGAAAAAAAGATTCCGAACTCGCCTGTCACAGCTCGTTTTATCGCGACGCTTTTTTGACCTGCGAAGATACCGATGAAGCATCGTGGAAGGCCGGCGTCGCCACACGAACAGATGAAACCATACCTTTGCCCGATGGCTCCGAAAAGGTATTTGACGTAATCAAAGTGCCTACATTTAAGCATGACGGCGGCCGCAAAGGATTAATAGTAGTAGGCCGCGATATCACCGAACGCAAAAAAGCGGAGCAGGCGCTTTTGGCCGCTAAGGAAGAAGCCGAACGGCTGAGCGTGGTTAAAACGCAATTTTTATCGAATATGAGCCACGAACTGCGCACTCCGCTAAACGGCATAGTCGGTTTTATAAATCTTTTAAGCGAAAGTCGTCTCGATGAAACACAAAAAGATTACTGCGGCATCGTATCGCAATCCGCGAAGCATTTATTGCAGATAGTCAACGATATACTCGACATATCCAAAATTGAAAACGGCCATATCGAACTAAACCGTAACGACATGGATATTTTTAATTTTATGAGCGCGCTTATGGTCCAGTTTAAAAAAGAAACCGACACAAAAGGCATAAATTTCATCTTCGAATTCGATGCGGGAGTGAACTCCATCGTTACAGGCGACAATTTGAGACTCAAGCAGATATTTATGAATTTATTAAGCAACGCCGTAAAATTTACCGAAAAAGGAAACGTTAAATTCGGCGTCGAAAAATTATGCGAAACAAAAACCGATATCGCCCTTAAGTTTTACGTTTGCGACACGGGCATCGGCATGCACGAAGACAAGCTAAAAGACATCTTTCAAATATTCAACCAGCTCGATATGTCGAATACTAAAAAATATCAGGGCACCGGCCTCGGACTTTCTATAGTTAAAAAACTTCTTAATTTAATGAACGGCACTATCAAAGTTAAGAGCGCTTTAAACGAAGGCACGACCTTCGAAGTCTTTTTAAAATTCGATAAGCATGGTAAAATAGAATCTTTCGAAAAAAAAGAATTCGGCGAAAAAACCGGTAAATTAAAGGCGCTCGCCAACCAAAAAGCGCTCATAGTCGAAGATAATTACGCTAACGCTTACCTGTGCAGGCTTATGCTCGCAAAACTCGGCATAGCTTCCGATATTGCCGCCAACGGAAAGCTCGCGATCGAAAAATTCAAGACCTGCGAATACAACTTTATTTTAATGGATATTCAACTGCCCGAAGTAAACGGGTTCGAAGCTACAGCCGCCATCAAAAAAATATGCGCCGAACGGTGCGCCGATACGCCGATAATCGCGCTGACGGCTTATGCCCGCCAGTCCGACCGAAAACGTTGTCTTGAAAGCGGCATGGCCGCCTATATCTCAAAACCTTTTACCGTCGAAGAATTAGTCGACGCGCTCGAAAGCGTTTTGCTTTAAAGCGACAGCGGGCGCGCAGCCCTGCGCGCCCCTTTCACATTATTTTATTCGCCTGCCGCCAAGCCTTTAAACCTTCAACGCGCATTTTGCTTCAAAAAGCTCTATGGCGTATTCGATAAGTTTTTCAACAATCTGCTTGTAGGTCATTCCCGAGGCTTCGAACATTTTAGGAAACATCGAAATAGAGGTAAAACCCGGAATGGTGTTGATTTCGTTAACGTATATTTCCTGTGTTTTTTTATCGACGAACATATCCACGCGCGCGAAACCTTTCGCGTCAACGGCGCGATATGCAGCCAGAGCTAATTCTTTAATATCTTCGAGCTGTTTTTCGGGAAGTTTAGCGGGTATATTGAATTTAGCCTTGCCGGCTTTATATTTATCGTTGTAATCGTAAAAATCGGCGGCTGGTATAACTTCGCCGGGTTCGGCCGCGATAAGTTCGAAATTTCCCATAACGGCAACTTCTATTTCACGCACTTGATGACCCTGCTCAACTATTATTTTATTGTCATATTGACCTGCCGTTTTAATCGCGGCTTCGAGCTCGGTTATTTTATTAACTTTCGTAATTCCGACGGAAGAGCCGAGATTTGCCGGCTTGACAAAATAGGGCAACTGCAGCGAACTTTTAATGGTGTTTATTACCTCTTTTTTATTGTGTTTATAATCGTGGCCGGTAAAATAAACGAAATTAACTATAGGAAGATCGTAAGACATAAAAAGGCTTTTCATAATAGATTTATCCATGGCCGCGGCCGAGCCGAGCACTTCAGAACCGACATATGGTATGGCGGCCATCTCAAAAAGCGCCTGGACCTTTCCATCTTCACCGAACGGGCCGTGCAGGACCGGAAAAGCTATTTCGATATTAATGACTTCAATGCCGCCTTTATTATTTTCATCTATTATCCATAGATTATGGCTGACGTCGGGTTGCGCTATAAAAATAGCATGGACGCCGTTTTTAATAATTTTAACGGGGTCGAGCGAATCTTTTAAATATACCATATTGCCGTTTTTGGTAATGCCGACCGGTATCACGTTATATTTATCTTTATCGATGGCATCGATTATAGTTTTTGCCGACACCAGCGATACTTCGTGCTCGGAGGAACGGCCGCCGAAAAATACGCCAAGATTTATTTTTTCTTCGCCGCAGACCGAGTGGCTATCGTGCGAAGAACAGCAGCCGCACGAAGCGGCGCCGGATTTTTCAACTCCGCTTTTTTTAGCGGAAGCAGGGGAAGCCGTTTTTTTGGCCGCTTTTACAGGCGCGGCAGCAGCCGGCTTTGCGGTCGCTTTAGTCTTTGAAACTGTTTTCTTTGATGAAACTGCCATTTTTAACTCCTGATTATATTATTTTATTCGCGCAATCGCGCCGATATTAATTTATTTATAAACATCGCTTTCAGCCGTCTAAAAAAAATATCAAGACGATAAAGACCGCCTTGATATTTTTTTTGCCGTTTACTTAATAGAGTTCAATGCTTTAATTATATTTTACGACAGCGCCTCGACGGCCGCGGCCACGCTGTCATACGCCTCGACTATGTTATCGACTTTCGTCGTTTTCAAGACTTTTTTAACGAAGTCTTTAACCAGGCACAGGCATATATCGCCCGAATATTTCCTGAATTTAATCAGGGCGGCGAGTATTACGCCAAGGCCGACGGATGAAATAACATTAGTTTTATCGAGGTTTAAAATAACCTTTATTTTATTTGATTGAAACAGTTTATCAAGGGCATCTTTTAACTTCATTGAATCTTCGGCGAAAATATCGCCCTCAACATTTAAAATGGTTATGTTATTTACGGTTTCGAGTTTTATATCCATTAAAAGAGCCCCTCCGTTAAATTAAATACAAAAGCCTCAGACTTTGAATAAAGGCCTTTATTATTTTACCATATCCATTACGAGATCAACTAATACTTTAGTAACGATGGGCTCGGTTTTGCCTTCGATAACCTGGTTGGTTACTGAGCCGAAAGTGCCCGTAACGGCGTTTTTAACGATTTTGCCTTCTTTATAGGCGAAGAAAATCTGGCCGGTGGCGTTAACGTCGAGCTGTGAAACTACGCCGCCTTTGGACGCTTCGGAAACGACTTTCGATTTGATGACCACGCAGTCTAAACCCTGTGATTTTTCGAATTTATCGACGGTGTAGGTCATTTTCAAAGTGGTAGGGATCTGTTCGGTAGCCGGAAGAACGGTTTCCCAGCTTTTGCCGATATCGACAGGCTCGCCCGGAAAAGCAAGCTGCATCTGCTGCATTGACATTTCAGTTTTTAAACCCTGAGTATCGAGGATTTTGCCCGACGGTTCCATATGCATGGTAAATACCTGTTCGGCCTGTTTGTTAATGCTGTCGGCGGCGGGAGTGCCGTTGATTATCGTTTTAACGTTTTCGATCGAGGTGAGCAAGTACATAACGTTTTTTTCGTCTCTGTCGATAACTCTCTGAACGAGGTGCATTTCGGTATCGGTATCCATTTTTTCTACTCTTCCGAGAGCGCCGATCGAGGTCGTGGTTTTCATTTTCATTCTATACTTCGTCGAATCGCCTTTTTTAAGGTCGTACTGTAATTTAACGCCGGCGGCGAAAACGTCACCCGTTAATGAAAGAACAAACGCTAAAATCAAACCTACTACAAATAACCTTTTTAACATAAGAATAAACTCCTCCTTCAGAGTCGCAAAAATTTGACACATATGATATAATACCCTAATATAGAGTAAATGTCAACATAAAACTCGGCGCTTTTTTCTTTTTTCTTTCTAATTTTTAATTTAGCTTTTAACCTTCGAGTTTTTTCTTTTTCTTAAGCGCAACAGCCACCGAAGACCGGCTGATAATCAATTTTCCTCCTGACTTTCCTCGGTTAATTTTAAAAACACTTCCTCCAGATTTTTTCCCGCTAATTTTTTTTCATCTTCATTATCGGCATATTTTTTTATTTTATCAACCCGGTCAAGCGCGATTATGCGGCCGTGAAAAATTATAGCCACTCTATCGCAAATTTCTTCAGCGACGCCAAGAGTGTGGGTAGATAAAAAAATCGTACCGCCGAGCGCCGCGATTTCCTTAAATATCTGTTTGACTACTTTAACGTTTTTAGGGTCCAGGCCTATCATCGGCTCATCCACTATTATAAACTCGGGTTTATGTATCAGGGCCGAAGTAAAAACTAATTTCTGGCGCATGCCGTGAGAGTAAGTTTCAATAAGCGAATCGGCGTCCCTTAAAATGTTGAACCTCTTAAGATATTCGGCAGCCAACACTTTCGATTCGTTCCAGTCGCGCTCGAAAATATCACAGACGAATTTTAAAAACTCCCAGCCGCTTAATTTTTCATAAACATTCGGCGTATCGGGAATATAGCCGATACGCTCGCGGGCTTCTTTGAAATTTTTCTCCTCCGCCAGAAGATTAACTCCGTTAATTAATATTTCGCCTGAAGTAGGCTTTAAAAGTCCCGTCATCATTTTAATCGTCGTAGTTTTTCCCGCGCCATTCGGGCCTAAAAACCCGAATATCTCGCCGCGCTTTATATCGAATGAAATATCGTCAACGGCGGTGAAATCGCCGTATTTTTTAACTAAATTTTTAACTTCGAGCATCTATATTTTAATCTCCTCATAAAAATTAACCATCTTATCCGCGGCAAGCCGTTTAGGAAGAATATAGCCTATGACGGTAAACGCCGCGAGTCCCGAAAAAGTTATCAGCAAAATTAAATATTCCCATATATTAAAAGCCGAGAATTCCATGTTATATCTCATAAAAAATTCAAAGTAAAACAGGACAGCCTGAAAAGAAAGAAGCAGAGCCGCATAAGCCGCGCATATTATCATCGTCACAAAACCGCCGAAACTCGCCGGGATTTCAGATACCGACGCGTCGAGCACAGGGAAAATAATTCCTATATATAAGTTGAAATGGCATATAAAATAAGTCAAAACAACGGTATCGAAAAATGAAAGCAGCAGCAGCGTGCGCTTTATCGACATAAAATAATTGGAAAGCGCGCATAAAACGAGGGCGAAAATCATCATAGGAATAAGGCTCGTGTAAAACTTAAGCCGCAGGTATTTACTTAAATCGATCGGTGATGTTTTAACTATATAAAAAGCCTTGCCTTCGAGCGAAAACGCCGGGAAAACGAACCTTATCGCGTAAGAAGTCACGATAAGCGAAATAACTCCTATATTAGCGAAGCCGAACATATCTATAATGTCGGCTGGAAGGGTTTTTGTGGCAACCGGCATCAGCGTTATATTATAAAGATAAAAAGCGGTGACTATAATCATCATAAAGCTCTGCACGATAAGCGTCTGAGTCCTTAAAAATGTTTTAACGTCTTTATCTAATATGGAAGCAAGCCCCGGAGGAAGAATCGTTAAAAATTTTAAATATATTATATTAATGATATTTAATAAAGGATCGAATATATAACCGAATACTTTAGCTTCGATGCCATTTTTACTTTCCTGCTCCTGCTGATATTTCAGATAGCTTTCGTGATAGCTCATACGGGCTGCGGCCAGGCACAAAACCGCGCTGATAAACGTTGAAATGTAGGCGGCCGCAAGATTGAGCATAAAAAATGAGTCATAGGAATTTTTAAAGATCGATTCGACGGCCGAACTTATCCATGACGAGGGAAAATTTTCGAATTTAGGCGCCGCCGAAGACATCAGATAATTAGCGAATACTTCGAGTTTTTCCACCGATAAAAGTTTTTCAGGCTCGAGCGCGCGGAACATAACTATTAAAAAAATCAATAAAAAAATCAATAAATAGTAGATTACTTTTCGCGCGCGATTCACTGGAAAAATTTTTGATATAATAAGCGAAGCCAGACAGCCGAGCGCCGACGGCATTATATAAAAAAACGGAGTCGCCGCGGCCAGGGCCGCTATAAAAGAAAAAAACGAGCCGGCCGGATACGAATTATTATAAGCCAGAAGAAAAGTCGTGAATATGATATAAGCGCTTGTCACCGAAAAAAAAGAAGTTTCGATAAACTTAGATATGAAAATATGAGTATGCGAAAGCGGCATCGAAAAAAGCAGGGAAAGATCGCGCGAAGTAAAGAGCGTTGACATCGACGATATCATCGAACTCAAAAACAGCATGCAGAAGAAAGAAAAACAGGCCATACCAAAAAGATGGCCTTTAAGCGGAGCGGCGATAAGAGGCAGAGAGTCTATTTTTTCGAGCGCCTTATGGGCGCCGTAATATGCGCCGCCGATAACAGCCGCCGCGGTTAATAATATCAACAGCAGCGAAAAAGACGATATGGCCTTATAATAATTTTTATAAGACCATATTTTAGGATGTAATATATTTATTATTTTATTTATCGCCATTATAATCCGCCGAGTTTTTACGTTTACCGCGGCGCGCTTCGCAAAAGATGACCTTTCGCCGCGCGCGCCGGATCTTTAATCGACGCCGTTAAAAAACCGGAAATTTAATCGGGTTTTTAGCGGTAATTTTTTCAAGGGCGGCGCCGGCCATAGTTCTTACCGATTTATGCTGATCCATCTGCGACATTTTAAGAGGTATTATCGCGCGGATATCGCCGATTTCGCCGAGCGCCATGGCGGCTTTTTCACGCACCAGCCTGTTTTTATCGCGTAACAGCATAACGACGGGCTCGACGGAAAGTTTAGACTGCATCTGACCGAGTATTTCCGCGGCGTTTTCACGCATGAAACTGTTATGATCGCCAAGCGCTGCAATTAAAGGCTGTTCGGCCGAACGATATTTAAGTTTAGACAATACCATAGTCGCCTGCTGGCGTATATTTTCTTCGGAATGCTTCAGCGCCTCGATTAAATATGCAACGGCCCTGTCGCCCAAATTCTTGATGCTTTCAAAAGCCTTTATGCGCACCAGCGAATTAGCGTCAACGAGCATATTTAAAAGCGGAATCGCCGCCGCGAGAGCGCCGGTTTTACCGAGGGCCTCTACCGCCTGACGGCGGACATTTTCGGAAGAATCGGCGAGCGCTTCGATCAATGAATCGACGGCGCGCTGATCTTTAATATTACCAAGAGTGAATATAGCCGCTTCACGGACTTTTTCAGAAGCGTCTTTAATCAGCCTGAGCAGATTCATCGGAACGCGGTTGTCTTTAAGCCTGCCGAGAGCGTGTATCGCGCTGATGCGTACGGCTTCGGCGGAATCTTTAAGCGCCTGCGTAAGAGGATCGAGAGCACGCGGCGAATTGAGACCGCCCATTATCTTAACGGCCGTTTCGCGCACCGCGTCGGAAGCATCGCGCAGCATCTTAGAAAGCGGGTCTATTATCGAATCGCCGCCGATTCTGCCGAGAGCCTCTATAACGGTTTTTCTGACATCTTCGCTGCCGTCGTTAATTTGCGTTATTAAAAAATTGATCGATTTCGGATCGCCGATTACGCCGAGCGTATAAGCCGCGGCCTGTTTTATATATGAAGACTGCTCGGTTAAAAGACGCTGAAGATTGGCTAGCAATTTTTCGTCGGAAATGCGCTTTAATGAAAACGCGACATTTTTATAGCCGACAGGAGATTTTTCATCTTTTAATATATCGATGAGATTGGTTACGGACTTTGGAATTCCTATAAGGCCGAGAGCGTAAACTATATATTTTTTAGTCTGCTCGTCCGCATTTTTATAAGCGTTCATAAGCGCGTTAACGGTGTTTTCATCGCCTATTACGCCGAGAAGCTCGCAGCAGTTTTTAGCGATAGCGGGGAATATTTCGAATATAAGCTGATTTCGAGGTTTATCCATATCGAGTTTCTTGAGGTCGCGCTCATTAAGAGTGCTTATTATTATAGAAACCAGGTGTCCCGCCGCGCGCTTGTCTTTATATACATAAAGCGTTCTGGCGATAGCGAAACGGTTCCACGAAAGAGCTTCTTTCAATATTATATCTTCTTCGTATAGTTTCTGGATATGCTCGTCTATAGCTACTAACGCGTCCATAACCACTTTGACCATATCTTTCGAGGAATGATCGACTAAATTTATAAGCGGCATTATTGCGCGGCTGTTGCCTATTTTACCGAGAATCCTGACTACTTTATGCTGTATGAAAGCGTTGTCTTTTTCACGCTGATCATCGTAAATATCGAGTATTTTCAATAGATCCGAAACCGCCATATCGCCGATTTCGATCAAAGCCCACAAAGCTTTTTCGGAGACGGTTTCGGCCGTATCGCTCAGGCATCCGATAAGCGGACCGATCGACTGCGGATCGTTAAGCCGGCCGAGAGCCTCGATGGCGCCGACTTTGACTTTTTCATTGGGATCGTTTAAAACTTTAATAAGCGGTTCGACCGACGCTAACGATTTTATCCTGCCGAGCGCCCATACGGCTTTTTCACGAACGTCCTCGTTTTTATCCATAAGCATTTTGACCAGGGGGGAAATGCAGGATTCGTCAGCGATTTCACCGAGAGCGGAGGCCGTCGCCAATCTGATTTCGTCGTCGTCGTTAAACGCGCCGGAATTAAGATATTCGATAGCCAGGGGGCTTTTAATTTTACCGAGCGCCTCGATAGCGGCGCCTTTTATTTCGAGACTCTGATGGTTGAGCAGAACGCAAAGTTTATCTACGGCCTTCGAAGAACCTATTTCGCCGAGAGCGAATGCCGCTATCTTCTGCAGGCTTTCGTATTCGGAGTCGAGTTGTTCGATCAGCGCCGCTACAACGCTGTCTGAGTGCATCTTTGAAAGCGCGAAGCAGGCCGAAACCCTTATATTTATTTCAGGATCTTTTAACATTTCAATAATATAATCGAGCGTCGTATCGTTTTCAAGACGCCCGAGCGCTTCGGTAGCCGCCAGTCTTACCTGCGCGGAAAGGTCGCGAAGCGCGCCTATTAAATTTTCCGTAGCCGCGAAATCTTTTATTTCACCTAAACTTTTCGCCGCTATGTATCTTATGTCTTCGGAATCGTTACTCAAAAGTTTGCTTATCGGGCCTACTACCTTGCCGCCGCCAATTTTTCCGAGGGCTTCGCAGGAATAGTAAACTAAATTTTCATCTTTATTTTTAAGAAGTTTAATTAAAAGGTCCGATGCCTGATCGGAACGAATGTTGCCCAGGCATTTAACTATATTCAGGCACATATCCATATCGTCGGTTTCGCCGGTCAGCGCTCTTATAAGCGGCTCGACGGCCAGCGGGCTCTTGATTTTTCCGAGCGCGTCTATAACGGTTTCTTTTAAATCTTTATCGGTCTGCGATAGTAATTCAACCAGAGGAGCGACCGCTTTTTCGTCCGCCATCAGGCCGAGACGCTCCACGATTTCATGCTTTTCTTCCTGAGAACGCGCCGCCGAAAGAATTTCGATTAATTCATCGACGCTTATTTTCTTTTCTTCTTCGGCTTTGATCTCACCCGAAACGCTTAGCTGGGAAATAGTTTCATACTGAGGCTGGAGTTTTTCTTCTTCTTCGGCCACATCGTCTGAAAGCATATCGATAAGGGCGACCTTGCCGCCGGCCGGTTTAGCTGAAGCCGCGGCGGAGGCCTGGACCGGCGGCTGCTGCTGATCGGCCGCAACGCCGGGCGAAGAAGAAGCCGGAGATAACGAACCAGTCGAAGGCGCTTCGGTCATGGTATTAACGTTAACGACGGGCACCTGGAGAGTGAATCCGGCAGGCTGCGCGGGCGTTTGCGCCGCGGCTGGCCGAACCTGCGTCTGCACGGGCGGCTGAGAAGGAGGCGTTTGCACAATATCCGGGCCGAGATTAAAGTCGAAAGAAACAGGCTGTTCGACAGGAGGCGGAGACTGCGCAGCCGGCTTTGCCTGCGGCGGGGCGGATTGCTTTAAAGCGGATGCGGCGGGCGGCGCGGGCGGCATGATCAAATCGTCTAACGAACCGTCTAACGTGGACGAATCGTCGAAACTGAAATCGGGCTGTTTATGAACCGGCTTAGCGGCCGGCTGCGGAGCTTTAGCCGCGGACACCGGTTGCGGTACGGCTGCCGAATTACCCAGAAGGTCATCGAGCGACATGCTTACATTCATAGAATTCGGGGCCTGTGCGGCGCCAAAAGATTTTTTCTCCGCTGGCTGAGATTCAGAACCGCTTAAACCGCCGCCGAATATATCCGTAACGTCGCGAATTTCGGTAATTATTTTCGTGGCTTCCTTTTTTACTTCTTTCGGTTTCTCGCTCTGTTCGATCAATTCTGATAAAAGATCGTCTGAAGGAGCTTCTATATTCAAATCTATATTTTTAAGCGGATCGGCTTCAGCGTCGGCCTTCGCTTTAGCTGCCGCCGCTGACTGTTTCGAGCTTCCAGCCGGAGCGGGCGAACCCAGTATATCGTCAAGTTTAAATTCATCTTCCTGTTTAGGCGCCGCAGCATGAGGTTTTTTCGAAACGGGGGCGGCCACCTGAGGCGGAAGCAATTCATCCATATTTATTTCGTCCAGACCGTCTAAAGAAATATCGGCGGCCGGAGGCGGCTGCGGAGCTTTAGGCTTCGGAGTCACCTGCGTTTTCATTTCAGCTTTAGACGGCGACGCCGCGGGAACCTCGTCTATCAAAAGATCGCCGAGATCAAAACCCGTATCGTCGCCGGCAGGCGGTTTGACTTCGGATTTTGTGGAGGACGCCGGTTTCGCGGCGGGTTTAGAAGCCGATCTGGCGGCGGGTTTGGCCGAATCGATCAAAAGCCCGGCAAACGGGTCGTCATCGCCGCCGCTTTCGCCGCCGAGAATATCGCCGAGATCCAATCCCATATCATCGTTTGCCGCTGATTTTGCGGCAGGCCTGGTTTCATTTTTAGCGGCGGGTTTTGCGGAGGGTTTTTTAGACGACGAATCGTCTATTAAAAGATCGCCGAGGTCAAAATCGTCAGCATCGGAAGGTTTAGCTTCAGCTTTAGCGGCGGGTTTAGAAGCGGGTTTTTTAGAAGCTGAATCGTCGGCCAGAAGATCGCCAAGATCAAGGCCAAGATCGTCATCAGCAGGCGGTTTAGCCGCAGACTTCGCGACAGGTTTCGCGGCTGGTCTGGCTTCCGGTTTCGCGGCGGGTTTAGATGCGCCCTTAGACGGGCCGCCCATTAATTCGGCCAGAACGTCGTCGTCACCGGCCATATCGATACCGCTTTCATTCAAATCTAAGTTAAGGTCTTTA
Organism: bacterium UBP16_UBA6123; assembly: GCA_002423385.1. Classification (GTDB taxonomy): domain Bacteria; phylum Muiribacteriota; class UBA9980; order UBA9980; family UBA9980; genus UBA9980. The sequence continues at coordinate 16,988 of DIVV01000206.1, forward strand.
CCGAGGTCTGAAAAGATATCGTCATCATTTTTTTTAGCAGCGGCAGCCGGTTTCGAAACCGGTTTTGCTTCGGGTTTAGCCGAAAGGCCCGCGAGCGGATCGGAACCGCCAAGATCGAGAAGGTCCAGATCGAGGTCTATTTCATTATCGGCAAGAACGGGCTTTTCTTTTTTTGCGGCCGGTTTTTCATGCGAATCGGCTTTTTTTTCTTTTTCTTTCTGCTTGTTAGCCATTATATTGTCTATATCGTCGGCCTCCATAATTTCAAGACCGTCAAAATCGCCGAGATCGAATACTTCATCTTTTTTAGCGGCAGGCGCCGGAGATTTAGCCGCCGGTTTCGCTTCCGCCTTTTTAGGTGCGGGCGAGGAGGAATCGCCAAGTTCGAGATCCAGATCGGCGAATATATCGTCGTCAGCCTTTTTTGCCGCCGGTTTCGCCGGAGCTTTTTTAGTATCGGTGAGTGAACCGAGTTCGGCGAATATATCGTCGTTATCAGCCGGCTTAGCTTTAGAATCTTTGGGCTTATCGCCGGATAAATCATCGAATATATCCTGACTGTTAGACGCAGCCTTACCTTTAGATTTCGCTCCGCCGATGCCGAGCTCTTTAAATATCTGATCGTCGTCCATGTTAAGATCGAAATCCATGTCCTGAGAACCGCCCTTAGCCGCGGGCTTTTTCGCTCCGCCGCCTTTAGCCGCCGGTTCGTCGGTTTTAAGCTGATCTAAAAGGCTGTCCAGATCAAGATCGCCGCCGGAAGCCGCGGCCGCCTTCGCTTTTAAAGGTGCGCCGCATTCAGAGCACATTTCCAGCTTATCATCATTTGCAACGCCACAAGTCTTACAGAGTATCATTTTTCCTCCCTCACATACCTAGCGGAAAAAATATATATAACAAAAAATAAAATCCGAACCTGAAATTACTTAATAATTCTTTATTTTTTTTTTGAATGAGAAAACTATGAACCCGTTAAGCGGATTCCTCCTCATAGAATCTATTATCGATTAAATTACATAATTCATTAATTATTTTTTCTTCGTCCTCGAGCGAATCGCCGCGGGCCGTAATAATTATTGACTCGCCTATTGCGGCGCAGAGCATCATAACCCCTAATATGCTTTTACCGTTAACTTCGATGTCGCCTTTTCTCACGGATATAGCGCACCTGGATTTATTGGCCTGCTCTACGAATAAAGTAGCCGGCCTGGCGTGCATACCCGAAGGATTTTTAATTTCACATTCCCTCTCGATCATAATTATTCTTTATACCTACCCTCTTAGCCATATATAATTATAGCTTTTTTTATATTTTTATAACAATAGTAAATTTTATTTTATTTATTTTTTTTTACTAATAAAAACAGCCGTCTATCCGGCAATAATTATACGCTTTTACATTTCCAGTATATTTTTTTCATTAAGAACCAGAAAAATAGCGCCCATTGAACCGGCGTCGTTACCGAGATTGCTGACCTTGATTTCAAAATCACGCAAAGAAACTTTAGGCGCCTTTTTAAATACGGTATCGATGACGGGTTTGATCAAATCTTCGCCCGCAGCCGAAAGACCGCCTGAAAGAATAATTTTATTCGGGTTAAATATGTATATGAGATTGATAAGTCCTATGGCCGTAAATTCGATCTGCTGATTGACGGCGCTTTTGGCCATAGGATCGCCTCTTCTGGCCGCCTCGAATATTAATTCGCAGTTCAGCTTGCTTAAATCGTTTGAACACAGCTCGAATATAATGGATGGAATTTTAGAACGTTGATTTTTATTTATTGAAAGAAAATTCAAAACACGCGCCACGAGAGCAGGCGCCGAAGCGTATTTTTCCCAGCAGCCGTAATTGGAACAGCCGCACTGGGCGCCGTTAAAATCGATAGTCATGTGGCCTACTTCGGCAGCGTTATTATTGACGCCGCGAAGCAGTTTTCCGTTAACCACTATTCCGCCGCCAATACCGGTTCCGAGCGTAACGCATATAAAATCTCTCACGCCGCGGCCGGCTCCGCGCCAGTATTCTCCCAGCGCCGCGAGGTTGGCGTCGTTGTCTATATAAACCGAAAGGCCCGCAAGCTCTTCGAGTTTAGATTTTACGTCAACATCGTTCCATTTGAGATTCGGAGCGAATATAACTTTTCTGAAATCGGCGTCAACCGTGCCTGGACAGCCGATCCCGCAACCTATGATATTTTGGCGGCCATGCCCGTTTCTATCTATAAGTTCGTCTATTTTTTTGGCTATATCGCTTAATACGGCGTCGGGGCCGTGAGATACCCGCGTCGGTATTTTATCGGCCATTAATATTTCGCCATCGGAACGGGCATAGACAAATTTAACGAAAGTACCGCCCAGATCTATACCTATGACATACCTGGCACCCGGAGCGTTTTCATTCATAAAAGCACCTGATTATTACTCTAAAATTATATAAAATCTAATAAATTAAGCATTATAATAACAAAATTTAATGAACTTTGCAAGCATAAAATAATTTTATCGGATGCGCCGGTCCGCTTTGCAACTTCGTTATAAGCCCTGTCTGAAAGCTCGCGATATTCATCTTCCGGCATTTCGATTAAATGTTTTATTTTAGAAGCCAGATCGTTTTCATCCTTAACTAAAATACCGCCGCCCGATTCTAAAAAACCCGCCGCCATTTCTTTAAAATTATGCGTATACGGCCCGAACAATACCGGTTTTTTAAACACGGCGGCTTCTAAAAGATTATGGCCGCCCGTATCTACGAGTGAGCCGCCGACGAATACGGCGCGCGCCAATAAATAAGTTTTTACAAGCTCGCCGACCGTATCGAGCACCATAACATCGCACGAAGGACGGGATGAGGTTTTTACAAGCTCGCTTCTTTTTTCATATTTGATTCCGCGCAAGGAAAGATAATCGAATAAAGAATTTATTTTATCGAATTTACGGGGAGCTATTATCATTTTAAGGGCACGGTGATCTTTTTTTACTTCAAGATAGGCTTCTACAACCTTTTCATCCTCGTACGGATGCACCGAACCGGCCACAAAAATAAGGTCGCGCGGACCATATCCGAATTTTTCATAAACGCCGGCGGAATCGATATTCATATAAGATTTTATTTCGTCGTATTTTATATTTCCGGCGACGATAACTTTCTTTGCGTCGGCGCCCGCGGCTATTATTCTTTCCGCGTCGAGCGCGGACTGCATCATGCAGGATGAAAGCAGTGAAAAAACGGGCCGGAATATAAATGAATATTTTATATAATTTTTATACGAGCGCTCCGACAGCCTGCCGTTAATTATGAAAGACGCTATATTCTTTTTGTGCAATATAGCCAGAAGATTAGGCCATATCTCGGTTTCGGTCAATATTATCGCGCTCAGATTAAAGCGGGACATAAACCGGTTTATCGAAAAATGAAAATCCATGGGAAAATATAAAATGGCGTCTGCGCTTTTGCATTTTTGGCGCGCTACGGCGAAACCGGTTTCGGTAGAAACGGTGAACAGCAGCTTATAATCGGCAAAAGCCAATTTAAGTTTTTTTTGAAACTCTATAGTAGCGAGCGTTTCGCCTACCGATACGGCGTGCAGCCATATAACTTTATCGTCTTTAGAAATGCCGGGAGCGTTATCGTTAATCAAGCCGAACCGGCGAAAAAGGCTTTCGCGGTACTTGCCGGTTTTATATATTCTGTAAGCGATAAAAGGCGAAGATAAAACCGCTATCGCAAGCGCCGAATATAATACCAGGTTATATATCAGCAGAGCAAATAAAATTCGCAAAACAGTTTTTCCGTTCTAATTATTATTTACCCGTTAACGAAAGAGTTTCGGTTTTAAATGTTTTTGCGTCGTTAAATTCTATCGATAAGGGTTTGAACTTCAATACGCAGTAATTCGGATCGTCCGGGCCTTTAAAGTAATTAGCCAGCCCTTCGCTCCAGAATTCTTTTTTAGTTTTTGCGTCAAGGCATATAGTAGCCGAAGCTTCGATAGTAATGTAATCGGCCATTTTTTTCGAATGATCTTTAAGTATGGAAATCGATACGCTGTTGTTTGATTTGATCTGCGAAACTTTTTTAGATTTCGTAAAAGTAGCCGAAGCTAATTCCAATCCTTTATTTTTAAGCGACATAATGCGCACGTAAGGTTTTTTTCCAGAACCGACGGTAGCTACGGCCGCATAAGCCGCGCCGCTTTCGATAACTGAAATTATGCGTGATTTTAAATCATTTTTGTTTGCCGCGGAAGGTTTTGAGTTTAGAACAGGACTTTTTTTAGCCGCCGCGGGTTTAACTGGCAGAACGGCTTTTTTAGCCGCCGGCTTTTGAGTTTTTAGCGCGGAAGATTTTTTAGCCGCCGGTCTGGGCGCTTCTGATTTCTTGTTATTAGTAGCCTGTTTTGTCATTATTGCCTCCGTGTTTTTTTTTGATTAATTTTATCACAAAAATCGAATAAATTCAATTATTTATTAGAATTTATTCGATTTTTGTTTATTCACTCATACTTTTATTTTATTTTTCATACGATCAAATTACGCGCCTGATAGTTCATTACTTTCAACAGGAGACGATTTCGCAGAAAACATCGAAACTATTACTATCGTGATAAAACTCAGCGGTATGGATACTATGCCGGGATTGCTGAATGGCACGGGAGCCGTCATAGGATCGAAACCGTACATTTTATACATATCCGGCGAGAGCATAATAAGACCCAGCGCCGATACCGTGCCTACGAAAATAGAAGCCACTATACCCGACGCCGAAGTTTTTTTCCAGAATAAAAGCATCATAATAGCCGGAAGATTCGCCGACGCCGCGACGGCGAAAGCCCATCCGACGAGGAAGGAAACGTTCATTCCCTGAAATATTATTCCAAGAAAAATCGCTATTATGCCGACTACGAAAGCGGATGCCTTGCCCGCGGCGACTTTACTTTTATCGGTGAGTTTCATATCCAGGTAGCGATCCATAAGATCATGCGCCACGGCTCCTGACGCCGCTATTATAAGCCCGCTTACGGTGCCGAGAACCGTCGCAAAAGCCAGCGCCGATATTATCGAAAATAAAAAAGTGCCGAACGAACGCGCCAGCAAAGGCGCCGACATATTATTATCGGCCACGTTCACCACGCCGTGAGTCATAGCGCCTATTCCCATAAAAAGCGTAAGCACGTAGAAAAAGCCTATGGCGGCGATAGCCACTATAGTCGATTTACGCGCCGCGGCGGGGCTCGGCACCGTATAATAGCGTATAAGAATGTGAGGCAGCGCGGCGGTTCCAAAGAAAAGCGCAAGCATAAGCGATACGAAATCGAGTTTTTCCCAGAAATTGCCCTCTACCTTAAATTTCATTCCGGGGCGCATCACTTTATTACCGGGCGCGGGATACGAATAATAAACTTTTACTTTATCAGTCCCATCCTCGAAAGAAGCGTCTTTCCATAAACCGATGACGCTGTCATGACTTCCGACTTTAGCTAAATATTCGATAGGGCTGAGACTTCCGGTATCCGCTTCGGCGCCTTTTTTGCCGGCGATAACTTCCATATTGCCTACCTGACGAAGTTTTCCGCCCGCCGTGGAAGCGAGGCCGTTTATAATCTTAGAACCGTCCGCGCGCAAAGCTACGAACTGCGCCTCACGAAGTTTTATCGATGCGGCGGTTTCGCCAGGCTGTCTTACCCACCAGCTTTCTACGCCTTCTTTCATCAATTTAACGAAACGGTCTTTTTTAATATCTTTAACCGCGGATACTTTATAGCTTTGATCGGCGGGCGTTACCGAATCGCCGGCCTCCGAGGCGGCCATGATTTTATATTCATAAAACGGCACCGCACCGCCCTGATCCGGCGTAGTAGTCAAACCGCGGCCGCACATATAAAAAACAAGGACGCTCGAAAATATAACCAGCATAAAGCCTTTTAAAAATTGAACGTAAGTGGTTGAAGTCATACCCGCGGTGGCTACTATTATAATGACTATTACGCCGACGAGAATTACGCCGACGTAATGCGGCAGGCCGAGCAGCGGCTGTATTAAAACGCCGGCGCCTACCATCTGAGGTATAAGGTAAAAAAGCGATACTACAAGAGTACTTATAGCCGCCGCGAGCTGAATTCCCTTTGAATTGAATTTCGCGTCGAGCGCATCGGTGAAAGTATATTTTCCGAGACGCTTCATAGGTTCGGCAACCACGAAAAGCGCGACGATCCATCCGGCAAGATAGCCTATCGAATAAAGAAAACCGTCGTAACCCGCAGTCGCTATCATTCCGCATATTCCAAGAAACGAAGCGGCGGAAAGATAATCGCCCGCAAACGCTATGCCGTTAACGAACCAGTGGACGGTTCCGCCCGCCGCGTAATAACCGCTGGCGGAGCGTGCCTGACGGGCGAAATAAAAAGAAAGCCCGAGTACAAGGCCTACGAAGAAAACGAATAATAAAAAAGGCATCATTTCCATCTTATTTCACCTCCGTTTTCTGCGTGCCGGCTAATTCTTTCTCTTTTAAATTACAGGCGCGGTCGTATATAAGAGCCTGTATCAAAGCGACTATAATCAATCCGAAACCGTACACCACGGCAAGATTGAGGCCGGAAAAAAACGTTTTTTCCATAGAAATCGGCGATATAAGATTGATGGCGATAAACCCGGCATAAAATATCGAATAGAAAATAAACATCCACATGCCAAGTTTCATTTTGTAAGACGAAGACGGATCGTGGCCGCTTTGCGCGGCTGGTTCGTGCAACATTATACTACCTCCATAATAATTTATTGATTGGTTTATTGGTTTATTAAATAATTTTTTGATTGCACAGTTCACGCGATCGAGTTTATGTCAATGATTGCCTTCCGGGTTAAGCTGGAGCGCTTTAATAAAACGCCCCGTCAACCGGACGCGTATATTTAAAAAACTGCATACAAGGCGGTTATACTAACACATAATCGCTCAATATTCAATCACTATTCAATTAATTTAGTATAAATTAATCCGCGCGGACAACGGAGATAAATTTTGCTTTACAGATAAGCGTTTCACAAAATTATTCAAAATATGGTCAGCGGTCTTAAAAAATTCGACGCCATTATTTTATAATCCGCCGAACCATCTTTTCCAGAACGGCTCGTATTTTCTTTCGATAAGATTCACTACAGGCCTGAAAGAAAGATCCGGCCCCAAAAGCCCGAACCCGTTCCAGCTTTCAGGAAGCCCGTGAAACGCCGTACAGTCAATGATTTTATCGAACCATTTATGATGATGACCGAAAAGCCACAGACGCGGCTTAAAATGTTTAAGTATTTCGCCGCTTCCGGCGAAACCGGGCGGCCCGTAAAATTCGAGCCCCGGCGTATTCGGAACGCCTATGCCTTCGGGACAGTCATGCGTAATTATCACCTGCGCCTCAGCGGGACTATGAATAAGACAGTTACAGATATCCGAAGTTTTAATTTCGGAATTCATAGGAGTATTGGATAGATCCATATAACGGGCGCCGCCAAGGCATAAAAAATTAACGCCGGCGAGTTTTTGGACACTGCTTTTGCCCCAGTGGGTAAGGTTTTCACTATATTTTTTAACCAGGACGTCGAAACGCGAAAAATCTTCATGATTGCCTTCTATAAAGTAAAGCGGTTTGATAAATTTCTGCCTTTCACGCTCGAAAAATTTTTTGAGATTCGATTCAAAAATTCCGAGATCGCCAAGCACGACGACTGCTTCGATATTTTCGCCCATTACTTTTGCCGCGTATTCGAGCTGTTCGTTTATCACGCCAAAACGGCCGTGAACGTCGCTTATGATAAGTATCATATACGCTCGCTCATTCCGGTAAAATCATAACTCAACCTTACCTGAAAATATTTAATCTGTGAAAAAACTTCTTTAAGCATCTTCTGATCGATCGAAGTCAGCGAGTAAGGATCGATATTATTATCGGCGCTTCCGGTTTCCCGGTATTTTTTCACCTGATTTTCAAGACGCAGATGCATAAGATACGAATACGCCTGCGCCATTTCTTCGTAACTCGAATTCTTGAGAACGCCTTTTTCGCAGAGGGCCGCAAGACGTGAAATCGAATTTGTTTCGGCCACCGCGGAATTCAAGCTATAAATTCTGGCGAAATCGACTATAAAAGTCATAACGGCTTTTATATCGATGCCGGCTCCCGCGGCTGCCGCGGAAAGTTTTTTAATCTCCACGCCGGCGCCGGCGCCGGCTGCTTCATAGTTTTGGCCAGCCGTCGAAACAAAATTGCCGAAAAGACCAACTGGCGGCTCATATCGAAGCACGTCGCGCGCGAGCAGAAAGAAAAATCTCGAATTCGAAGAAAGCCTGCTCCACAGAGAATCGCGCAACTGGTCAACGAGTTCTTTTTTTCCCCGGGCAGCCCTGAAATCGAAAAAAATCTTTGTTTTTAAGAGGTCTTCAGCTTCGGATTTTTCGATCCAGTCTGCAAAATATTTTTTCCATACGGAAAGCGGCTGGCACCAGCGGCTGTTTTTAGCCATAACCCCGCCGGCGCAGCTTGAATAGCCCGCATCCACAAGCCAGCCGCAGACCATGCCGCCCATTTCGTCGAAATATTTTTTGACGCCCGCCGCATCGACGCCGCCCGCATCTGAGACGTCTTCAAAAACGATGGCGTTGTCCTGATCGGTTTTAAGCGTCTGTTCGAAACGACCCTCGCTTCCCATAACCATAAAAGCGAATTCAGCCGGAGGCGGCCCCGATTTTTCGATTGCAAAGTCGATCATGCGACCGATAACCTCGTCAGCGGCGCGCGTTATAAAATGATTAACATGTAGCGCTTTTATTCCGTTAGCCACGAATATAGCGGCAAGTTCGGCCAGACGCCTTGAAAGAGTTATCACTTCTTCGGGCGAGGACGCTCGCGATATTTCACGTAAAAATTTAACCGGCGAATAATTATGCGCGGCCAAAAGATGTTTTTTTTCAATAATGCCTATAAAACCTCCGCTTTCCGAGGCAAGCGCGAGTGGCCTGAAACCTCCACTTTCGAGCCGCAGAAACGCTTCGAAGAAAACCGTGTTCGAGTCTATATAATCGGGTTTTTTAAGGCCGGCGTACTCTGAAACCGGCCGGTTAGCGGCGGCAAGAGCGCTAAAGCCGGGTTCGAAAAGATCCTGAGCGCAGATTATACCGGCAATGTGCGAGGCATTAAATAAATTATCCCCTGCCGCGGCAAACCGGCTGTCGCTATCGCCGCCGCCCATGCCCGGCCCTATATCTATAGAACGGACGGTCTCGTTTAAAACAATAGCGCTCTCACGACCTTTTTCACGCATGGCGGCTATAATATCGCCGCATTTATCGTTTAAATCAAAGATAAGCGGGGTTTTATCACACATATCGGCGGCGGGCATATTCAGGTTTAAAAACGCTATCTGCAGCTCGCTTATTAATTTTTCACGGACGAGCTCGCTGCGGCTGGTTCGCGCAATATCGGCGGCCACGGCGATTAACCCTTCGCGCCCCTGAAACTCGATGCGCGAAAATGAAAGCATAACCGGCACCGCCGCGCCGTCTTTAGTTTTAAGCGACGCTTCATATCTTTTCGGCGCAGGTTCGCCTTTTAAATGTTTTTTATAATACGGCCCGCCGTCTTTTAATTCGTCCGCCGAAGCGATTACGACCTCGCCGAGCGAAAGGGCCGCGAATTCTTCGAGCGTATAGCCAAGTTTTTGCAGCATATTCTGATTGGCGAATAAAGTTCCGCCCGGGACCGACATTATTATACCTTCGCCCGCCGACTCGACGAGCGTACGGTATTTTTCCTCCGACTCGCGCAGCGCCGAGGCCGCTTTCATCCTCGCGTATTCGGCGCGATACTGGCCGGAAAGCAGGTATAAAAGTATGAACGCCGAAACCGATATTATAAATATAGATACTTTCATAAGGCCGCGCTTTATAGAACTGATCTCTTCGAGCACGTCGTATAAATAAACGCCGGTCCCGATTATCCAACCCCAGGGAGCGAATCCTTTAACGAATGAAATTTTAGGCACGATGCGCGTGTCGTCATCTTTGTGCTGCCACATATAATCTACATAACCCGCACCGTCTTTTTTAACGACCGCCGTCATTTCAACGAAAAGTTTTTTGCCGTTCGGGTCGCGGAATTCAGAGAGATCCGCGCCGTTAAGATCCAGGCGATAAGGATGAATGACCATCTTCGGAACCATATCATTGATCCAGAAATAATCTTTCATCTCGGCACCATAATGAAGATTGCGTATCTGCTCAATTACCGCCGCCTGAGCCTTTTCGCGCGTAATTAAACCGGCGCGTTCATCATTTTCGAATTTAGCCAGAATGTTCCATGCGGAATTAGTTAATTCCCTTATCATTTCACGCTTCTGCTCCATAATGCTGCGCTCGAACGACGGTATTATTATCAAAAACGCCGCCGCCATAAAAAGCGCTATCACAAGCAGTATCGGCATGACACCCCGTATGAAAAGACTTTTATACATTTCAGGCTCCATTATTTTTATTGCATATTATTATGCTTGACTGAGTTTTGATTAATCTTTGTATATTTTTGGAGATTACAATTATTTACTTAAATTTTACATCGTTTTTATTAATCATAATTCAACTGGCCTTCATAATTTTTTTAATTTTCTCACTGTAGAGGGCGATTTCCGTTTTAACTTCTTCGATCAACTCGCCTGCATGAGAAATATCTCCTTTTTTACCCATAGCTTCCAATTTTAAAAGTAGTTCCACGAGACGCTGAGCCCCTATCGTAAGTAGCAATCCTTTTAGTTTATGTGCGTTAAAACCGAGTTTTTTCACGTCATTGTTACTAAAAGCATTATCGAAATCTCTCAAATATTGTTTTTGGGATTCGAAAAAACGAACAATAACCTTATCAAGAAGCTGTTTATTGCCCCCCATGTTCTGCAAGGCTTTTTTGTAATTACATATATACGGCTCATCTTCATCGATAAAGGCATTGACCTTATCATTGCCAGCCCGGGCCGATTCATAAAAATCGACTTTTTCCGAACGCGCCGAATCATTTTGCGCAAAACACTTCCCGTTATTGTCAGGCGGCGCCAGCAAAAATCCGGATATTTCTTTTAAAAAAGCATCGACATTAAGCGGTTTAGAAATTATGGAATTCATGCCCGCATCAAAACATTCGACGCGAGTTTCATATGTAACGGAAGCGGTAACCGCGATTATAGGTAGACTAATCCCGTTTTTCCTCATTATTCTTGCCGCTTCTATGCCATCAACTTCGGGCATCTGCACGTCAAGTAAAACGATATTATATTTTTCTGATTCAACTTTAGCCAGCGCTTCTTTTCCGTTATTAACCACGCAAACATCGAAACCAGCGGACAAAAGAAGTTTATAACCCAATTCACGATTAAGCAAATCATCGTCAGCGTATAAAATTCGCATGTTATTAGTGATATGCAACTCTTTAATCAATTCGTTCGAAGAATTTATTAATTCTTTCTCCGAAAACAACGCCCCTTTTTTAAAGTTAATTATAAAATAAAAATCGCTGCCAGCCCCTTCAGCGCTTTCGAGTATTATTTTTTCTCCTCCCATTAGCTTTACAAGTTCGTTCGATATAGCCAGCCCGAGGCCCGTGCCGCCAAATTTTCTGACTATAGCGTCTTCAGCTTGAACGAAAGGAGAAAATATTTTTGCATGATTTTCTTTCTTAATGCCAATTCCATTATCTTTTACCGATATTTTCACCTTAGATTCCAAATCCGTTTCGGATAATACATCGACACAAATATTGACATTACCATTTTCAGTAAATTTTATAGCGTTACTTACAAGATTCAATATAACCTGACGAATCCTGAGAGGATCGCCAAACAAATAATAAGCCATTTTTGGATCTACATTACACACCAATTCATTGTTTTTATTTTGAGCGCTGATTAGCATCGACTCGTTAACTTCAAAAATAATATTTAGCAAACTAAATTCGATATTATCAATCGTTATTTTATTGGCCTCTATTTTAGAAAAATCTAACAGATTATTCAGTAGATTATTCAGCAGTTTGCCGCTTGTGCGCACATTATTCAACATTTTTTTCTGTTCAAAATTAAGATTAGTTTTATTCAGCATTTCGCAAAAACCTATAACGCTATTCATTGGCGTTCTTATTTCATGACTCATTACAGCAAGAAACCGGCTTTTTAGCCTGTTCGCCGAATTAGCTTCATCAACTTTTCGTTTCAATAATTCGCGTGAATCTTCCAACTCATTAATCGTCGTACTAATTTTGACAAGCATTGTGTTCATTTCTACCGCAAGCTCGCTTATTTCATCATCACCATCAACGGGAAGTTTTAATTCGATTTCATGGTTATATGACGCCTTGATTTTACTATGAATCGTTAAAAGTCTTTCTATAAATAACTTTTTTATAAAAAAGAAGCCGGCAAAGAGAGAAACCACTATTATTAAAAAATATACAGTAATAAAATAACGAACGACATAAAAACCGCGTTTATAAATAATTAACGCTCTGGATATTTTAAATCCATGCGCAGGTTTATCATAAGGATCTTTCAAAAAAGAATATCCGTTAATGACCTCATCCTTTATTTCTATATAAGCGCCTTCGGATTTAATAATTTCAAAAATATTATAATTGCCTTTCATATTAGCTAAAGTCTCGATATCGATCAAATCCACATTTAAAGAAGTTAATCTGTGTATTTGCTTTAATATATCGCCTTTAAAAAACTTACCCATTATTAATGCGCCTGCCGGAGCCCCATCGGCTTTATTTTTTAAAATGGGTCGCGAAGCGAATAAAAGCATATTACCTTTAAAACTCATAACACCTTTTACTATATTCACTTTTGAATTCAGGCCTATAATTTTTTCGCCGCTTAGAAAAAAATTATGAATAGTGTCATCTGTTCTAACTTTTTCAAAATTTTTATCATCAAAACATGTAGAATAAATAATCTGGCCGGTATTGTCAATAACCATGAATAAATGAATTCCAAGTTTTTCTACCGCGCCTGAATAAAGGTTTTCTTCAACAAAACTGTTATTTTGCTTTTTTGTGAAATTATAAAGGTCGTCCCAGGTTGCCCAATCGTTCGTGGTAAAATCGAGGTTATCAATTATATAATCCACGCTTTTTCTGAATTGGCTTAAACGTTCTACCATTATTTCTTTTTCATGCGAGATATAATCATCGGAAAAAATTTTTATTATAATAGGAACCATGAATGAAGAAATAATTACGAATGTCAAAAAAAATATGATTATTATTTTTACATTAATAGACAACTTCATTTTTGTTTCCTTTAAGCATGTCCTGATATATTTACAGACAAATCCAAACAAGTCTGCCAATAAGCTCGGTAGTTATTTTTAACATTTCAGGCTGAATTAAAGTTAATTTCAGGATTTTCCGAAAATTTATAATTATTATAACAAAAAAATAATAAATTGTCTATCGACAATAATGATTAAACATTACTTTAACGAGGTTGATAAATCGATTTTAATATGTTATTATGAGCAACCTGTATCTTTTTATATCTAAATTCTACACGAAAGGTGGAACTATGAAAAAAATTAAAATATCAAATAATATGCATATAACAGGCCTTCACAAATTATATTCAGTTTTTTTACTGCTTACGATAATGTTATTTACGGCATCCTGCGTTTTCGACGACGGCGCGCAGAGCGTTTCCGGGCCTTATAAAAATCTATCCGTATATCATGTCAACGACGTTCACTCACATCTCACGCAAATTAAAGACAGCGCGACTAAAAAATACTATGGCGGGGCGTCACGTTTAAAAACGCTATTAAATAAAAAGCGCCCCGGCGAATCGATAGTTCTTGCAGCCGGAGATCTCGTGCAGGGAACGCTTTTTTATAATTTCTTCCATGGCGCGGCCGATATAGAAGCTTTTAATTCTATCGGCCTGGACGCACTCTGCCTCGGCAATCACGAATTCGACGGCGGCGTAAACGCGCTCTACGACTATTATTCGAAGGCTTCATTTCCTCTGCTTGCCTCTAATATAGATTTCAAAGCTAACGCCTCTCTAAGCGCGTTGATAAAACCTTATGTCATCATCGATAAAAACGGGCTTAAAATAGCCGTCATAGGCATCGACACGCCGGAAATAACTTCCAATAACCCGAAATTGTCAACCGAAATAACCGTAAACGAACCGGCGCTCGTTTTAAAACACTATGCCGTCGAACTCAGAAGCGGAGTCGATCTGATAATAGCCCTCACGCATATCGGATATAACGAAGACCTTAAATTAGCCTCTGAAATTGAAGAAATCGATATCATAATAGGCGGACATTCTCATACCGAAGTAGCCGTGCCCGTCGCCGTTAAAAATAAGAGCGGAGTTTGTATGGTGGCCCAAACCGGAGCTTACCTGAAGTATCTCGGCAATTTAAATCTTAAAGTATGCCCTAAAGATTCTCTTTTACCGGGCGCGCCGCGCTATATTTATGAAAACGGCGGCCTGACTTATATCGGCGAAGATATAACCCCCGATCCGGCGATCGAATCCATAGTAAGCGTTTACGAAAAACAGATCGGCGAAAACGTTAAAGTTAAATTTGCTTCTACGGCCAATGTTTTAAACGGCAGTATGACCGATAACCGCAAAATCGAAACTAATCTTGGCAATCTTTTCGCCGACGCCATTAAAAATCTTACGAACGCCGACATAGCCTTAATCAACGGCGGCAACTTCAGAGAATCAATAACAGGCCCCGATATTACCTATGAAAATATTTACACCGCCGCTCCTTACGACAACCCCGTCGTTACGATAGAATTAAGCGGCGCCGAACTTATCGAAGATCTCAAAATGACGGCTTCCCGCTATGACGGCGACTGGGGAGGATTCCTTCAATTTTCAAAAGGCATGAAAGTAATATATGAAAACCACGCCTTCATCTCCGCCTCGCTCGACGGCGTTGCGATAGACGGCGCACGCATATATAAGGTAGCGATGAGCGAATATATGGCCTCGGGCGGCGACGGTCATTCGATATTCGCTTCTAAAAAACAGGATTCCGGCGCGATGATAAAAATAAGCGACGCGGTCATCGGCTATATAAAATCGCTGCCGCAGCCTATAGATTACCGCGCCGAAGGGCGCATCGTAATTAACGACGCGCTCTCGAACGCTTATAAAATGATATTTACTCCGTTAATTCCATTTAAATAGATGCCCAAAACAGTAAAAATAATAAATGTCAAAATTTTAATTGCCTTCCGTAAAATTTTAAGTTAAAATACAACCGGCCGCATAAAAGAGCTGATCACACAATTAATATTAACCGTCGTAAAAAATATCGAGGAGGTTTTATATTATGAAAGCCGCTGACACGCCGCCGCATGCGGATGAAAAACTTATCTCGCTTCCGAATATAGGTAAAACCTTAGCCGCCAAATTAAAAGCCATAGGCATAACCGACGCCGGTGACCTTATCAAAGAAGGCAGCCAGAACGCTTTTTTAAAAATAAAAAGCAACGACTGCCATCCGTGTTACAGCATGCTCTGCGCCCTCGAAGGCGCCATACGAAATACCCGCTGGCACTCTCTTCCTAAAGGCGTAAAACTCGATTTGAAAAGTTTTTATGAGTCGGTTAAAAATTAGTTAAATTTAGTCAAATTTAGTCAAACAATTAATTTTACTTTATTTACCCTGTTTTTAATTAACATTATTCCGCGTTTTATAGCCTTACACGGCGAAATATTTCGCATCGGGATGATGTATTATAATAGCCGTGGTAGATTGTTCCGGAATCATTTCGTAATTTTCGCTCAATTCAAGGCCGATTTCCGACGGATCTAATATGTCAAACAAAACTTTTTGCATGCTTAAATCGGGGCAGGCCGGATAGCCGAAGCTATAGCGCGATCCGCGGTATTTCTGACGGACCATGGCCTGGTTGTCGAGCGCGCCGGCATCGATGATTCCCATTTCTTTACGAATGAGAAAATGCATATATTCAGTGAGCGCTTCCGCTGTTTCAACCGAAAGACCGTGCAAATGAAGATATTGTTTATAATTATCGCCT
Source organism: bacterium UBP16_UBA6123 (assembly GCA_002423385.1). Lineage (GTDB taxonomy): Bacteria > Muiribacteriota > UBA9980 > UBA9980 > UBA9980 > UBA9980. Next base: position 33,082 of record DIVV01000206.1, read on the forward strand.
GAATATAATTTTTTGATCTCTTCGCCGATTTTTTTACCGACGCTCACGGCTAATAACCCGATGACATCTTTTACTCCCGAGGTTTCCGGCACTATAAAATCGGCTATCGAAAGCCCGTTTTTAACGCTCTGGCGCGGAAATTTCAGTTCAGCGGCGACACGCTTTGCGTTATCCGGCGAAAATATCTTAACGGTTTCACCATTACTCACGCAATTATAGTAACCGTAAACGGCATTCAATTCAAACACCCCTTCCGCACGGCATTTTTCGGTAAGACTGGCGTAAAGCGGCTCCACGACGGTCGAAATCAGATTATCATATTCCTCTTTCGTCGTATTGCCGCGCTTATACTGCCACTGTCCGCGGTAAAGCGTTATTTTATTAATGAACGGATAAACGAGCGCCGGGTCTATATTTTTTAAAACACGGCGGCCCGAAAACGGCGGCACCGGAATGTCGGCGCAGACTTTAATTTCAGACCCGGCAGCCGGAGAAACCGCCTGAGTTAAAATCGCGTTCACGAGCTTGGCTGTCGATTTTTTAATTTCAGCTTCTTTTTCCAGCGAATTATTCGAATATATTTTTTTCATTATTGAAAGGCCGCTAAATGCGTCTTCCGCGTAAAAAACACGGCCGCTGTAAAGCCTGGTAAGGTCTTCTTCGACGAATTTTCTGGTAAGCGCCGCGCCGCCGAGTATCACATCGTATTTTTTACCGCGCCGCTCTAATTCAATTAGATTTTCGCGCATTACCTCGGTAGAGCGAACTAAAAGACCGCTCATGCCGATAATATTCGCGCCGTTCTTTTCGCAGGCCGCTATCATTTCTTCAATCGGCATTTTTATGCCGAGATTATAAACCTCGAACCCGTTATTAGTAAGAATAATATCCACCAGGTTCTTGCCGATGTCGTGCACGTCGCCGGAAACAGTAGCCAGCACTATCTTTCCGGCTTTTTCATAACCGGCCTTTTCCATCCTGGCTTCTAAAAAACCGACGGCGCGCTTCATTACTTCGGCCGACTGCAAAACGAAAGGAAGCTGCATTACCCCGGAGCCGAAAAGCTCGCCCACCTTCTTCATCGCCTCTATCAGCGGGCCGTTGATTATTTCGAGCGGCTTCATCGATTCGCATAGTTTCCCGACAATCTCTTCGAGGCCGGAGCGCTCGCCATCGATAACCATTGCGGACAATTTTTGGGCCGGAGTTAAATTAAGAAGTTTATCGGCTTTCTGCGCCGCTCCGCTGAAAGCGCCTTCGGACATCTTTTTGTCGAAATAATTCAAAAAGTCGAGCAGCGGATCTTTTCCATCGCGAACCCGGTTGAAAATAAGATCTTCAGCCATCATTAGATCGTCTTTTTCTATTTTATGATAAGCCAGAAACCCCGCAGGATTGATAATTGCCATATCGAGGCCGGCCTCTATGCAATGTTTTAAAAAGACCGAATTAATTATTTCCCTTATTTTCGCCTTCAATCCGAACGATATGTTCGAAATGCCGAGCGATGTATAAACGCCCGGAAGCGATTCCTTTATTAATTTTATCGCGGCGATAGTTTCAAGTGCGGAGTCCCTCAACGTTTCGTCGCCAGAGCCTATGGTAAAAGTGAGCGGATCGAATATAATATCGTGCGCGGCGATTTCAAATTCGCCCGTGCAGATTTCGTAGATACGCTTCGCGACCGCCAGCTTTTTTGCGGCGGTTTTAGCCATGCCGTCTTCGTCGATGGTAAGCGCTATTAAAGCCGCGTTATATTTTTTAGCCATGGCGCATACTTTTCTAAGTTTTTCACCGCCGTCTTCGAAATTGATCGAATTAATTATGCACTTGCCACCATGGTTTTCAAGCGCGGTTTCAATAACTTCAGGATTGGTCGAATCGATTACCAGCGGAAGATTAACCGTGGAAGCGAATCTTTTCGATACTTCGCGCATATCGCCGATTTCGTCGCGCCCCACATATGCCACGCACAGATCGATGGCGTGAGCGCCGCCGTTCTGCTGACTTTTAGCCACCGTGAGCATGGCGTCGTAATCCTGTTTGAGCAGAAGCTCGCGAAACGCCTTTGAACCGTTGGCGTTAGTGCGCTCGCCTATTATAAACGGACGGGGCTCCTGCTTTTTTGTCCAGGCGGTATAAACGCTGGCTACCGAAGGTTCTACCAAATTATTGCGCGCGGCTGGTTTTATGGTCGAAAGCACTTTGGCGGCGGCCTGTATGTGCGCGGGAGTCGTGCCGCAGCAGCCGCCGGCTATATTGATTCCGTATTTAAAAGCGAACCGTGAAATATATCCGGCGAACTCATCCGGAGTAAGCCTGTAAACGGTTTTACCGTTAACGTTTTCAGGCAGCCCGGCATTGGGCATAGCCGAAACGAGTTTATTGGTAAGGCGCGCAAGCGTTTCGACGTGCTTTTCAAGCTCGAACGGACCGAGCGCACAGTTAAAACCAATGGAAGTCACCATGCCGTAATCGTTTAAAATAGCCGCTATGGCTGAAATATCAGTACCTACAAGCATCGCGCCGTTCTGCTGGAGAGTGAGTGAAGTCATTACCGGAAGCGCGGCGCCCTTTTGTTCGAAAACCTCGCCTATAACATATAAAAGGCACTTAAGCTGCAGTATGTCCTGACAGGTTTCAATCAGAAGGATATCGGCCCCGCCGTCCATCAAACCTTCGATCTGCGGTTTATAAGCGGCCGCCATACCTTTAAACGATATATGGCCGAGACCCGGAAGTTTGGTCGAAGGCCCTATCGAACCGCCGACGAAATAATCGCCCGGATTTGCGGCCGCAAATTTTTTAACCGCTGCCGCGCCTATTTCAGCTCCGAGTCGGGCTATTTCATAAACTTTTTTCGCGCCGCCGATTCCATATTCTTCCATTACGATGCCGTTGGCGCTGAAAGTATTTGTTTCAACGGCGCAAGCGCCGCTTTTAAGATAATTAATATGAATATTTTCGATTATATGCGGCGCCGTAAGATTAAGCTGCTCACCGAAGCCTTCATAACCGCAAAAAAGCGCCGGATCGGGATTTTGCGCCTGTATCTGCGTTCCCATCGCGCCGTCGAACAAAAGCATTTGTTTTAAACAATAATTTATTAATCTATCTACTTTAGTTTTATCAATTTTATCAGCCATCGTCACTCCGTTATATAAATATTATTACATTTCTTTGCCGGCTTTCATAACACGCCTCATTGCATAAACGCAAAAAGGTATCGCTGCCGCTACGTTTAAAAAAACTATAAATTCAAGTGTTGCGTAATTTAATCCGAGAACAAATCCGATAATCGTAAAAACCGCCGAGCTCATAAATGCGGCGAAATATGCGCCGAGCATGGCCCTGACGGAAATTATCGTTAATTCGCGCCTGACCATTTGCGTTCTCACACAGATATATGCGCCGAGATTATATCCGGCGGCCGATCCCGCAAAACACGAAGCGGTGACGAAAGAATAGCCGCAAAGAACGATAAACAATTCTAATAAGCGTTCTTCCTGGCTCGAACGATGCCATCCTATATTGGTGAGTACAAATAATACAGCCGCGATCCCCGCCGCTATGATGCTTATTATAAAACCGGCGAGCGTAAATATAGTCAGAAGAGCGATAACTCCCCCGCCAAGCGGCGGCTTCGCAACGCCGGAATCGTTTCTATAATAATCCCTTTCGGCCGGCCGGAAAGCGTCGGGCTTAACCCGGCCGTCATCTCCGGCAGGCGCGAACGCGCTTTTTTCAGGCCGCTCAGAAGCCGCAAAACCTCCGCGGCCCGCACCGCTTTGACCCGCCGCCGATTTTTTTTCGCCGGACGCGGCGCCGCAGACCGGGCAAACGATCTCGCCTGGCGCCGATTCCGCTCCGCAATTTCCGCATTTAATAAAATCAATCATTTATTTCTCTCTAATTATTATTATTAACCAAGCTATTAATTACATACTTGAATTTAATTACTAAACCTTAATTACATTCGCCGAAGCGAGTATTCCGTTCAACCTTTCAGTCTCCGATTCGAACCCTGGCTTTTTCATAAGGGCGAACATATTTTTTTTATAACTTTCAACGCCAGGCTGATCGAAAGGATTGACCCCGATCATATAACCGCTTATAGCTACCGCTTTTTCATAAAAATAAATCAACTGGCCTAGATAATATTCGTTTAATTCAGGAAGCGTTATCGTCATATTCGGTACGCCGCCTTCTAAATGAGCTAAACGCGTGCCTTCATAAGCCATTTTATTGGCGTGCGAAAGGTCGTTGCCGGCAAGAAAATTAAGACCGTCGAGATTCGCCGGATCGGTCGGAACCGCAAACTGCGAAGTCTTTTCAATCATAAGGAAAGTTTCGAATATTTTTCTTTCGCCGTCCTGAACATACTGCCCCATACTGTGAAGATCAGTGGTAAAATCGACCGCGGCCGGAAATATCCCCTTTTTATCCTTACCCTCCGATTCGCCGTAAAGCTGCTTCCACCATTCGGAAACGTAATGAAGCGCCGGTTCGAAATTGCTCAAAAGCTCTATCATAAAACCTTTTTTATAAAGCAGATACCGGCAGGCCGCATACATATAAGCCGGGTTTTTCATAATATCGTCGCACGCCGTAAGCGCTTCGATGCTTCTTGCGCCTTCGATAAGTTTTTTGATCGAATGCCCCGCGACCGCTATGGGAAGCAATCCCACCGGCGTAAGCACCGAAAAACGGCCGCCTACATCATCGGGAATTACGAAAGTTTTATAACCTTCACTGTCGGCTAATTTTTTCAAAGCGCCCCTGGCTTTATCAGTAGTGGCTATTATACGGTCTTTAGCGCCTTTGGCGTATCTATCCTCCATATATTTTTTAATAACGCGGAACGCGACCGCCGGTTCCGTCGTAGTGCCCGATTTTGATATAACATTCACATAAACGCTTTTTCCTTCAAGATATTTAAAAAGCGAGTTCATATAATCGGCGGAAAGATTCTGGCCGGCAAATATTATAACCGGATTTTTTCTTTGAGCTTTATCATAATTATCGTAAAAAAACTCGTTCAACGAATTGTTGACAGCCTTAGCGCCCAGATAAGAACCGCCTATGCCCACGCATAAAAAAACTTCGGCCTCTTTTCTTATAACGGCCGCAAGCGACTCTAATTCGCCGATAATTTTATCCTCGGTCTTTGACGGAAGGTCGAGCCAGCCCAGAAAATCATTGCCCGCGCCGCTTTTATCGTGAAGCGCTTTGTGGTGCCTTGAAACTTCAGCCTGACACGATTTTAACTCGCCTAACGATAAAACTTTATGCAAATTAGTTATTTCTATTTCAATTCTATTCTGAACCATTATTTACCTCCACATATTACTATTAATCGTTTTTTAACTTATTTATTTTTTATTTTTATATTTATATTTCTTACTTACAATATTATATAATAAATCCGCATTTTTTAAAAGTATTTTTTAACGGCAATTTTTTATTATACTTTCCCGTCATTTGTAAAACGCCGCTCGAAGGCCTACTGGACCGCGACGGGGGAAAAGAAAGG
>DIVV01000087.1 GCA_002423385.1 bacterium UBP16_UBA6123
TTTCCAATGGCGTTTACGGCGCTACAGGCTCTACGAGCGGCGCAGTGGATATGCCTATAAACAGATCAGCCACCGTTGTTTTCAGCGAGGCGATGGACCCCGCGACGCTCACTATTGATTCGTTTACGGTAAAAGGCCCTGACGGAGCTGCTGTGGCGGGCACGGTTGGCTATATCGGCATGACGGCCACTTTTATACCCGCAGTTAATCTCACTCCGAATACTCTTTATATCACCACCGTTACTAAAGACGCCAAAGATCTTGCTGGCAATGCACTTGCAGCAGATTATGTATTCAGCTATACGACAGGAGCGGTCCCGGATATTACCGCGCCCACAGTCACATCTGTTACTCCGCTTAATAACGCCGGTAATGTGGCGACTAACAGCATACTCACGGTTATTTTCGGTGAAGAGATGGACCCTTTAACGATGAATACGCAAGTATTTACGTTAAAACAGGGCGCCAATGCAATCGCGGGAACGATAACCCATACCGGCACCACTGCGACGTTTACTCCCGCGAGCAGTCTTTCGGGCAGCACGCAATACACCGCCACTATAACTATCGAGGCTAAAGACCTTGCAGGTAACGCTCTTGCTTCTAATTACGTATGGAGTTTTACTACGCCATATCCCGGTCCTGCCCCGGATACGACAAAACCTCTGGTAACATCCGTAACTCCGCTTAACGGCGCAGTAGCCGTGGCGGTTAATTCTAAACCCGCGGCCGTTTTCAACGAATCGATGAATTCTTCGACTATAAATACGACTAACTTTACTTTAACCGGGCCTGGCGCAACGGTAGTAGCCGGAGCGGTCAGCTACTCGGGCACGACCGCTACATTTACGCCCACGGCCGTTCTTAGCGGCAGTACGCTTTATACGGCTACGATCACTACGGGCGTTCAGGACGCTTCAGGTAATACGCTTGCGGCTAATTACGTATGGAACTTTACGACGGCGGATGTCACGGCGCCCGCGGTTATTTCCAAAACTCCAGCCAGCGGGGCCTCCGGCGTGATAATTAACGCGATGCCGACCGCTACATTCAGCGAGGCGATGGATTCTTCGACTATAAATACGTCTAACTTCACTTTGACGGGGCCCGGCTTAACGGCCGTAGTGGGAACCGTCAGCTTTACCGGTACTATCGCTACATTTACGCCGGCGGTCAATCTTTTAGCCAGCACGCTATATACAGCTACGATCACTACCGGAGTGAAAGATTCCGCGGGTAATTCACTTGCGGCTAATTACGTATGGACCTTTACGACCGGAACGACGCCGGCCTCGAGTCCGCTGCCTGTAAACCTCGGAACTGCCGGTGATTTTGCGGTTCTGGCAAAATCCGGTATCGACACGGTTTCGCCTTCGGTAATCACCGGCAATATCGGCGTCAGCCCGGCTGCGGCAACTTATATAACCGGATTTTCTTTAACGGCGGATCCGTCGAATATTTTTTCGACCTCGCCTCAGATTACCGGAAAAATTTATGCGTCCAACTATGCGGTTCCCACGCCGTCTAAGATGACTACCGCTATAAGCGACATGGAAACGGCTTATACCGATGCGGCAGGACGCGCGACGCCTGATTTCACCGAACTATATTCCGGCGATATCAGCGGACGCACACTATCTGCCGGTCTGTACAAATGGGGGACCAACGTTTTAATTAACACCGACGTTACGCTCGATGGCGGCGCCAACGATGTCTGGATTTTCCAGGTAGCGCAGGGCATCACGCAGGCTAACGGTTCGAGGATTATACTCGCCGGCGGAGCGCAGGCTAAAAACATTTTCTGGCAGTCATTCGGTCAGGTGACCATCGGCACTACCGCGCATTTCGAAGGAACAATCCTCTGCCAAACATCGATAGCATTAAACACCGGAGCGACCATTAACGGAAGGCTCATGGCGCAGACCGCGGTCACACTTCAATCCGGCACGGTTACGCAGCCCGGAGCGGCTCCTGATATGAGCGCGCCGACTATATTATCTACGGACACTTACGGCACTACCGGCGTTAAAAGCGGCGCTACGGGCCTGCCTATAAACACTATCAGCTCGGCAACCTTCAGCGAAGCGATGGAACCTTTAACTATCACTACGGCCACCTTTACAATGAAAGGAACCGATGGAATCGTCTTAACCGGTACGGTAAATTACGCAGGTACGACGGCTACATTCACGCCCGCGGCTAATCTCGCCCCCGGCAGTCTGTACACATCGGAGATCACCGTAGGCGTAAGAGATATTTCAAGCAATGCTATGGCGGCTAATTATGCATGGAGCTGGACGACCGGCGGAACGGCCGATACGGCCGCGCCTGTTATGGCTTCAGTTACTCCCGCCGCCGCTACGACCGCCGTGGCGCTTACATCGACGCCCTCGATCGTTTTTAACGAGGCAATGAATCAGGCAACCATTAACACGACTAATTTTACGCTGACGGGCCCCGGTGCGACTCCGGTTTCCGGCGCGGTTACTTATAGCGGCACGACGGCTACATTCACGCCCACGGCTAACCTGCTGGCAAACGTTACCTATACCGCCACGGTTAAAACCGGCGTGAAAGATCTTGCCGGCAATGCTTTAGCAGCGGATTACGTATGGACATTTAAAACGGTGGATACAATATCGCCCACGGTTTCATCGGTAACTCCGCTTAACGCGTCAACCGCAGTGGCGCTCACAACTGCGCCAACGGCTGTTTTCAGCGAAGCGATGGATTTAACTACTATTACCACGGCCACTTTTACTTTGACGGGACCGGGTGCGGCAGTTGTAGCGGGTTCGGTAGGGTATGCCGGCACGACCGCGACATTTACGCCGACGAGCAGTCTTGTTCAGAACACTTTATACACGGCGGAAATAACCATCGGCGCAAAAGATCTCGCGGGCAACGCGCTTGCGGCTAAATACACATGGAGTTTCACGACGGTTGATAACGCTGCGCCTATAGTTGCCGCCACGGGCGCTTACGGCGCTACCGGCGTTACAAGCGGCGCCGTGGATCTTGCGGTCAATAGAGTCAGCACAGTAACTTTCAATGAGGCTATGGATACTTCGACGATCACTTTAACTACATTTACGGTTAAAGGAACCGATGGAGTCGCCCTGGCAGGCGCTGTCAGCTATGCCGGAACCATAGCGACCTTTACGCCCGCGGTTAACCTCGCTCCCGGCAGTCTTTATACTTCGGAGATTACCGTCGGCGTGAAAGATCTTGCCGGCAATGCAATAGCGTCGAGTTATATCTGGAGCTGGACAACCGGTTCGGTCGTCGCATTGGGCCCCGCGCCCGTAGAGCTCGGAACCGCCAAAAATTTCGCGATCCTGGCTAAATCGACGATTACGACCACTGGAACTACCGCCATCACAGGACATATAGGTCTCAGCCCCGCGGCGCGAAGCTTCATGACCGGATTTTCCGAAACTCTCGATGCTACGAATGTATTTGCGACCTCGGATATAGTTACTGGAAAGATGTATGCCGCTAATATGGCGCCTCCTACTCCGGCCAACATGACCACCGCCATAAGCAATATGGAAACCGCCTATACCGATGCGGCCGGAAGAACGACGCCTGATTTCACCGAACTATATTCCGGAGATATCAGCGGCCGGATTCTTGTTCCCGGCCTCTACAAATGGGGTACCGGCGTTTCGATAAATACTGACGTTACCTTGGACGGCGGCCCGAACGATGTATTTATATTCCAGATAGCGCAAGATCTTACGATGGCCAGCGCTAAAAAAGTATTGCTGACCGGCGGCGTGCTGCCTAAGAATATATTCTGGCAGGTCGGCGGTCAGACCACGCTTGGAACTACATCGGATTTCAAGGGAATAATTTTATGCAAAACGCAGATTGCCATGCAGACCGGCGCGGTTATCAACGGAAGGGCTCTCGCGCAGACGGCTGTTACCCTGGATGCCAATGCGGTTACTCAGCCTGCTGAATAAGCGTATCAGGTATCCGCGTTAATTCGGAACTAAAAAAGGGCGCGGGCGAAACAGCCTGCGCCCTTTGAATAATTAAACAACTATATCAATAAATGCCGTTTTTAAAGACAACAGAGTATGGTTTCAAAAACCAGCCCGGGAGGTAATAAAATGGATCATGTAGTTCATGACCGCAATGAGAATCTTACAAACGCCGTTTCAGCAATGCAGACTGAAATTGAAAAGATCAAAAAAATTGAAGAAGAACTTTATAAAGATGAAGAAGTTTACCGCCTGATGATACACAATATAAAAGATTACGGCATTTTTATGCTTAATCCAGACGGAATGGTCAATAGTTGGAATTCCGGAGCTGAAAGGATAAAAGGCTATACTACCGACGAGATCATAGGCCGTCATTTTTCATGTTTTTATACGAACGAGGACATACTCGGAAAGAAGCCGGAAATCGTATTGAAAGCCGCTGTTAAAGAAGGCCACATAGAAGACGAATGTATGCTTGTCAGAAAAGATGGAACGAAATTCTGGGCTAACGTCGTAATCACCGCGATAAGAAAAGCTGACGGTCAGCTTCTGGGTTTTTCACAGGTAGCCCGCGATATAACCGAACGTAAAATAGCCGAAGAAGAATTGAAATTCAGAAACCTGATACTCAGCACTCAGCAGGAGGCCGCAATCGACGGTATTCTTGTTATCGACGAAAATGGAATGATATTATCCAATAACAATAAATTTGTGAATATGTGGAACATTCCGCCTGAAATAATAGATTCAAAGTCGAATGAGCTTATTCTGAAATTTATGATGGGTAAAATTAATGCTGCCGATGAATTTATAAACCGGGTTAAACGCCTCTATAATAATCGCGAAGAAATAAGCCATGATGAGATATCATTAAAAGACGGTAAATATTTCGACCGTTATTCATCTCCAATGTCGGGTTTAGACGGAAAGCATTACGGAAGGGTCTGGTATTTCCGGGATATTACCAAACGCAAGCAGACGGAAACCGAGCTAATTAAATACCACGAGCATCTCGAGGAAATAGTAAAAGAAAGAACCGTCGAAATCGAAAAGAAAAATATACTTTTGCAGCAGGAAGTCGAAGACCGTAAAAACCTCGAAGAAATAACCCAGAACGCGCTTATGTTCGCCGAAAACATAATTAACACGGTGCCCGAGCATTTGATAGTGCTGGATCAGGAACTGAAAGTGATTATGGCCAGTCTTTCCTTCTATAAAGCTTTTAAGCTGGAATCCGGTATGGCCGTCGGCCAGATTATTTATGATTTGAGCAATAAGCAGTGGGACATTCCGAAATTGCGCGAGCTTCTGGAGACCATCCTGCCGCAGAAAGCCGCACAGGACAACTATGAGATCGAGCAGAACTTTCCGGATATCGGTAAACGCATAATGGTTTTAAACGCCAGGCAAATAAAAAAAGTGGCTGGAAAAGAGATGGCTATCCTTCTTTCTTTCAAGGATATCACGGAGCGCAAGGAACTTGAAGAAATAACCCAGAACGCTCTGGCGTTCGCTGAAAATATAATCAATACGGTGCCCGAGCATCTAATTGTTCTGGACCAGGAATTAAAGGTGATAATGGCCAGTCACTCCTTCTACGAAGCCTTTAAACTTGAAACGGAAAAAACCGTGGGAAGGCTTATTTATGATATAGGCGATAAACGATGGAATATACCGAAACTTCGCGAGCTTCTCGAAACTATTCTGCCGCAGAAAGCCGCACAGGATAACTATGAGATCGAACAGGATTTTCCAGGCATGGGCAAACATACTATGATATTAAACGCCAGGCAGATAAAAAAAGTGGCCGGAAAAGAAATGGCTATTCTTCTGGCAATCAAAGATATTACTGACCGCAAGGAACTCGAAGTGGCGCTGCAAAAAGCTAAAGAATTAGCCGAGGCGGCCAACCGCGCCAAGAGCACGTTTTTGGCTAATATGTCGCATGAGATAAGAACGCCCATGAACGCGATCCTCGGTTTTTCTCAATTGATGCTTCGCGACCGCGCCATTTCGCAGAATCAAAAAGAAAAGCTGGATATCATCAATCACAGCGGCGAAAGACTGCTGAATTTGATAAACGATATTCTGGACATATCAAAGATCGAGGCTGGATATATGACTATTAACGAATCAGCATTCGATCTGAATAATCTTCTTCGTGAATTGGAAGAAATGCTGAAGCAGCGGGCGGATTCGAAAAATATCAGTTTTATTTTAGAAATGGCTGAAGATCTGCCTCGATTCATAGTAACCGACGAAGGCAAGGTTCGTCAGATTTTGGTCAATTTAATCGGTAACGCAATTAAATTCACGAGCCGCGGCAAGGTGACGCTTAGAGTAAGTAAAGAAATAATTGATAATGGCCGGATAATTCTGAAGGCGGAAGTCGAAGATACGGGCCGCGGCATGACCGCGGGCGAAATCGGCATGCTCTTTCAGGCTTTCTCACAGACTGATACGGGTATCGAAGCCGGAGGGACCGGGTTGGGCCTGGCCATAAGCAAGCAGTTCGCGAAGTTTCTCGGCGGCGATATATCGGTTAAAAGCGAGAAAGGCGCCGGCAGCAGTTTCATTCTTACCGTTAATGTAAGTGAAAGTGAAAAAGGCAAAGTTAAAAAAATGGTCAAAAATCGTCGCGTAACAGGTGTTTTGCCCGGGCAGAAAGTTTTTCGGGTGCTTATAGCGGACGATGAGCCATATAACAGGTTATTTCTTTGCGAATTACTTCGAGCGGTAGGTTTTGAAGCGGAGGAAGCCACGAACGGAGCCGAGGCCGTTTTAAAATTTGAAAAATGGTCGCCCGATCTTATCCTTATGGACGTACGAATGCCTGTAATGAACGGATTCGAAGCCGTGAAACAAATACGGGAATCTAAGGCTGGCGGGAAGACCCATATCATAATGATCACGGCCAATACTTTTGAAGACGATATAAATAAAATAGTAGAGACAGGCGCTAAAGGCTATATAAGAAAACCTTTCAAAGAAAATGAGGTCTTTGAAAATATAGGCAAATGTTTGAACGTGAAGTATCGTTATGAGGATGCCGCCGGTTCCGAAAAACGCGAACCGATAAAATTATGCGAAGATGATATGAGTATCCTATCCGATGAATTTATCGGCCGGATGAGAGAGGCTACAATAAACGCCCAGTTAGATACATTACTTGAATTGATCGAGCAGTCGGCGGCTTCGTCGCCTCAATTAGCCGAACGGCTGAAAGAAATGGCCAATGAGTTTAAATACGATATGCTTATAAAATTGTTTAAAAAAAGGTGTTGATAAAATGAGTGAATTACCAGGCGTATTAAAATGTGCAAGTATTCTGGTGGTGGACGATACTCCCGAAAATCTTTATGTGCTTTCGGATATGCTGAAGGCTGAAAAATACGAAGTCCGGCCCGTTCCAAGCGGCCCGCTCGCGATTACGGCCGCGAAAAACAATCCGCCGAACCTTGTTTTATTGGATATCAACATGCCGGAAATGAACGGTTACCAGGTATGCAAGATCTTAAAAGCCGATGAAAAACTTAAGGAAATTCCCGTGATTTTCATAAGCGCGCTTTCAGAAACGCTCGATAAAGTTAAAGCTTTTTCGAGCGGCGGCGTCGATTATATTACCAAACCTTTTCAATTCGAAGAAGTCAGCGCCAGAGTAAAAACTCATATTGAATTGAGCAGAATTAAGAGTGAACTTAGAAAATATAATCAAAATCTGGAAAAACTTGTCGGCGAACGCACTGCGGAGCTGGAAACCGCTTATCGGAGGCTGCGTAATATAGACGGGCTTAAGAGTGAATTTATCGATATGATATCTCACGAATTCAGGACGCCTCTCAGCGGGTTGCTTGGAGTCACCGATTTTTTATTTGATACATTCGACAAAATGAAAGTTGATGCTGATATAAGTTGGATGTTTACTGTGTTCGATTCGAGCAAAACAAGGATTTTGCGACTTCTCGAGGACGCGACGATGATTAGAAATCTTGAAATTTCGGGCGAAAATCAAACGAGTGGATTTATCAGCGCTAACGATATTATAACCAGCGGCGCGCAAGGATTTGAGTATTTTGTGAGTCCTGAATTTAAAGGATTGTCGATATTGGCCGAGCCTGCTATGATTCATAGCGCAGCGAAAGCGGCGAACTTGCTGGCGAAGTGTTTTATAAAAAAGGAAAATCCCGAGCTGGATATTTATGTCGATGACGGAAATTTGTGCCTGAAATATAGTCTGGATAACTTGAAAATGTCGGAAAATGAAGCGGTAAATTTTTTCGAATTATCATCGAGTGTAAGATGCTCCACATATGCACAACATCTCGGTCTTTCTACGGTAGCCGCCCGTAAAATTTTGAATCACTTCGGAGGAGACTTGAAATTTATTGTAAGTGAAGATAGCATCGGCTGGTTAATAATGAATTTGCCGGCGATAAAATCAGGCGAAAGCGCTCGGCCGGCAAGCGCGTTAGAATAAATGAAAACGCGGATGAAAACTTTCCGGGAAAGCGAGGAATGTTACAATGGCTGAATCGGCGGCTGATATAAAAAAAATAAGTATTCTCGTAGTGGACGATACGCTGGAGAATCTTTACGCACTTTCAGATTTGCTTAAAAATAAAAAATACGAGGTCCGTCCGGTTACGAGCGGTGCGCTGGCGCTCGCGGCCGCCCGGAATAAGCCGCCGGATATGATATTGCTGGATGTACGCATGCCTGAAATGGACGGATATGAAGTATGCGGCATCATCAAAGCTGATAAAAAACTAAAGGATATCCCTGTCATTTTCATAAGCGCCCTTTCAGAAACTTTTGACAAGGTGAAAGCGTTCAAGGTCGGCGGCGCGGACTATATTACCAAACCGTTTCAATTCGAGGAAGTCAACGCACGCATTCAGACGCACCTCGAACTTATGAAATCAAAACGGGAATTACAATCGCTGCTCTCGGATACTTTGACCGGAAGCATTAAAGTGATGGTTGATATATTGACCATTATTTCGCCCCAATCATTTTATCAGTCGTCCAGGCACAAGCAATTGGTTAAAGAAACGCTTTGCATGCTGGGCATATCCGAAACCTGGACGATAGAAATCGCCGCTATGTTATCTACTTTAGGCTGCATGGCGGTTCCGGCATATATTCTGAAAAAAAAATTCAGCCCCGATCTTTTGAACGAAGACGAATTAAAAATACTGAGGTCATATCCGCGGCTAGGCGCTCAATTGATATCCCAGATACCAAAACTCGAGACCGTCGCCGAAATTATCGGTAACCAACTGGAGCCGCCGACGGCTTCGAGCGATATGGAACTTTTGAGCAGCCACGTTATTTTAGGCTCTCAAATGTTGAAATTTTTTAATGACTATGACGGTTTCGTCGCTGTGAGCGCTAATCCTCTGGCGGCTTTAATAAAAATGGAAACCGCCGAATATAAATATCCGATTATACTTATAAGAGCGTTGAAAAAAGTGCTGCAAAAGGATTTTCTGACTTATATAAAAAAGGACGTAAAATTTTCGGAACTCGAGGAGGGCATGATTCTCGAAGAAGATATATATCTGCCGAACGGAGCTAAATTGATGGAAACTCAAACTGAACTTTCACTGCGCTTTATGGGCATACTTAAACAATTCGCGAATAATTATAATTTAAAGCAAACTATAAGAGTTTCAATAAAGCAGAAGGTTCAGGCTCAGATAATTTTATAATTTTATGTCAAATTTTATTGATTTAATCTTCAAGCTGTGATAACATGTTATGGATTTCGCTTGTGTTATGATAATCATGGTAAATTATCTGCATTGCGTTTGTTTGAATGCTTGCACAGCCTGATGGGAAAAATAATGTGAAAAGTTTATATATCAAATTTTTATCGATTTTTACGGCCATAACTATACTCATTGGCGCTCTTATTGGATTTATAAGTTATTTCGAGTGCGAAGCGGTATTAAAATCTCAATTTTCTAATTCCCTTCTGGAAAGTTCAAAAACTATAAATAATATGATAGGAGACCGCGTTTCAGCCGCCGCCGAAATTATCAGCCTTGCTTCGCAAAGAGATTTCGTCATAAACGCCGATATCGATAAAATTCGTCAATACGCCGAAAACGCAGTCGAACTTTCCAACTACTTTTATAATATCTATTACTTCTCCTCTGAAGCAAAACTTGCCGTCGCCGCTTATTCCGATCGGCGCGACGTAAAAATGTATATTGGCCTCGATTACAACGGGTTCAAGAACGAGCCCAATATGCAAAATATTCATTCGTCGATACTCAAATCCATCGAGCTTAAATCGCCGATGTTTTCGGGTTTCTTTTACTCGCCCGCAAAAAAATTGCTTTTTACTTATATAGTTCCGGTAATTCGTAATGGAAAGGTAAACGGCGTAATAAGCGCCGCCATTTACGCAAATGATAAAAATTTTCAAACTTTTATAAACGCCCTTAAATCTAACCCCGATCAGTTCATTTCTCTTTTCGATTCGCAAAAACGTTTGATAGCCGCCACTGAAAATGCGCCGGCCGCGTTTTATACGTTTTTCGCATCGCTCGATTCGCAAAAAATCGTCTGGCGGGATGCGGCCAGCGACACGGAACCATGCCTTATAATAAGCCGCAAAGAGCCGAATACCGCTATAACGACGGTTGTAGGAATAAACGCGCGCGCCGTCGGAAGCACGCTCGCTAACCTCAGAGGTAAAATTTTTTCATATGCGCTTATATGTATTTTGTCGGTAATTTTCATAAGCTTTATTTTCGCCGGAACTCTGGTAAGGCCGATCAAAGCACTTATAGACGGTTTAAAAAGAGTCGATGAGGGCGTTTATTCATACCGTATAGAGCATAGCGGTGACGGCGCCGGCGAAATCGACGACGCGATAAAAGCCTTCAATAAAATGAATGAAAAACTTTATAAAACGAAGGTTATTGAAAATATATGGAACGAACGCTGGAATGATTAAAGAGCGCATGCCGAAAAAGGTCTTATATTTAAGCGTCGCCGGTTTTTTTCTGAAGTTCGCGACGACTTTTTCGATCATTTTATCGTGTACATCCTTTCTTAAAACAGCCGGCGCGGGCGCGCTGCCCGTTTATTATATAATACTCAACATTCTGTCTATAAGCGTCGGAACCACTCTGGCGGTAAAAAATATCCGCGATTTCAAGTTTCCCATATATTTGAGTTCGGTTATCGGTCTTTATCTGATCTGGTTTTCCACGTTGGAGGCGGCTACGTCATGGGGCGTTATGGCCCTGTTTTCCATTACATCGATATATGATATATACGCCAACATTTTATTCTGGACGCACATCAACCAATGCCTTACTATCAAGGAAATAAAAAATTACGTGGGCGTAATTTCCGGCGTCAGTTTTTTTGGCGGAATATTAGTCGGCTTACTCACGAAGTTTCTTCTGGGCTATATTTCAATGAAATCAGCTTATGTTTTCTGCGGCGTCGTCCACCTTTTGCTGCCGCTGGTAACTCTGCTGCACGTTGAATCGCCGTCCGAAGGCATGGCATTTTTCAGGGCTGAGTTCACCCTTACGATGAAGCGACAGATCGCCGATTCCAGGCTGCTGAGGATAATAATGCTCATATTTATCCTCTCGTCGTTTGTAAGATATACTTTAGGCTTTCAGTACGGCATGGCTATTTCGGACCAATTCAAGGATGAAAAAAGTTTGGCCGGTTTCATAGGCCTTTTCGACTCGGCCGTAAAGATATCGGTATTTATATCTCAACTTCTCGCAGCTAACAGTCTTTTGAAGAATTTTTCGCTTAAGGCCAACCTGCTGTTTTATCAATCAGGCATAGTGGTATTTTCACTTTTGTTATTCTTCCAAAAAACCTTCTGGTTAGTTGTCGCTTTCCAGTTTTACTTTCAACTATTCGTTAAACTTATAGAACAAAACGTAGCCAGCACTCTTTTTAACGTGTTTGCCCGCGAAATTAAAAATCAGATAAAATTCATGGTGGAAGGCATGGTGTTTCCGCTAACTAGCATATTCGTCGGATTATTCATAACTTACTTCAGAAACGTTTTAAGCTCGGATTATTTTTTCCTTTTTCTCGCAATCGCCGGAATAATATACTATATTTCCACTATAAAACTTAACGAAGCGTATATGGATACGATAGCGGCCAGCCTTTGTTCCGGCGGCGCACCCGCCGGAATTAAAAATCATTATGAAAACCCTCCATTCGAAAATGGCTTTGATATCGATTTTTACCTTTCAAACGAAAGGGGCGGGCGCCTCAATATGGTCCACGAACTTGAAAGGCTCTCGCCGGAAATGGGAGCAGGGTTGATTTTAAGACTTTTGCGCGATGAAAAGGATAAATTCGTTATGGCCTCCCTCGTCAGGGTAGCTTGCAGACATAAAAACGAAAAAGTTCAGCAGCAGCTTGGCCGGACTATATTCAGCCTCAACGATAACCGCGTCACCGCTAATTTTATCGAGTCGGCCGTATGCGAAGGCGATTCGTCTTTAATATCTTATGTTACGCCTTATATCGAGCATTCCGATAATCGCATCAGGGCCAATGCAATACTTGCCGCGATTAAACTTTCCAGTGAGGAAACCATACTTAATCTTGCGCTGAGTTCGCTCGCCGCCATGTTGAAGGCGCCGCATTATAAGCAGCGCGCCAGCGCCGCGGCGGCCATCGGTGAATTGGGACTCGAATGCTTCAGGCCGGCTCTCGAAAAACTGCTTTTCGATTCTGAAATTTCGGTCAGAAAAGCGGCTCTGGCCGGATGCGAAAAAATAGCTTCTCAAAAGCTCATTCCGGTACTCGAACGAATGAAATGCGAAGCGGGAAATGAAAAAATTTCATCATCCATCGACCGCGCTATTTCCAGAATAAAAAGCGGAGTATTTTCGAGACTTTCGGGAATCATTAATGCTTTCCCGACATCCGACAAACGCAAAATTTCTTTACTTATCAAAAAAGCGGGCGGCGTTGGAATTGCTGAAACCCTTATGATGATTTTAAATATCTCTCCCACGAACTATGCGCTGAAATTTGTTGAATTATTTTCGAATTATCCATTCGATCCTGAATTTTTAAAATTAGCGGACGAATTTATACGCAATAAAAAGTTTCCGGGCGAAAGCCTTTTAAATTCAATGGTTTTTGAAGAAGAAATAAAAGAATGGAAGAACGGCCTTCTTGAAATTCTACTCAACTCTAATAAGAGCTGTCTTGAAGAATCGCTTGTAATAACGTTGGGCGACGCCCGTATCAGGGGATTAGAAAATATGCGGGCGGTTGGCGTATGTTTCGAGATTCTCGGGCTTTGCATAAACGAGCCGGCCAAGTCTCGCGCCATATTAGAAAACACTAAATCGAAAGACGGCGCCAGAGCTGATATGGCGCTCGAACTTCTCGAATCGATTGAAAACGAACCGCTGAGAAACGCTTTTATCGATATATGCCGAAAATTAAAAAACTTCGCCTGAGATAATGAGATAAAATGTTTTTTGTGACATGGCAAAAAAATGCGTGCTAAACTGGCCAACTATTTTTTCAAACGTGAATCAGCGCAAAAATATTCTGTCTAATATTTCAAAATTCTCGTTCTTAAAATAATCTCCCAGATGGCTTCCAGATGATTTTATCGCCAGAAGCCCATCTATAAGGTGAGATTTTTGTATTCCCGCTTCTGAGAGTTCATCGTAAGTCAATGGAAGACCTAATTTTTTAAAAGCGGTTGAAATTAAGTTGAAAATAAAATTATTTCCGGTCTGTTCACGGTAAATTGCGGCTATAATAAGAGTTCCCGCGGCGACTATCTGGCCGTGCGTCGGATGCGAAGCGGTATATTGGGGATTCAATCTGAGCAAAGCGTGATATAAAAGATGCTCTCCCGCGGCGTTAAGTTCGCTGCCGTCACGTTTTACCACGACAAGGGAAGAATCATGTAAAAAATTTGCGAGCGCCCTGACTGAAACTTCGTTATAATCGTTGAAATCCTTTATTACCCACTCCAGAGCGTCGAAACATTCGCCAACATTTCCAATAACGGCTTCCAGCGAAAGATCGCCTCTTTTATATTGAAGGTCGATCGAAGCCGCCACCATAGTGAAAAGATCTCCGAATCCCGACTGGCACCACTTCGCAAGCCGGGAGGCGGGCATATCGAGAAGATCCGGCAGGCATACTATTACTTTTTCAGGAAGCCATGTTTTTTCGAGTTTGTTAATGCCGTTGTATCGTATGACGCTTCTATCCAGGCTTATGCACGATGTTGAAAGTATGGCCGGAATTACAATTATAGATTTTCCGATCGCGCAGGCCCTTCCGATATCCAGAGCGGCGCAGCCGCCCACGGCTATAATTCGGCTGTATTTATATCCGGCTTTTATCACGGATATCTGCGGGTGGCTGTTATCGTGAACAACGACTGTCTGGCTTATGCCTTCAATTTTGGAAAAATTGAACGGATCGGTAACCACGAGCGTTTCACTATCTGAAATACGTTTAATAATGGAGCTTATGGCTTCATCTGAAAATTCCAACTCAGGAAGCTTTATGAGTGTTTTATTCATACTAATCCTCCAGATATTTCCACGGCTCCGGGGCAGGTTCGGCACTTATACAAAACGGATTGGCTGCCGCGCGTCCGCAAAATTTTTCGATTTCCATTTCAAAATTTACGCCCGAACATCTGTTTCTATATTCAATGCACCTTTCGCAGCGGTCGCGGAGAAGGTCAAGCCATTTTCTGAAGCCGTCGAGTTTTTTTGAACCGCTCCACACATCGATAATACGGTCTTTGGGATATTGGCCAAGTTTGAAATTTATGCCCTGGTATATCGAGTAGTGGTGCGGCCAGTAACTTGCATCGGAGGCTATCGAAATAGCTATATTTCCATATGGATAGCTGACGGTTGGAAATTTAGGATTATGCCGTGCCGGTTCGGAATGGTAAAATCCCGAGTGTGAAACGTGAATTCCGGGATATTTTTTCCACAGTTCCAGTATTTCCACTGCCGATTTTGCATGTTCTTCGAAATCGAGGGCTATTTTTGAATTATTTGCGCCCTTTCCAAGCGAACGCATATAAAATAAATTTATAGAAACGCCGTATTGGCTTACAAGATCAAATATCTGAGGCATTTGATCCACATTGCTTGTCGTTAAAATAGTATTGAAGCGAAGTTTTATGCCCTCCGATTTCATTAAATCCATCGATGCCATAAGTTTATCGAAAGCGCCATAGCCGCGCAAACTGTCATGCGTCCGGCCTATGCCGTCGAGGCTTATCGTTACCTGTTCGATGTCGAGACTGGCTATCTTTTTAATCGTAGTGGCGGCGTTATCATAAATGCCGTTAGTTTGAAGCGATATTGCAAAATTAAGCTTTCTGGCATGGGATAATATTTCGTACCAGTCTTTTCTGCACGTCGGTTCTCCTCCGGTAAATCTGGCGTTTATAACGCCTATGGAACTCATTTCATCGAGAATCGCGAGCCAGACTTTAGTCGGAACGCCTTCTGATGGAGTATCGGCGGCGTTAGTAAAACAATGGCCGCACCTGAGATTGCATTTTTGAGTCAGTTCGATATAAACCTGTATGGGCGCGGAGACGATATCTTGTCTTTCGTTTGCGGCAAGCATTGGAATTTTGCGTTTTATTAATGCAAAATCGCAATCCGAAACCTTTTCGATGAATTTATAAGACATCGTCCGGGTATCGAATAAAATACCGCCGAATTTTTCTTCACGGAATATAATCATAAATAATCAACACCTGTGGGCTTCAATTTCAGCCACGCTTATATATTGCTTATCGTTTATTTTTTTATAGGCCGTTTTTACGAGTTCTACTAATTGCAGGTTATTTAAAAACGGATTTATATTTACCGCCGGAACGCTCGAATAACGCAGGAATTTCTCTTCGGCAAAGTCTTTTTGAACGGTAGATGCTTCGGATGTGGCATTTTGATTATCGTAATAAATTTGAGTTTTCCATAATTTGTCCTCAAATTTTTTTGACATTTCAGTTCCGGCATATAGGTTGGTAACGAAAAAAGTGCAATCGCTCATCTCGTTTTTTTTCAATTCTACCGCAAAATTTATAGTTTCAGCCATTTCTTCCATGGTTTCATCGGGAAAGCCTATCATAAAAAAACAGCGGCAGTAAATATTATGCTTATGAAACAGCCTGACGTTTCTGATCACCGCATCGAGATTTAAAAATTTTTTGAGTTCTTTTTGTTTTTTAACGCTTCCCGTTTCTACGCCCATCGAAACGAAATTACAGCCGGTTTCGGCAAGACGCCGGACGGTTTCTTCGTCGATATGGTCGGCGCGGCCTATACAGCTATAGTTTACGCCAATTTTAACTATTTCGTCAAAAAATTCGGATACCCAATTTTTGTCGGCAAAAAAAGAATCGTCAAGAAAACCTATATTAATTTTTCCGAATTTTTGCGTGTGGTATTTAATTTCGGCGATAATTCTTCCTACCGAGTGGCGTCTTACTTTTCCGGGCCACAAAACTGGCGAGGCGCAATATGTGCAGCGAAAAGCGCAGCCGCGCGAGGTCGTTAAAAAAATCAAACGCGGCACGGACAGTTTTTCCTGAAGCGCAAAATAGGGATGCATATCGATGAGCGAATAATCTAAAAAGGGAAGGATATCCAGATCCGTTATATGAGAAATCTTTGGATTAATTTTTATATTTCCGTCTTTTTTATATGCTATGCCGTCGATTGCATCGTAATTATCAGCGGGGGCCGTCAGTATTTCATAGAGTGAAATTTCGCCTTCGCCGATGACGCCTATATCGATTGATTCATAAGAGAGAATTTTTTCGGCTACGGCGGTCATAAGAGGGCCACCGCCGATAGTTTTGATAGAGGAAGCCAGTTTTTTTACTTCAGAGCATAATCTTAAAACAGTGTCCTGGCTTCCCTGATAAAAAGCGACACCGAGAAAGCGTGGATTTTTGGCCACGATCATTTTTACGGCCGCATGGACATCGATTTTTTCGCAGCTCGCATCGATAATTTCGGCATTCAGGCCTTTAGAATTTATATAAGAAGCCAGATATAAAAGATTCAGCGCCGGTTTGATGTCCATGCGCGATTCTTTGTTCCATGTCAGAGGATTGGCTAAAAACACTATATCGCAATTTTTAGATGGCATTTAAAACGTTTCTATCTCCATTCTTTTTAAAGAAGTCATACACCAATTGTACCATCAATTATAAGTTTTGTCAATGTCAGGCATAGTTAAAGCAGCAGGGAATTTCGATCGCATGCCGCGTTAACTCCGAATTTTTTCGCAAACACAAAAATATAAATTCATTGACATTATCCATATTTTATGGTATTTTTAGATGAGATTGTCGATCATTAAAAAAGGTGAAAATTATGAAAAAAACTAAATTCGAAGAACTGAATATTTCGGCAAATATGAAAAAGGCTGTCGCGGAAATGGGATTTTGCGAAGCCACGCCGATACAGGCCGAGTCCATACCCGTTCTGATGGAGGGTCTCGATATTATCGCGCAGGCGCGTACCGGCAGCGGAAAAACCGCGGCGTTCGCTATTCCGATAATCGAGCGCATTAACGCGGCCCGCGGGCTTCAGGCTCTGGTAGTGTGTCCGACGCGCGAACTGGCGATACAGGTTACTGAAGAATTCCGTAAACTGTTTAAATTTTATGAGAATCTTGCCGTGGTTACCGCCTATGGCGGCCAGGATATGAGCATCCAGCTCAGGCAGCTTTCTCAGAGCCCGCAGATAGTGGTAGGCACTCCCGGCCGGCTTATCGATCATATGTGGCGCGGCACTATCCGCCTGGATGAAGTTAATTTCGTCGTTCTCGACGAGGCCGATGAAATGCTTAATATGGGTTTTCGCGACGACGTGGAAGATATTCTCAGTTACG
The DNA here is from genome assembly GCA_002423385.1 of bacterium UBP16_UBA6123. Lineage (GTDB taxonomy): Bacteria > Muiribacteriota > UBA9980 > UBA9980 > UBA9980 > UBA9980. The sequence goes on from DIVV01000087.1 coordinate 17,907, forward strand.
TTCCGCAAAGCCGTCAGACGGCTATGTTTTCGGCGACTATGAGCCCTGAAATAATGAGGCTTATGAAGCGTTACCAGAAAAATCCGGTACACATCGATACCACCGATCATAAAAATGAAATTCCGAAGATAGAGCAGACATACTGCGAACTTAGCGAAGCTCGTAAATTCGACGCGCTTACCTGCTTGATCGATGAGTTCGATATAAAGGTATCTCTGGTTTTTGTCAATACTAAATTAAAAGTTGACCGTCTGGTGGGCAAATTGAATAACGCCGGCTATCGCGCCAAAGGCATCCACGGCGGTCATGAGCAGCACAGGCGCGAATTAGCCATGAATTCATTCCGTGACGGTTCGGTAAGAATACTCGTAGCCACGGATGTTGCCGGTCGAGGCATCGATATCAGCGATATCGACGCGGTAATTAATTTCGATCTTCCGCGCGACGACGAAGACTATACGCATCGCATCGGTAGGACCGGCAGAGCCGGAAAATTAGGAAGATCTTTCACTTTCGTCGATGGTAAAGAAATTTATGATCTCAAGCGCATAGAAAAAAACGGCGGCTTTTCGATAAAGCGTATCGAAATCCCCGGCAAAGGACAGAAACCGGCGATAACGTCGTCATCGTCATCGCTATCGTCATTGTCATCATCGACGTCTGCTGCTCCTGATTCGTCTTCCAATGCGGCGCCTCACGCTGCCGCGCGTAACGAAGAGCCCCGACAGGCCGCGCGCTCGGCGTCAAAAAGGCCGTCCGTCGGTTCCCGTACTAATTCATCGGAAAAAAACGGCAGGCCGCCTGAAAAACGCCGCAACTCGTCAAACGACGACGGCTGGATAACGGATTCGACCGGCTTCAGATATAGAGTGATATAAATTCGAGCGTGTTAACGCCTGGCAGATTGACGCGGCGGCCGTAATTGCCGCCGCGTTTATTTTATCAGGTGCGCGATTTAATCAGATTTAATGGAGAGTTGATACGATGATAAAAAAATCTTTCGAATTCAATCTTTGCGAATATATGAAATATCCCATACTTAAACCCGGCACTCACGGCTATCATAACGGCGTTTATGGCAACCCGGAGCCGGTCACCGAAGACGACAAAGAAATTATGCGCTTTCAAAGCGAGCGCAAAGAACATGAAAAAGTGATAGAATTCAGAAACAAATGGGAAGTCAAACGAGTTTATATATCGCCGGCGCTGCACATAAATAAGCTGTTCGCCGAAGGCTGGGAAGTTGACAGCGTTATTTTCTTCGAAGATAATAACTACAAAAAACTCCTCGTTTTAGCTCATAAGAATGAAGGCAATAACGAGGACGGCGTTTAAGTTTTTAGTAGAAACCTATTATTTGACTTATGGAAACGGGTCTTAGCCTAAGACCATAAGCAGTCCGAATATAATTCCGATTGCGACGGATACATAAGGATTGCATGTTATGGCTCAACCGCCGCCCGCCTGCTGAGATATTACGCTCATCAGGTAGCCGGCGGCCCCGCCCGCTATAACCGCTATAACTACTTTATAATTCATTTACGCTCCGCGATTAATATTTATTGACCGCCTCGGAGCCTTCGTAAATCAGGAAAAGCGAAGGAAATACCTGGTAATTGCCGTTGCGGTCTTTAAAGACTTTGTCGTTGATATCGAAGTTAAGTTTAACGCTCGCGCGGTTCGACGAATCGAGAGTAAATTGAGTGAGGTTGGCGTCGTTCGTCGAAAGATAAACCGTCTGGTCGAGGGCGATTCTCTGTTTTTCGCCTTCGTTTAAAATTCTCATATAATTGATATTGAACTTCATTCTGTTGTAAGCGCCCACGGGAACATCGGAAGCCATCGCGACGACCTCGCCGTCTTTAATGAGGTTGAGTAAATTAATTTCTTTAGGCTCCGTAAAAAGAACGTATTCCTTGCCGTCAGTCGAATAAATCGACATATCTGAAATGCTTACATAAACATCGTCAGGCCTGATTTTAATAAGCGTACCCGATGCCGAAACATTTGAAGTCGTAGAAGTGGTCTCGGTAACCGTAGTGCCCGACGCGCGCCCGGGGGCCGCTGATTTAGGGCTGTGCAGGCCGCCGGCGATAGATGAAGTATTGATCATTTTAACGACGATTGCCGCATCGTTTGGCACTAAGTTTGAAAAACCGTAGGGCGTTCCGTAAGAATTGCCGCAGCCTGTGCTTGCCAGCAGAAGGCCGCCTCCGAACAGTAATAAAAGAGCGACGCTTAAAATATAGGTATTAGAGCTCTGGTACATATTTTCCTCCGATTATATAATAAATTTAAAATATTTCATGGTAAATAATACTTCAACTTTATTAAAATATCGGATTAACTTTGAAAATATATAGCTTATTTTTAGATAATTTTAACTCTAATTTCCAGTTGCCGGCGCCGCGGTCGTTTTGGTCTCTTCTTTAACTAAAAGCGATATAAAAGCGGCGAATAAAGAATTGACGAAGTCGCCGGTTTCTTTTTCGGCCATGGTGAGGTTGAAATTTATATAAACGCTTTTATCTTTTTGTTCGATAGCCATGGTTTCTTTGAGCTTGAGCATTAATAAAAGACCGCTTTTAACGAAATTAAAACGCTCGACGGCGACTTTGGCTTTATCGATACCGCTGTCGGTGATTTTTTTTGCGTTATAGGCGATCTGGCTGAAGCCTTTTTCCATGAAATCTTTAGCGCTGTTAACGCCGCGGACTGCCGCTTCTTTATCCTGATAAATATATTTAAAGAATAAATCAGTCCCGGATGCGGCCGCTACAAAGCCTTCCAGATTTGAAAATACGGCCTGTTCTTTATTGATTTTAGCTATCGAAGTGGCAAGCTCTGATAAAACTTTCGGTAGCTTGACCGTTAGCGTGAAGTATTTGCCGCCGAGATCCGCCATATTTATTTCTTTCTGGAAGAAAACGTCTTTTTCGATGTTATTTTTTTCTTTAGATGCGATTAAAGCGCCGATGGCTTTGATTTCAGATAGATTGCCGTAAACTAAAAATTTATCGGAGGGCATCGCCAGATAAACGTCTTCGTCGAGTTTAAACATTTTGACGCTTTCTATAGTTTCGATTTTAAGGCCTGCTTCCGAGAGTTTTTTTTCGATTTCGCCGCTTCTGAAATAACCTTCGAATAAAAAGGCGCCCTGAGGGTTTTTGCCTGCTTTATAACTGGCTATATCGGCTAAAACGGCCGTAAATGAATTAATGTCTTTGAAAATATCGACGGAAGAGAGGTTTTTAATCTTTTCGATCTGGTCTTTGAATTGCCCCGCCAGATTGTTTTTTTCGATAAAGCCTTTCAGCGCTTTGATATCAAGATGTAAAACCGCTTCGCAATTCTGCGGGCATAATTTAAATGAATCCGGCGCCGCGTGGGTATTTGAAACGCCGAAAAATACGGTAAAACAAAAAAAGATAACTAAAACGCCTGATAATTTTGAAATTCTCATTTGCAGCCCCTTCACTTATATAAAACTGTAAACTATAAAATATTAGCCTTATTCTATCATATTTTATCTTTTTAATCAACTTTTCTTGAAAAAATAGATATTTTTATTGGAAATAATAAACTAAATAAAGCGGTAAGTAAATCGTGGTTATAATCAAAGCCACAATAACAATAATCACTATCAAATTATTAATTTATCGATAATTCATAAATTTGCTTTTAATAGATTTATTTGTTAAAATGTAAATGGCGGAATTATTATAATAATTCATCAATTAGTTAAAGGCGGCGCTATGAATAAGAAGAAAACAGCTTTATTTTTAACGGTATTAACGGTTATTTTTTTATTGCAGACTTATCAGGAGGGATTTATGTGTCATTCAGGCGATTATGTTTCGGCGCGGCGTGAAATGATCGAAGGGCAGATAAAGGGACGCGGTATTAGCGATCCGCGCGTTTTAGATGCCATGTTTAAAGTCGAGCGGCATAAATTCGTTTCAGATATAATCAAAGAATTGAGCTACAGCGACCGGCCGCTTCCAATAGGAGAAGATCAGACTATTTCACAGCCTTATATAGTGGCGCTTATGAGCGAATTGATCGTCGGGGAGAATATAAGCGGCGAAACTAAATTACAGCAAAGCGCCCCGCGCGCCGCCGAAAAACTAAAAATACTCGAAATCGGCACCGGTTCAGGTTATCAGGCCGCAGTGCTCGCCGAAATGTCGCATGAAGTTTATACCATTGAAATAGTCGAATCGCTGGGCAGGCGCGCAGAAGAACTTCTTAAAACGCTCGGTTATAAAAATGTTTATGTTAAAATCGGTGACGGATATAAAGGCTGGCCTGAAAAGGCGCCTTTCGACAGGATAATAGTCACCTGCGCACCGGATGACGCGCCGCAGGCACTTTTAGAACAGTTAAACCCGGCGGGCGGCCGCATGATAATACCCGTGGGCCCGGCGGGCGATACGCAGCGGCTAGTTTTAATCAAAAGACAGGGCGATAAATATATCCGCGATTTTATAACTTACGTAATGTTCGTTCCTATGGTGCGCGGAAAGTAATAAGATAAAAATACCATTTATTTGCCTTTGACGGGGCGGACGGTCTGCGCTTCTTTTTTTTGAGGCGCGAGTTTGCGGCGGATGTCGGCATCGAGATTGCGCGCCATGGCCGCCATGAAAGCATCGTTGGAGCCGGCGACCGCGCGCAGCAATAAAAGCGCTTCAGCCGGTTTTTTATCGAAATATTTACCGAGCGCCTTATTGTATAAAAGTCCCGGATCGTTTCCGCAGTTGGTGATTCCGACCTCGGCTATAATATCGAGCTGATTGTAATTCTTTTTGATATTAAGGTAAATATTCGACAGATTTAAATAGGACGGCAGGTGTTTATTATTAACACTGAGCGCTTTCTGGTAATATTCAATGGCGCGGTCGAATTCTTCGTCTTCTTCGTAAAGTAGTCCCAGATAATAGCAGGCCGTGTCGCTTTCGCCGAGGGCGGAAATCATTTTTTCAAATGTTTTTTTGGCGTTTTGCGAATAATGCAGGTTATATTCGGTCATGCCGAGTTTTTCATAAAGCGCTTTAGCCTGATTCGGTTGCGCATTTTTTAGCGCAGGCTTGATTATTTCGTCAAGCCCCTGATAAATTTGAAGGCTGAACAATAAATCGATATAAGCCAGGCGGCAGTTTAAATTATCAGCCTCGCCGTCGAGCGCCGTTTTATAAAATTTGATCGCTTCGACGCTGTTTCCAACGGCTTTAAGCGTTTCGGCGTATTCGAAATTGGCTCTCGGAAGCCCGGCATCGAATTCTAAAACTTTTTGCGCGGCCGCGAGCGATTCGTCGTATTTTTTGAGCTGTCGGTATGCTTTGCAGAGGCCGATATAAGTGATATAATGATCGGGGTTTAAAGCCAGCGTTTGATTGTACGCTTCGGCGGCGGCGTTATAATCGCCCATGGAAGCTTTTGAATTGGCGATGCCGAAATAAGCGTAGTATTTTAATTCGGGTAATTTATCGCAGTAAACAAGCGCTTTATTGTAATTAGCCAGCGCGGCGGCGAAATCGCCTTCGTAATAAAAGCAGTCGCCGAGGCCCATTGCGGCTTCCGCGCAGTCGTTTTCGAAAGTGGCCGCTATCGAAAACGCCGCTTTAGCTTCCGCGATGCGGTTGAAATGTTTGAGCTCGATCTGACCCTTTAAAACACAGGCTAAAGTGGATGACGAATACTCTGATTGCCACGCTGACAGGGTTTCGAGCGATTTATCGAAACTGCTCAGGGCGATAAGGCTGCGCACTTTTTTTGAATAAATCAGTTCGATAAGGCCCGTCTGCTCCGCTGTATAAACGCCGTCGATTTTAAGAGTGCGCACCGCGTCGAGGGCGGAATCGTATTTAGCAGATTCGATCAGGCCGTTGATTAAAGCATAAGTGTCCCCGCCGCCGCCGGGACGCGAAGGCGCCGAAGCGCCGGAGTTTTTGCCGCCGCCGTTTTCAGCGGAGTGGCGGGCGGGATAAATCAGGTAATATAAAATATTAACGAAAACCAGTGCGATGAATAAAACGCTCAATCCGCCGATTAAAGAAGCCGAAAGCCTGAGCGCGTTTTCACCGGTCGCGCCGCCCGGGCGCCATAATTTTTCTTTAATTTCGCGTATAAAACCGCCGGCATCTTCTATTGCAGCCTTCGTCGAGGCGTTTTTAGCCTCGCGCACGGCGCCGTCGATGCCTTTGATTGTTTTTTCGGCGGTATCTTTAGCCTTTTTTTCATTCTCTTCGAAGCGCGGTACGAGTTTTCTTTTTAACTCTATTACCGCCCCTTCGATCTTCGCTTTAATGCTCGAATCGCCCGGAACCGCGTATGATTCAAGAATATCGAGCGCCTGCTGGTTGGCTATCGACGACAGCGCGAATATAGCGGAATCCTGTGTCCAGGGTTCTTTCGAGTTAAGCATATTTTTAAGTTTATCGAGTATGAGCGATTTGGAAACGGTATCTTTTTCGAGATATTTATATAACGCTTTCGTGATATTGCCTTTTATGCGGTTATCATCGTGGGAGAGGAGCTTGAGCATTTCGGATATGCCCTCTTCACTTTCGAGTTCGTCGAGAGCTTCGACGGCGTTGGCTATTACGCGCGCGTCGTTGTGAGACAGAAAAGGGATCAAATAGCTTTCATGGCTTTTAGAGCCGACCTTGCCCATCTTTTTAATGATGGTGGCCGTTATGTATTTATCTTCGGTGAGCGTGAGTTCCGATACTAAAAAGTCGGCCTGCACATCGTCCGGCGTGTCGGGAATAGACTGGACCGATTTTATTTTTTCGCGCACCTGCGGCGATATAAAATCTTGCTTAGCTTCGGGTTCCGATTTTTTATCGCTATAGCCGTCGAGCGCCTCGCGCGCTTTATTTTCTTCGGCCTCGATCATCGCGCGCGTGGAAATCTGCGCCGAAACCGAACCGAACGCTTTTTTCGCGTAGTAGCGGACCGCAGGATTCACGTCGTTCAATAAATTTTTGACCGCTTCTAAAACGCTCATATCGGCGCAGTAGGTGGCTTCTTTAAGCCCTTCCTGGCGGATATCGGCGGAAGAGTCGGAAAGTTTTTTTAAAATATCTTTGATTTTTTGCTGTTTGTTGTTATCTTGCATATCTTAATTTTTTTAATATTTTAAATTTATCACTTTTTTTATTTTTGCCCTTTTATCGCGCTGATGGCCTTTTGCGCGGCCTCGATGAGCTCCGAACCTTTCGGTTCGCATTCGATTACTATTTCTAAATGCCTCAGAGCGTCGTTGCGCCGGCCGCTGTTATAATATGACAGCGCCAGATTATAGTGCGCCCAACTAAACTGCGCATTGATCGCGATAGCTTTTTTGAGTATATCGATAGCTTCGCTGAATTTGCGAAGATTTAAATATAAGAATCCGAGATTATTCATCGCCAGTATATGTTCTTTATCGAAAAGAAGCGCCAGCTTATATTCGGATATTGCGTTATCGTATTTTTGCACTTCGTCGTATAAAACGCCGAGGTTATAATGCGCGGAAGCGAGCGTCGGCTCGTATTCGATCGCCAGATCGAAAGCGGTTTTAGCTTTTTCATACTCTTTACGCCCGTAATAGACGAGGCCGAGCTGATCGTAGATAAGCGCTTCTTTGGGCCGTTTGCTCAAAAAAAGAGTCAGCACGCTGGCCGCTTCGTCGAAACGCTGCTGGATATAATATGTTTTAGCCAGATTAACCGCGGCGTTTACATAAGTCGAATCTATTGTGACCGCTTCTTTAAATTGAAATTGCGCCTCTTCGACTTTATTCTGGCTGAATAAAAAAGAGCCGTAATCGTTTCGCACTGCGGCGTAATTAGGATTGCGCTTTATCGATTCGATATATGAATCGCGCGCCTGGCTTATATTTTTAAGGCGTTCGTGGCATAAGGCGAGATTATAAAATACCTTCGATGACCTTTCGAGGTTTTTATTGCCTTTAATTTTATCGAAATATTCGACGGCTTTTTTATAATCTTTCTGGTAGAGGCATATCAGGCCCAGTTCGTTGAGCGCGTCAAAATTAGAACTGTCGGCGCCAATTACTTCTTCGAATATCCGTCGCGCTTCGGCGTATTTTTTAGCCATGGAATACGATTTTGCCAGAACCGTTTTAAAATCGGGATCGTCAGGCTTGATTTCAAGCGCTTTTTTGATGGCGGTTTCGGCGTTTGCCGCCGAGTTGAAAAGCAGATAACAACTGGCCGTGTTATAAAATGCTTCCGAGGATTTCGGGTTTAATTCGGAGGCCTTCTGAAACATTTCGATGGCTTTACTCAGAGAGCCGGATTTCATGTAAATAAGACCTATATTCGAATAGGCGCTGTCGTTGGCGGGGGCGAGATTAATGACTTTAGTGTACTGCTCGAGGGCGAGCTCGAAATTATTTCTGAGCATATAAATATTGCCGAGATTATTATAGGCGTCAACGTAAAAGGGATCGAATTCGATCACTTTTTTAAACATTTTTTCAGCGTCTTCGAATTTAGCGCTCTGCACGTATTCTACGCCGAGTTTAAAATATTCGTCGAGCGTCGAGCTCTGTCGCTCCTGCGCGCCGAGACGTCCGACAGTTGAAAATAAAAACAGGAGACATGATAAAATGACCAGTATTAAGGTCTGGGAGTTAAAATGTTTGAGAAAGTTATATTCGTACATCATTATATAGAGACCTCGATGCAAATTCAATTTTTCAATTATTTTACATTATAAAAAAATCAATGTCAAGATTTATATTATCATCGAGCTCATTGTTATGTTTTTGTATCTTTTGCCTGTAATATAAAATTACGTTTCATAACATAACCCCGGCATAAGCGAAATATGATTAAAATATAACTAAAAAACTTGTCAATTCCCTTTTAATTTTGCCTTAAATTTGGTAGAATTATATGTAGAGAGGATTTTTATGTATTAACGGTTCGAAATAATTCAGACTTTGTCTGTGCCTTTGAATGGAGATTTTTATGTATTTTATTAAAAACGAATCAACGCTTAAAAATAAAATTATTACATGCCGCGCCATGAGTTTGATCGAAATTTTAATTGCGATGATAATCGGCGTTACAGCGTTTTTCCCTATCATAAAGCTTTTTCAGGAAGGCATAAAAGATTCGCTGCACTCATCCGCGTGGACGCAGGCGCGCGAGGTGGCTAAAAATAATATGGACATGGTCCTTGCGCTTCCATTCAATAATATTGTTCGCGGCAATAATCTTATCGTCGATAAAAATTCGTCGGCCATGTATCCGCGCACCGAAAAAGTTAAAGGCGTCGATTTTCTCGTCGATTGTAAAGTACACGATTTAGTTCCGCTTTGCGGTATTTACCGTTCCACCCGTTCGGGCGGCGGCGTTATGACACATTATTGCATAAGCTCGAAACTCAAGGGCATAACCGTAACCGTTAAATGGCAGGGTATCGGAAAGCAGCTCGATTATTCGCTGCTAACCTTTAAATCCGATCTCAGCGAAGGCACTAAAACCGATATCTGGCAGTGGGGATTTCCGAAGTATGAATAATAAAGCGGGCTAATGGATGAGTGCAACGGCATAGCGCCCGATTCATTAAGAATTAATAAGAAGGTTGATTATGAACTATTTAGCGGCAAAAAAAAATATCGATAAACGCAGCGGTTTTATACTGCCTCTGGTTATAGTTTTTCTGGGCTCGTTTTTTACGATGGCCACTATTTTCTATTTATTTAATATGAATCAGAAGCCTATCGTCGATATCCTCGACCGTTCGGCTTTCGCCGATTACGCCGCCCTCGGAATGGCCGAAATATTAAAATTGAAGGTCAAGGAGTTTCCCGAAGAATTCCGCGATACCATGCGTCTGATCGAATTTATGGAAAAACAAAATCAAAAGCCGTGGGACGATATTTATCTTTCTTACGGCGGCTCGTCCAACGAAGGGCCGCATACTTACTTTTTTCACAACTTCGTCGTTAAGAAGAGCTCTTTTAATCAGGCCGCTTCAGACGCCTGGGCTAACGATACGCTCGTTAACAACAAACCCGCCGACGCGTGGGAGGCGCACTGGAACCACATGCTGCATTATCTTTTGACCGATGAAACCGCTCAGTACGGCGCCGGTAAAGATTTTAAAGATAACGCCGCCTTTAAGACGCATTTTAAGAACATAATGTCTAAATACAATGTCATAGTCAATCTTCGCGACGTTCGGCGCGATCATATCGGGCTTACTCAATCGGGCGGGGCCGCTGCTGAATATATCGGCGATATTATCACATTCAGTTTTCAATCGCAGTACCGCGATCAAAAAAATCATCGCACCAATCGATCGCATAATGTAACCTTTAATCATACGCGTAAATTCGCAAAATAATATATAATTTTTAAAAATTTTGAACTGGTGATGATAATAGGTAATAATCTTGTTTAGTAGGCCTTCAGGCAACGAAATAAGAAAACGCCTATTTTTTTATTGCGTAAATATTAACTGAATGGTTTTGGTAATCGACGACGAAAAGCTCGCGGCCGCTCGGCGATATTTCAAGAGCCCTGGGCATTTTGCCGTCAGCAAAAGTTTCGCTAACCGAGTTATTGGCATTAGTGAACATCGATATATTGCTGCTTCCAAAATTAGCTATGAAAGTATAGTTGCCGGAAGGCGTCTGAACTATCGAATGCGGTTCGGTGCCGGTTTCGAAACTGTCGAGCACGGCGCCCGTGAGAGCGTTTATACGCGTTACGCTGCGGCTTTTGTAATTGGCGCAGTAAACCGTCTGACCGCCGCGGTCCATATAAAGATAAACCGGCTGTTCGCCCGTAAACGCTCTGGCCTTAATTTCGGCGAGCGTCGAAGGCATAAGCAGAACTTCGTCGGTCACGCTCGTTGACTGGCGCGCGATGAAAATATCCGAATTATTTACTCCCTTAATAATCGAAGTCAACATCGGCCCTATATACTTGGAGCTGAGCACGCCGCCGGTCGAAAGTTCGTATTTATTGACTTTCCCTTCGTGGAAATCGACGGTGTAATAGACGCCCGCGCCTTCATCGACTGCGACATCGACCGGAGTAATGCCGGCGGGCATTCTTTTTTCGATCGAATCGGTAGCTGTATTAAAAACTATAATTTCTTTAAAACTGCGGTTAACCATATAAAATCTCGACGAATCGGCTCCGGCGCCTTCCGCGAAGCGTATGCGGTCGTTCTGACCGTAAATATCGATAGACTTTACCGCGTAAGTGGCAAGATCGATTACATATAGACAGTCATAAGCGGAAACATAGGCTTTGTTATTCGAAATTTTTATATCGTTGCCGTAGTAAACGCCGCTTATACTTCTGGCGAGATCGCCGTTTTTATAGGTGCGGAACGAGGCTTCGTCAGAAGCCGTAAAAACCGTTCCCTTGTTCTTTAAATATAGTTTGAAATAATAAGTGGTATTTTCGCTAAGATTTTTAATCTCTATAGCCGTTGAATCGACGTCCGTTATTTCCGCTTCGAGGACGGATAGCGTATCGACGCCGGGTTTGTCACTGCGATATATCCTGTAGGAGGCGAAATCCGATTCGCCGCAGCGGTCCCAGGTCAGTACCATCGAGTCGGTGGTTTTTGAAACCGGCTCTTTTAAATTAATTTTTGTGAGCGTGTTGTACTGGACGGAAGTCGTGCCGCAGACGATATTTGACGGCATGGATAATTCGGCGGTGTCAACCGTGAATAAAAGGTAGTAATAAACCGTATTGGAAGTCAGGTTTGAATCGTCAAATGCGGTTTGCATCTTGGAAGTGATAGTGGCTATTTTCGGCGACATGAAAGAAATGGCGTCGGTTGTGTCGCGGTATAATTCGTAGCGCCAGAAGTCGGTTTCGTAAGATTGCGACCATGAAACCGACATCGAACTGGCGGTTATATTCGAAGGCGCGTTAAGCGTAACGGCAGCCGGCGGAAAGTTTTGATCGTAGGTGTCAAAATATATCTCTTTAATCGACTGCGCGAGATGATTGAAGCCATCCGATGAAATTACCTTGAAATAATAACGAGTGTGAGGTATCAGACTGTAAAGCTCGACGTAATGCTCTAAAACCATATTCTTATCTTCAACCGTAGTTTTGTCGTAATTAGCCGAAAGCCCATATTCAACGCAGGAAGTGGCCGGCACGTTGGTTTTCCAGTAAATCCGACAGCTTTTGTCGGTTATTCTATCGACTTGAATCGATTTTTCATCGATTATAAGCTCCTGGCTGTGAGGAATCGCGCCGCCCGTTACCGAAACGACCGGACTGCCGACTCCGCCGCCGCCGCCGGGTTTGCAGCCCGCCGAAACGATAATAAAAAAGCAGAAAGCCATCAGGACGGCCTGCTTAAAACTTATCGCAAATCTTAAATTATTTTTTTTAACATGATTATGATTTTTCACACTCAGGATATCGGTATGAAAATCATCTTATTTATATCTTCAAGATTATAATTGTTGAAAAAAACCGCTCGGCCTTAATCTTCTAAGTGAATATGACAGTAGCCGCCCGGATTTTTCCCCAGATAGTCCTGATGATATTCTTCCGCAGGATAAAACTGCCCGGCCGGCTTCAGATCGGTAACTATTTTTCCGCCGTACTTCCCGCCGGCGTTAAGATCGTTGATAAAATTTTCGGCGGCCGAAAGCTGGGCGGGGCTGTAATAAAATATGGCCGAACGGTATTGAGTGCCGATATCGTTGCCCTGACGGTTGAGCGACGACGGATCGTGTACTTTGAAAAAATGCGCCAGTAAAGTTTTAACCGAGATTATGCGCGGGTCGTATTCAATCGATACGACTTCCGCATGCATGGTCTCGCCGGAACATACCTGCTTGTAGTCGGGATCGGCCGTGACGCCGCCGCAATATCCGGTTCTGGTTTCGATGACGCCCGGCAGTCTTTTAAAATACGCCTCTACGCCCCAGAAACAACCCGCGCCTAAGATGATTTTTTCCGCGGCGGACGCTTTTTGCGCTTTTGCCTCATCTATGACGGTAACGTATTTTTCAAGCCCGGATTCTTTTAATTTATCTTTTTCGACGAATTTAAGCGCGGCGGAATTAATGCAGTAACGAAGTCCGGCGAGGCCGGGGCCGTCTTTGAATACATGACCGAGATGAGATCCGGCTTTCGCGCTTCTAACTTCTATGCGGACCGTTCCATGACTTTTGTCTTTTATATAAACTAAGGAGTCGGCATCTACCGGTGCGGTGAAACTCGGCCAGCCCGTGCCGGAATCGAATTTATCCGATGAAGAAAAAAGCGGCTCGCCTGAAACTAAATCGAGGTATATGCCCTCTTGTTTATTGTCCCAGTAAGCGTTTTTAAAAGGCGCTTCGGTGCCTTTTTCGCGGATTATTCTGTATTGCTCGGGTGTGAGTATTTTTTTGAGTTCTTCGTCGCTTTGCGCGATGCCGCAGGATGCGCCGCAAAATTCAGCCGCCGAAGGATTGCCGCCGCCTTTCTGGTTATCTTTATTGCTGCTGTTATTGATATCGCCACTATTGATCATATGTAGTTCATCTCCTATATTTAAATGCGCAGAATCATAAGATAGCGCCATGGCCGTTACTATAAAAGCGATCGTAAAAAAAGTGAATTTAAAAGTATTTTTATTTTTCATATGTGACTCATTATATCATAATCAACGAGTCGAATTCAATACTTATTGACCGGACTAATTTTACATTCATCTGGCACTATCGTGTTTTTTATGGGTAAATTTTTCGTTTGATTTTCGCTTTACTTTATAGTTGCTTATTATTCTTTTCAAGTATGCCGGTTATTTATTAGGCCGCCGACCGTTATAAGACCGCTATAAGACCGCGACGGGGG
>DIVV01000023.1 GCA_002423385.1 bacterium UBP16_UBA6123
GGGAGGGAGAGAAAGGGTTGCTAACCCTTTCTCTTCCTCCCTTGTTTTTCAGTTTTCCAGAACGGCTTTTTGCATTTCGTCAACGATTTGTGATTTGATAATGTCGGTCAGAACTCTTGACAGTTTAACATCTTCGATTTTCATTTCTTTAACGCTTAATTTAAAAAGCAGGTCGTTAGCCAGTATTAAATTTGGCGGCAGGTTCAGTTTTTGTGCGAAGCGTTCTCTGATAGCGAGTAATTTTTCAAAAATATTTTTTTCATTTTTTTTGAGCGAGTCGAAGGTTTTTGTTCTTAATAATTTAGGTTTAGTGTTATATATATGCGCTTTATTTTGCACCTGCATATTTTTAGATATAAATTTTTCGATGAGTCCTTTATTGATAATATCATCGATTAATTTGTTTTTTAGTTTAAACAGATTGATTACGTCTGAAAGCGCGTAGTCGATAGCATCATTGGATAAAGGGCGTCTGCTCCAGTTATACATCTGGAATTTCTTTTTAGACACGCCGGAATCGACGCCTATGGCCGTTTTAAGCACCGATGAAAGATCGCGTTTTTCGTAATTGAGCAATAAAACGGCGACTTGAAGGTCGAGCACTGTTTTTAAATCGACTCCGCAGTTTTTATATAAAAAGGCCCGGTCACCGGCCGCGTCGAACATAATTTTCATAATCGAGCGGTTTTCGATAATTTCTTTGATGTGATATATGGGCATTTTGAATGGATCTATAATAACGGCATTTTCGCCGTCGTATATTTGTATCAGGCATAATTTTTCGCCATACTGGTGCAAATTCGATTCGCCTTCTATATCCAGCGCTATTATTTCACAGCCTTTTTGCGTAAGTTCGGTTGAATAAACGCATAATTTTTCTTCGCTATCGATGTACTTATAATTCACGACGCCTTCCTCTTTCGTATTTCTTTTCTTATATTTCTTATTATTCTATATTTTGTTCAAGGTTAATTATAGCATATAATGCAAGAATTTTAAATTAACTTCTTAATAATTATGCCGATAATTTTATTTGACTTAGCTTATAAATTTTGTTTTTATAAATTTTAAGTATATAACGATTCAAATAAAAGTATTAAGGACGTGAGATTTAATGATACTTAACGCGGGATATAAAAGGATATTTTATACTTTATTAACTGTAATGGCCGTCGTATTTTTAACTGCGGGCAGCGCGGCCGCTTCGGGGACTTCGCCGCAGGCGCCGCCGTTTGTCGGGCCGGCGAATAACACATATTTCAATTCGACCACGGCGGTACAGCTTCAATGGCAGGTGCCGACCGACGCCGAGTCGGATACTATCGAGCTTAAGGTAGTATTTTTCAAATCGGAGGTCGCGCCCGCCTCGATATCTTCGTCATCGCCCGGAGCGAGTTCTGAAGTTATAGCTTTAAAGCCTATGTTTTCGCTTCCAACTCCGGTAAGCACCGATCCGGCAGGTCCAACGCCTCCGGGTTCGGTAATGAATTTTCAGGTACTGGATATAGCGGAGTTTAAAACGGCCGTTCAATTAAATGAAGGCAAGTGGTGGTGGGACGTTCACGCATGGGACGGCACTTCATACAGCACGCCGCCGCGCGCGCCGCGTTCATTCATTCTCGATTTCACTAAACCGGTTGTTTCAAATTTATCGCTTTCAAACCCGATATTTTCGCCGGCATCCCCTGATATTAACAAGCGCACCACCACGCTTTCATATACGTTGTCTGAGACTTCGTTAGTTACGATTGAAGTATTGAACAGTTCCAATGTAGTTATCAGAACGCTGGAGGCAGCCGCCAATCATACGGTGCCGCCTACCGCGCAGAGTGTAACCTGGGACGGCGCGGGCGCTACGGCGGACGGAACGTATATTATCAGAATAAGAGCAAAAGACCTTGCAAATAACGATTCCGACGACGCGCTGATTCCGGTGCAGATAAGTTCGAACGCTCCGGCGATCAGTTTCGGCATACCGGCTTTAAATAACAATCCATTCTCGCCGCTTCCCGCGTCGCCGACCGTCAAGGACACGACGATAATTTCGTATATAGTCAACGATACGGCTGACGTTAATATAGTTGTTTATCCGCAGGGTTCGCCGGGCACCATATCAAAAAATTTAATGCCTAAAACGAAGAAAAACACCGGTAATTATACTCAGGAATGGGACGGCACCGACGATTTGACGGGATTGAGCGTTAATGACGGTGTTTATGTGATATCGATCACCTCAACTAACGAGGTCGGGTTCGGTTCGACTTTAACTCATAATGTAACTGTAGACAAGACGGTTACGGATATATCGCCGTTCGGCATTGCGCCGAATCCGTTTTCGCCTGATGTGAGTCCGGCTAATATTTCATTTTCGCTCAGCGAGGACGCGACGGTTGAAATAATTATTAAAGACCAGGCGCGTGTTCTTACAAAAAGAAATTTACGTCCGCCGACATATATGCTTCAAAAGATAGCGCCTCAAACCTATCAGGAGCCGTGGGACGGCCGTGACAGCGGAGGAAATCTCGTAGCTGACGGCATTTACGCTTATGAAATAATAACCGAAGATCTTGCGGGCAATAAAAACACTAATGTAGGCAATGTAAGGGTAGATAAGACTGGACCGGTAATTGGGCCGTATTCGGTAACGCCGAAGGCCATATCGCCGAGTTCGAGTCCTGGAATAACCGATCAGGCAACTATTTCATATAACATATCAAAAGAGGGAACGGTAGAAATTCGTATTATATCGACGACCGGCCCGCTTGTAAGGCAGTTCGGTCCGTATTTAAAATCAATAGGCAGCCATACTGAAACATGGGATGGCAACGACGCGGGCGGCAATGTTGTCGGCGAGGGCGATTATCGTATCGAGATATTTTTAATAGACAGTGCCGGCAATATAGGCAATCCCAATCCGGCGGTCATGACGGTAGCCGTAGATAACACGCCGCCGGCTATAACCGGGTTGCTGGTAGTTCCGCCATTTTTCTCGCCGATGAATTCGAATCCGGTTTATAGTTCGGCAATGCTTAAATATAATCTGTCGGAATCGGCTGAGGTCACTATAAAAGTATTGGACAGTCTTAATAATCAGGTAAAGACTATAATAACTAATATAGCGCAGAGTCCGGGATTAAAAAACGTTACCTGGGATGGAAAAGACGACACGGGCGCGTTTGTTGTTGACGGCGCATATACTTTCGATATAACCGCTACGGACGCGGCGTTAAATTCAACTACGGTGACAACTACCGTTCAGGTAGATAATACCGGCCCGGTTATCAATATAGTTAGCGTCACGCCGACGCCTTTCGCGCCCGATTCGATAGATCTTGCGCTTCGTAAAGTGGATATCAAGTATATATTAAATGACGCGCGCGTTTTATGTACCGCTGAGGTCAAGATTAAAACCAGAATAGGCGCAATAGTGAGGGATCTTGGCTCAAACCTGGTGATTCCGACCGGAGTATTGCAGACTTCAACCTGGGACGGTAAAAATACTTTAGGTCAGATAGTCGAGGACGGCACTTACGCGGTGCATATATCGGCGGTTGACCAGGCGGGTAATGCCTCGCTGGACACATCAGCCGAGGTATATATACAAAACCGCGGTCCGAGCATAACATCGGTAAAATTCAGGGATAATCGTGATACGATAGACACTAACGACTCGATTGAAATTACTTTTGACGTACCAGTTGACGACAGTGCTTTTATAGTCGGCGGCATTCCGGTTGATGTAAGCACGGTATTTCAGATAATAGGCAGCGGCACTTTCGGCGCGGGCGCGAGAATAGACACGGGTGCGGCTGTAAACGATAATATAATAGAGATCAAACTTGGCAACGGTTATACTAAAATAGTCGAAAACGGCGATACTTTAATGATTAATTCGGGTACTGACAGAGTCAGGAGTTTTCCGGCTAAAGTAATCACTAAAGATAACATACCGCATTTAATACTTGACGGTTCGCCGCCTTATTTGTTGTCGGCCACATATTTTGATATAGGCAATGACGGTTTGAACCGCGGCGACCATATAGTATTGACATTTAACGAAGGCGTATCGGTCGCCCAGAACAGTCCGGCGGCGGTCAGGCTTCTTCCTACGGGCCGCGGTTATTCGATTGGCGGCGGCGCGGGTTTATCGACGGGCGACGCTAATCAGATAGTAATTTCGCTAGGCGACGTTTCGACGACTTCGATAATAATAAGGGGCATATTCGATCCATTCGGCGTTAATCCAGTTCCGACAGGTGTAAACGTGGTGGCCGGTCAGTTGGCTATAGTAGATAACGCGGGCAATCCGGCTACGCCTAATTTGAATATTGTCACACCGCCGATACCCGGCGTGGATATAGGTTCCAACGATACGGTAGGTCCAAAAACGGTTTATGCCAGATATTATGATAAAAATACGGTGCCAGGAAAGGGCGGCCTTTCAGACGGCGATATGATTTATGTAGGCTTTGATAAGGCGGTAATGGTATCTCCCGATCCAAATTTTTCACCCGGCACGGTATTTAAGCTGCCGGTTTCCAACGACGCTTTTGGTGCGGGCGCGTCATTTACTTATACGGGCGTTAAGGAAATAGGCATAACGCTCGGCGCCAATCCGTTGATAACGGTTAAGGGAATATATTCGTTGGGAAACGATATCGCAGGAAGGCCATCGGGTTTAGATATTAATATGGTGAATACGGCTAATCCCGAAATATCGGATCTGGCGGGCAATCCGGCGCTGGCTAATATTCCGGTAGATATAGGCAGTGTAGATGTTACCGCTCCTAAAGTACTCGTGGGTAAAATCATATCGCAGGTAGGCGGCGAGATAGTAGATAACGTAATCAATCCGACGACCGGCACTTTTACGGTAATAGCGGTAGTAGATGACAATACGCTTAAAGACGGCGACGTTAAGGTAGATTTGCGCGCTATATTTCCTGAATTAACCAATGAAATTAATTTAGATCGCGACGGAACGACGACTACCTTTAAAAAAATAGTGGTATTTCCGACAAATCCGTACTTAACCGGCGCTAAAACATTTTCGATCAACGCGACGGATTTTTCGGGCAATACTTCTCAGGCATATACTTTTACGGCTTATGTAGTCGAGCCGGCGGCCTCGGTTATAGGCGAGATCAATCCTTCATCGGTGCCTAAAAGAATAGCGGCTAATGATGAAGCTGAAGAATTTACCATGACGTTGAAGCCTAAAGTAATGAGTTATAACCTTGGCATCGACAGAATCAGCGTAAAGCATCCGGGCGGCGGTTATTCATATACGCAGGATACTATAGACGTGTATATCGGCGAGCGCAAATTAATACAAAACGTTAATTATACTTTCAACAAAAACGCGGTCGGCGCTAATTTGGATATAGTTTTAGTTTACGATGCCATAATAACCGAGGCGGTATCGGAGCAAAAAGTAACGATTAAATTTAAGCTGAATGTGCCTATGACGCCTAATTCGCCGACTGGCTCCACTTTTGAAGTAGCGGTCAATCATTCTTCGCTGCTTGCGCCTTATCAACAGGTTGTAACCGGCGGCGACGCGGACGGCGACGCTTTTAATAACAATAAATTATGCGTCGTAGTATCGGATGTGGCAATTGAAGAAGTCCAGACCAAGCTCGATTATTCAGAATTTTTCTGGCGCATTAATTTTGTGGTTAAATTTAATAAGGAGCTTGCGCTTAATACTGCGCCTAAATGTTTTTACAAGCCGGAGGAAGTAAGTCCAGCGGTTAATGAGATACCGGTCCAGTTTACAAGATTTGAAAACAAGGCGGATACGACCGATAATAATAAGTTAAAAGCTTATTATACGGGCTATGCGCGCGTTCCGATCGATAACGTTAATTATATAAGCAGCTTTACTTTTTACGCTAAAAGTTTTTATGATACTGACAGTGTGTTAATAGCGCGGGTTTATAAAAAAGGGATAAAAATGTCGCCGGGCTTTATTGTGACGGCGTTCAGCAATCCAATAGACGCCCGCGATCTGATAATAACCGTATTAGCGACGACGGCGGTAACTCAGCAGTTTCAGCTTGGCATTCGACAGCCGGGAAAAACTCCGATTTACAGATCGAGAAATGAATTGATATCGCACCGGCAGAATTTATATACCTATAAGTACCGCATCGATGAAAACTATGCGAGTCAGATCGATATGGCGGTTCTTGACCCGGGCCAGACTTTTACGGATATAGCGTCTTTGAGCGCGGCTTCGTTAAAGAAAACCGGCGCATCGAAAAAATCAGTTTCGCAAAATGGCGGCGCGGAAAGGCAGCCCGGTCTTTATTCAGTGAAACTGACGGCTTCCGACTTATCTAAGGATATAAGTTTTGCAAGTGCTGACGGATTATGCAGTTTTATTAAAACAAAAGAAGATATAGGCGGCGCGCGGACTTTTATAATCGCTGCTCAGTATTTAGCTGCTGGCGGGCCTCAGGATAAAGAATTAATAAGATTAAGCGGCGCTTATCAGTTCGCGCCGGCCGATATTAAATTTAAAACGGCGGCCGCGTTAAAATTTAAGATACATCCTGACGCTGAAGAATATTTACGGGTTAAAAATTCCGGTATCGATAAAGCGGCTTCCGATAAAATAGGAATATATCGGCAAAATGACGATAAATGGGAATTTATATCGAGCGGTATAAAAGATACTGACGGCGATTTTTACACTTATATTGATTCGCTCGGCATTTATGCGATGTTTGCCGATGTGGAAAAACCTGAAATAAAAATAGCTAATATGAGCGCTGGCGGCGAAGTTAGAGATATCATCGAATTAATAGCTAAAGATAACGGCGCCGGCATTGATGAGAATAATATTAAAATTCAGATCGACGGCAGGTGTGTCAAGGTGAAACCAGCTTCTATAGATAGAAGCGCCGGCGGCGAAATTAAAATGTATTTTAACGCGGCCTCGTTAAAGGAAAGCGGCGTAAGTTTCGCTAAAACCAGCAGGATCAGCTTTGAAATATCCGACAACAGCGGAAATATGGTTAAAAGTCCTGAAATTAATTACCAGGCGGCTCCGATAACCGGTATTTACCAGAGTATAATAGCCAGGCCGAATCCCGCGCGAGTTTTCTGCGGAGTGCAGTATTTATTAACTCAGAACGCGTCTGAAGTGCAGTTTAAAATATACGATTCAGCGGTTAATTTAGTGTATTCAGCCGGCGATAATCCCGTTAACGCTTCGAATGCGCCGCATGTGATCAGGTGGGACTTGAATAATAATGACGGCGACAGGGTGGCTAACGGCGTTTACCACTATAAATTGAAAATAAGCCTCAATAGCGGTGAGACAGTGGAAAAAACAGGAAAAATAGCGGTAATAAAATAAACCGAACTAAACTAAACTAAACTAAACCAAATAAAATAAAAAAAGTAAAGAAGTAAATTTAAATAATAGTATTTAATCGAGTCGAAAGGAGAACTTTGAATTGAACGCAGTCACTAATAGCGACGATAAAAATTATAAACTTCAATTTTTACAGTTAGTAACGCTGTGTCTGGCGCTTTTTGTAATAGTAGCATGCCGCGAGGGCGGGATAACTAATTCAGCGCGCGAGTACGAAGCATTAAGCGCCGATATAGAATCGGTAGAATGTGCGCCGGTGCCGGTAAGCGGTCCTAACCGGGCGGTTGATTTTAATTATACTCTAAAAAACGATGTTAATAGCGTTATGATTAAAATATACGATACGGCAGGTAATATAATTAAAAATATAGAAGATCTGCCCATTAAAAAAAGCGCGGCGCCGTACAGCGGTATTAAATGGGACCTGACCGATTTTCGGGGTTCGGTCGTCGCAAATGGCCAATATATATACAAGTTGATATATAAAAAAGGCGAAAACGAATATTATAAACAGGGTAAAATAGCGATTCAAAGATAAGTGCAGGTGAGTGAAATAATGAAATTAAATATAGCAGAAAGCAAAAGCAAAGGTAAAAGCAACGGCAACGGCAACGGCAACTGTAACTGTAAAAATAAATACGGTGATAATAAATTTATATTGCTTCTAATCGCGTTAATATGTCTGCCGGTATTATTTTATGGCTGCGGCGGCGGGAGCGGCGGATCTATAGCTACTCAGGAGCCCGGCGATGTATATCTGCCGCCGGTTCAGACGCCGGCTTACGAAAAATTAGTATCGGGCCAGCAGGCTTTTAATGTAGGCAATTATTCTAACGCGCAGGCGGATTTTCAAAAATCGTATGAATACGCTTATACGGCCAAGGAAAAAAATCAGGCATTGACCGGAATCGGCTGGTCGATGTTAAAAAGCGGTTCGGAGGCGGGCAGTGCAGATACCAACTCGGTAATATTCACGCTCGAGAAAATACCGTCGGTAGATCTTTATAACTATGCCAACCAGGAAATTAACGATGCCCGCGTCGCGCTCGCCCTGGCGTATATGTCGAAATCAAAAACCAATCAGGACTTTATAAACGCGGTTTCGCTCCTTGAAAGAGTAGATCCTATTTCAAGCGGCGGCGGAGTTTATCAGCCGAATAAATTTTTTACCTATACGCCCAAACTTAACCACGGCGTTAATAACGGCCAGGCGCATGCTATCGCGGCGTATCTGTACTATCTTCAGGGCAATAACAGCGCGGCGGTCGAGCATATCAATTACGCATCGTCGACGGCGCCGCATGATGAAAAGGTAATTCAGATAAAAGCCAATCTGACCGTTCTCGGGTTGTTTCGGTAATTGCTATGGGCGTGATAATAAATGATTCGCTGACTGATCAATAATTTGAATTAACAATTTGATTAACAATTGGCTCAATAATTGAATCATTTATCCGATATTAGATTAAACCATTTGTTTTTTTACGGAGGCAGTAATGTTTAAAAGGGTAATAATTATAACCGTTCTTTTTATTTGCATAGCCGGAGTTATGAACGCTCAGGCTTTCGAATATGGCTCTTCGAAGCCTTTTTATAATGAAAATTTATCGATGAATATTAAATCTATCGATTCGTCGAGTTTTCCGGTTATAAGCGTATATGCTTACGTTACGGATGAAGATGGCGCGATTTATAGAAATCTTAACCATAATTATTTTAAAGTGTCCGAAAATTGTATTAAAATTGATCATATTAAAGTCGAAACCGATCCAAAGGTAATGAATTTAGTTCTTGCACTGGATATTTCGGGCTCGATGAAAAGAATGATCAAAGAGTTGAAACAGGATGCCTTTATGTTTTTATCGATGCTCGATAAGAATGATAAATGTGCGATATTGGGTTTCAGGCAGAGTATAAAATTATTGCAAGATTTTACCAGCGACCAGTTCAAGTTGAATAAGGCGCTCTTTTCGACGAACGCCGACTGTGGCACATACTTATACGATTCTTTATATAAGGCGATTGGTATGCTTCATTACAGAGACGGCGGCAAAGCGATCCTTGTAATAACTGACGGCAGCGATGAAAGCCCGTCAGGAAAGAAGCCTTATTCGAAACATTCCCTTGACGAAGTTATCGATTATGCCAGAAAATGCGGAGTTCAGGTTTACACCATTGGCTTGGGTTATGAAGTATCTGAAGAGCCTCTTCGTGAGCTGGCTGATAAAACCGGGGGTACGGCGCAATTTTCGCCTAATCCTTATGAATTAAAGTATAATCTTAAAAAGGTTTTGCATAATTTCAAAACTTATTACAAAATTATGTATATGTCGTTTAATCCTGAACTTTCGGCGAGGCAAAGAGCTGTCGAAATTGAGGTAAAAACTCCTCATGGTACGGCTTCGGCTTTGACTTCCTATTCGACGAACAGGTAGCAGCATAAAATTATAGCATTTATATGTATCAGTCACAGGAGGCGATGTGCATGCAACTAGTTTATTCTTACGTTGAGTATGTAAAAGTATATTTTTTGATGAAAGACGATTCGTTTTCATTTAAAATATTTGATTTTTTTTCGCATGAATAATAACTTTTTAGATTATATGATAAAAATTAATCATTTGATAAGTATTAAAAAGTAATATGTAAACCAGAAAATATAAAATTAATCAAGGAGTGATAATCGATGAGAAACAATTCAACTGGCGGCCTGGATTTAAATGTGGATTTTTACATCACAGCGCTTGAAAAAGGCGATAAAATAACCCGTTCTTTCGCCGCTGAATTATTAGGCGAGATTGGCGATAAAAAGGCCCTTGAACCTTTAAAGAAAGCCCTTACCGATGCGGAGGAAATCGTTAGAATTTATGCGCGCAAGTCATTAAGTAAAATAGACAAGCCTAATGTAAAGGCGAGCTGATCAGTCGTTAATCACTAGTCGCTAGTCACTAGTCGCTAGTCATTAGTTGTTGGTTACATCAGTTAAATTGATTAGCGATTTTATTTGATAAATAATTTTCATGGATGGTTATATAAGGGTGGACTGTCGCCCCCCAGCCTCATCCGCCCTGATTATAATCAAAAAAAACCGCCTGAAATTAATTCAGGCGGTTTTTAATTTATTATTAAAATAAATTTCAAATCAATTGGTTAAAAAAGAGATCGTTAATTATTTAACTTCTTCTTTTTTTTCGGTTGCAGGAACTTCTGCTGCTTTTTCAGCGAATGAATTGATAACGAACATTTTGTGTTCAACTTCAGCTTCGCCTTCTTTTACTTTTTCGGTAACGAATGTGCCTTTGAATTCAAAGGTTTTGTCAGCGAATTTTTCGATAGCTTTAACTTCTTCGACTTTAGCGTCAACTTTAACTGCAACGGCTTCTTTGCCTTCAACAGCTATCGTAACTTTGCCTTCAACGTCAACGAGTTTGCCGATTAATACTTCTTCTGTAACTTCGACGGCGGGAGCTGCAGGGGCTTCAACGGCGGGAGCTTCAGCGGGAGCCGCTGCTTCGGTTGCGGGAGTTTCAGCGGGAGCTGCTGCTTCGGTTGCGGGAGCTTCAGGAGCGTCCTGAGCGAACGCATAACCCATTGTGAATACTACTGCCATGATTACTGAGAAAACTAACATTGCTTTTTTCATTGAACTACCACTCCTTAAAATTATGTTTTTTTTTGTGTCCGTTACGGACATTTTTCGTAAGTTAATTGAGCAACTTACATGCCAAGATTAAAACCACTTTTTTATTTATGTATGAGCATGTTTTATCTTGACTTTTTTTGAAAAAAACTTATAATTGTTTTATGGAGATTATAACATAACATATGGAGGAAAATCAATGAAATTTTTATTAAATCTTTTTATGGTATCTTTATTAACGCTTGTGCTTACATTCGGTGTTTCATACGCGAAAACCTTTCCAAACGTTGAAGGCGGAGTCGAAATAAGCGCTCCTGACAACTGGAAAGACGAAGTTAAAAACAATGTTTTACAGATCGAATCGCCTGAGGAAGGAATTACTTTATTTTTAGACATATTAAAAGATGAAAAACTTGAAGACGCACTTAAAAACACCGAAAATAACATTACGAGCGTGCTCGGCGAATTAGTCAGCGAAAGAACGGCTGAAATAGTTTTAAACGGAATGAAAACGGTAATCGAAGACTATAAAACAAAAGACGGCCAGATCAAAGTATCGGTAATGCTTATTTTAACGCCTTCTGATAAATTTATGCTATGCTATTACATAGGCACTAAAGAAGCCGATAAAAAATATGAAAAAGAATTGACCGAAATAGTCGGAAGCATAGCGCCGATTTCTAAATAGCGTTTATTTTTTGTTAATAATTCCAACGGCTTTAAGCAGGCCCTGTATGATGGCGTAAGGGTGTGGCGGGCAGCCGGGAATAAATACGTCTACCGGAATTAATTTATTTGCGCCGCCGTAGCTGGCGTAGTTTTCGCCGAACGGCGCGCCCGAGGCGGCGCATGTTCCTAAAGCTACCACTATTTTAGGATCAGGCGTCGCTTCTATCGTTCTTATGAGCGCTTCCTTTAAATTCCAGGAAACCGGACCGGTTACCAGCAGGCAGTCCGCGTGGCGCGGCGAGGCCACAAAATCTATTCCGAACCGGCTTATATCAAAAACAGGATTGCATATCGATATCATTTCATGGTCGCAGGCGTTGCACGAACCCGCGTCGAGCTGTCTTATATGCAGTGAGCGTGAGAAACAGCTTTTTATCTCTTTTTCGAGTTTTTCGCTTAATTTATTAAATTCGGCGGAGCCGATTCCGAAATCGGTGAATGAAACGGCGCCGGTCGGGCAGTTGTCTTCACACATGCGGCATTCTATACATTTAAGCTGACAAAATTTAATTTTATTTTTGCCTTCGGGCATAATAGCGCCTGTCGGACATACTTTTACGCATATTTTAGACGGGCAGGCCGCGCATTTACTTTCATCGACTTTAATTAGCGGTTCAGGCGCGGCGGAATTTAAAAACCCGTCGGCGTATGATTTTTTTTCGGTGAAACTACCGTTTATTAATATATTTTTGAACATCGAAAGCATAGTTAACCTCTTATTAACCTTTATATAACCTTATAATGAATTATTTGTTTTTTTAATAGCCTTTTATTTATTTATTTATTTATTAATAATTAATGTTATCTATCGCAGGAACAGTAACACAGATTAAAACTTTTATTAATAACCGGAAAATCAGGCACTATATCGCCTTTAACGGCGAAGGTGAGCGCGAGCCAGTTTGCATAAGACGCCGAGCGTATATGGTAGCGGTAAATATTAGAATCGTTTCCGAATATTAAAAAGTGCGCGTGTTCGCCTTTGGGCGCTTCGGTAATGCCGAATGCCGGTTTGAATGCCGGTATTTTATCTATTTTAACGCTTACCGGTCCGGGTTTTAAATTTGCGGAGCATTGTAAAATAATTGAAACGGATTCTTTAATTTCATCGAGACGCACGCACATTCTGGCGTAAACGTCGAGTTTATCGTGTATTATTTCTTTGAAATCGAGCTTATCGTATATTTCGTAGTTAAAGGCTTTTCTTGCGTCGCAGTAAATACCTGAGCCGCGCGCGCCTACGCCTACGACGCCCAGCGACTTTGCGGTTTTAGTAAACAAGCGGCCCGTCGTTTCAATACGCTCTAAAAAAGTAGTGCCGTTATAGAGCATATCTTCTGCTATGGCTAAATCTTTTTTTATTTTAAGCGCCGTTTCAATTAGCGAGCCGATCGATTTATCTTCGATATCGCGGCGCAGTCCGCCGCACATATTAATCGAACGGAAGTAGCGCGATCTTAAAACCGAATAAACGCCGCTTAAAATATCTTCGCGCATTTTAGATATATAGGTCGAGGCGTGGTAATAAGCCACGTCAACGGCAATTCCCATAAGATCGGTCAGATAGGCCGCGATTCTTTCAAGCTCCAGTAAAATTACTCTGATTGTACGGGCGCGCAGCGGAACTTCGGCGCCGGTGATTTTTTCGACGGCCTGGGTATAGGCCGCCGAATGTGAAAGCGAGCATACGCCGCATATTCGCTCTGAAATGAAATTGGCGTTAATATGATTCATGCCCTCGGCTGTCTTTTCGATGCCCTTGTGAGTGTAGAAAAGCTGGGCGTCGAGGTTGATAACGTGCTCGCCGAAACATGAAAATTTAAAATGTCCCGGTTCGATTATCCCGGCGTGGATCGGTCCGACTGGAAGCAGATATGTGCCGCCGCCCGAAACTTTATGAATAGTTTCGATTTTATTGACGGCGTTAATCTTAGTGTCGGCGGCAAAATCTTTTCTCATCGGGAATATATTTTTAGGAAAATTATGATGATGTATAAGCCCGCTTAATTCAAGATGATTATGCGGATAAATGCCGAACATGTCGAATATTTCGCGCTCGTACCAGTTTGCCGAAAGGCACAGGTCGGTGATAGAGTTAATTTCAGGTTCGGATTCGCCGACGCCTGTTTTAATAATTAATAGTTCTTTGGTTATTTCATCGTTTTTAACGCCGGGCACTCTGAAGGCGTAATAAATCATATAGCGGTTTTTTTTGTCGGCTGAAAGGCTTTTTTGCGCGTATTTAAGTTCATCGACGCAAAACATGGTAAGAAGTGAGCCGTTTAACATCGATACTATTTCAGCCGCTATTTCGTACAGATCGTTTTTATCGATTTGTATATAGGTTTCGCCGTAATCGGTTTCGGTCGTTTCGATTATATGATTTTTATATATTTTTAAAAGCTCTTTTTTATTCATTTATTTATCACCTTCTGCTACTACATGGGAAATAATAATAAAATAACCGATTTTGCCATAGCTTCCCTGAGCGAAAAAACCATATATACGCCGCTTGTTATTGATAGGATAAATAGAATAGCTATGGCCAGCTTCATTTTAAAGCCTATATTAACGTCGAGCGCCCGGCATCCGGCCGTCGCGCGCGTGCAGGTTTCGCATTTAAATTCTTCTTCCGAGTGACATTTAGCGTAATGGCCGAACGTCATTCTGCTTAAATGGTTTAAAAAACCCAGAAAAATAAGGGAAAGGCATATCAGATAAAGTGCGGCGGCCGTATATTTTTTAGCCGTTATAGCCGCTATTAAAACGAGCAGCTCCGAGAAAAAAATGCCGAACGGCGGCATTCCGCAAAGTCCGAGACCTCCCAAAAACATTGCCGCGGCAAGGAATTTATGGTGCTCGAACAATCCTTTTATCTTCGATATTTCAGTGGTTTTATAAACGGATGCTATCGAGCCGGCCGTTAAAAACATCAACGATTTTAATATGGCATGGTAAAAGGTGTGGTAAAAAACGGCGATCAATCCGAACGGGCCGCCGAAACCGAGCGCCAGATATATTATTCCGGTGTGCTCGATCGAGGAATACGCGATTAATCTTTTAATATTATTTTGCAATACTATAAAGGGAAAGGCCACAAAAAGCGATAGCAGGCCGAAAACTATAAAATAATCCGAGGCGAAATTCTGACCGGTTGAAATTCTTGCGATATGCTCGAATCTGATTAGCGCGTAAGTTGAACAGGCCGATAAAACTCCAGACAGCATGGCGGAAACCGGCGCCGGCGATTGCGAATAAGCGTCTGGAAGCCATGTGTGCATCGGGGCGAGTCCGGCTTTAGTTCCGTATCCTATTAAAACGAAGATAAATGAAAATTTGATAATTGAAATATCGGCGAATTTGCCTGCTTTTGATAATACCGAATAATCGAGCGTGAGTCCGGCCGTATTAGAGCTTATTATAGCGTAGTTAAGAAGCACTATGCCGAATAATGAAAGCGCTATGGCGACGGTGCATATTATTAAATATTTCCATGCGGCTTCGGCGGCCTCGCGCGTGTTGTAAAAGCCTACTAAAAGCGCGGATATCAAAGTGGTGGCTTCGACGCTCGCCCACATCAGGCCTATGTTATTTATAAAAATTACCATCATCATCGCGGATACGAATAAAAAAGCGCGGAAATAATAGTCGGATACTTTGCGCTCCGATATAACGCGCAGTTTGATTTCATTTTCAAGGTAATCGCCGGAATATATCGATGTTATAAAAAATATAAGTGAAATCAGAAAAGCCATGTATGCCGAAAGGTGATCGGCGTAAAACAGTCCGTCGCCGAAAAACGGCGATGAAAGCGTTTTTGACGCGAGCGAATCGACGCCGCTTAAAAAATTAAAAGATATAATCAGCAGAAAGAACGAGGCCGCTATTGAAAAATATTCGACAGCAATGCAGCGTTTTATTAATTTTGTGATAACCGCGAATACGATAGGCGCGAATATTAAATATAAATGAGTATTTTCATACATGCTTGAAGTCACTTCCATCTATTATTGACAATTTATGATAAACTACAGTAATGATATCAACCGAATTACTAATTACTAATGACTAACGACTAACGACTGAAACATCGCGTTCATTCAATACTTAAGCAGATTTAACTTATCGGTGTCGAGCGAATCGAACGAGCGGCTTATTTTATCGCTTAAAACGCCCATGAGCACCACGCCGACGATTACGTCGAAAAAAGCGCCGAGCTCTACTATAAGCGGCATTCCGTAAGTAGTGGCTACTCCCGCTAAGAACAGGCCGTTTTCAATTATGAGAATTCCGATGATCTGCGTTAAGGCGAAGGTGCGGTTGATCATAAGAAGAAGGCCTATTAAAATGAGGGAAAGCGAAGTATTGAGGGCGGATTTAGTGAGCGGCCCGGCGTGCGCGTTAATGGGCTGGAGAATGTAAAATGAAAAAATAATGAGGATACCCGATAGTATAAGCGCGGTTGGAATTTTAAAAAATTTTTCATTATCTTTAACGACCATGGTTTTTCTTGAAATGTATAGTAAAAACGAAGGTATTAGAGCGCATTTAACGGTGAAGGTGAGAGCGGCGGCTATGTAAAGATGGCTGTTATCGAAGGCGCGGCCAATTTGCACGCAGATTAAGGTGAGCGCGAGCGATTGTAAAAAATAAGCCGTTATCTGCGAGCGTATGCGTCTGAAAACTACCGACATTATAGCGGTTAAAAGCAAAAAAGTGTTTAATATATTTACGTTTTGCAGTACCGATTGAGATAATTGCTCGTGCATAATAAAAATTCCGCCTTTTTGAGTCTTAATATGGTTATATTATATTTCACTAACGCTTAATGCGTTATGTAATATCAGCTTTTTACTATATTAGTTATAATGCTCGTTAGTGCGAGAACGAAAGCTATGCCTATTAAATCAGGAAGCTGAAACAACCTGGATTTAGATATCGATGATTCAAAAACGCCTACTATTATCGAAAAAATTATAATTTTAAATAAATAAGCAGCCGCGCTTATTAAAAAGGCGTTAAGCGTTAAAACGTTCATCATGGCGTAGGGAAAGAATATATTTATTATAAGCGTAAACAGCGCGGCCTGCTTGATATAAGCGGCGAGATTGATCATGGCGAGGTATTTTCCGCAATATTCGAGTATCATTCCTTCGTGGATCATCGTGAGCTCGAGGTGCGTAGCTGGATTATCGAAAGGAACGCGGCCCGTTTCGGCGATGACTATTAAAAACAGCGCGAATAAAACGAAAAGATTTTCGGCGGTAAACATAATATTAGGCGCGCCTGCGACCGAAGACATTATAGTGGATAAATTCGTAGATCTTTGAGTGAGCGCTATGGAAATAAAAGATAAAATAATTGACGGCTCGGCGATCGAGCACACCATCATTTCGCGAGAAGAGGCCATGCCTCCGAAGGCGGAAGCCGTATCCATGGCTGCGAGCGTTAAAAAAAAGCGGGCGAGCGCCATGAGATAAATTATTAAAATTATATCGGCTAAGGGCGAAACACTGTATTTATAAGACAGCGTCGGTATTAAAAATGCGGCTAAGGAAAAGGCGGCCAGCATTATATAGGGTGTCGCGAAAAAGAGCCATGACGCGGTGTCTGAAACGACGGATTCCTTTTTTGTATATTTGATTAAATCGTAATAAGGCTGCAAAACCGGAGGGCCCTGGCGAAACTGACACACGGCCTTCACTTTTTTAATAATGCCGCTTATTAAAGGCGAGACGGCTATTAAAAATAAGGTTTGAATAATGGATATTATTATTATTTCACCGGTTATACCTGTATTTATGTTCATATCGTATTACCCTGCTTTTTAAAGTCTTACGCTTAAAAGCGCTATTATAAGAGTGACGAAAATATATAAAAGATATATATGTACGTAGCCTAACTGAACTTTTTTCAATCTTTTGGCGGCCTTGATCAATAATTTAATAAACGGCCTGTAGAGCCATTTTTCGAAGAACATGGTGGCGGTCTGGCTGTAGTCCACTTTTTTGATTACAAGTCTGTCTTCGTTGTGGAGCGTTTTTACTTCGGTGCGCGGCATATAAATATTTTTAAAAACTATCATTATAGGCTGTGTGTAAGATTCGGGCGTGTACTGCATTATCGAATTTATGTCGGCTCCGCAGCTCCAGGTTTCGTAATAACGTACTTTGCGGCGCGGCAGTATATAATTAAAAATAACGACGGCGCCTATTATGAATAATATCAGAAGCGTGAATACCGCCTGCGGCGATATCGCCGAAAGCTGGCTTGAAACCGGGATTATATAAAGCGCGTTGTGGCTGAAAAGATTTATGTTAAGACCTGAAACCGGCATCAGCGAGTGGAGCGGCCCGGCTAGATAATATATGAAAACCGGTGAGAATATACCGAAAACAAAGCATAAAACGGCGAGAACGAGCATGGGCAGTCTCATCGACAGCGGTGTTTCTTTCGCTTCGTGTTTATATTTATCGGCGTTGCGGCGTTTAGCCAGAAATATCGAAAAAAACATGCGCACCGCGCCGGTGAGCGCGAGGGCCGATGAAAGCGCCAGCGCGGCGCCGCAGACGGGCATTATAATTTTAATGAAAGCCTGAGGATCTTTAAGCGTGAGCAGTATCGACTGAAATATCATCCATTCGGAAATAAAACCGGCCATAGGAGGAAGGGCGGCCATGCTCATAACGCCGGCCATGAAGTATGCGGCGGTATGCGGCATCTGTTTTATGAAGCCGCCCATATCGTCCATATTTTTAGCATGCGAGCTGTAGATTACCGAGCCTGCGCCCATAAAGAGGAGTGATTTAAAGAGCGCGTGCGCAATTATATGGTAAAACGCCGCGCAGAGAGCGAAAGCCGCCGAAACCGGATAGTGCTGCGAGTTCAATATTATCGCGCAGGATATGGCTATTAATATAATGCCTATATTTTCTACCGTTGAAAAGGCCAGGCATTTTTTAAGATCGGATTCGACGATCGAATACATTATTCCAAGAATAGCCGTTATGGCCC
Organism: bacterium UBP16_UBA6123; assembly: GCA_002423385.1. GTDB lineage: Bacteria > Muiribacteriota > UBA9980 > UBA9980 > UBA9980 > UBA9980. Next base: position 18,768 of record DIVV01000023.1, read on the forward strand.
CTATCACCAATAGTATCACTCCGGCGGTCAGATTCGCACCGCCTAAAAACATAAATAAACATTTTAAAAATGCAAACAGCGATACTTTAACCATTACTCCCGACATGAGCGCCGATACGTGAGAAGGCGCCTGCGGATGGGCGAGCGGCAGCCATATATGAAGCGGCATAATGCCGGCTTTCGTACCGAAGCCTATTAAAATGAGCGTAAACATAAAAAGCATCTGCGTATTCGAAAAACCGTGGCCTATATTGGTATAAGCCGAAAAATTAAACGAGCCGCTCAAAGAATACAGCATAACGAAAAATACGAAAAGAAAGGCCGTGCCGAAGTGCGTCATTATAAGGTAAGTGAAACCGGCGGTTCTCGTTTTCGGGTTTTCATGATCGCTTATTACCAGAAAATATGAAAACAGCGACATGAGCTCCCATGAACATAAAAATAGTATCGAATGGTTCGATACCACAACCATGGCCATAGAGAGAATAAAAAGAGGATAGACTGCCGATATTATAGCAATTTTAGCGAATCGCGAGTACTGGACGTGTTCTGCGGTATATTCGTTTAGATATGATCTTGAATAAAGCGCCGCCGCCGCCGATATAAAATAAATTATCAATAGGAATAAAGCGGCGTAAGGGCAGATTTTAATGCTGAAATCATCCGCCGGCGAGAGCATCGCTATTAATTCCGAAAGAGAGCCGGCCGAAAAAGTGTAATTGGCGGTGACGCCGGTTACTAAAACTAAAACGGCCATGACAAAGCCGCACAGACCCGCCAATATGTTTAATATAGAAGTGGTTCTGATTATCTGGCGCTCGTTTTTATGTAATACAAGCACCGAGGCGAAACTCGCCAGATAAGTAAAACTCGAAATAAAAAACAGTAACAATGCCGTTTTTTCGGCCATTATTATTTTCCTCCCGTGAAAACATGTCAAATTTAAATAATAAATAAATAATTTAGAATAAAATTAAATAACAAATTATTAGTTATTTAATTTTACAAAAAGCCCTTTTCAGGATGAATTAATATGTGGTTTAATAAATACGGGGGTATTGTCTTGATTTTAACATAAAATATATTCAAATGCAATGATTATTAAATTAAAAATTAGTTAACTTAGTTTAAAATCAATTGAAGTTTAATGAGAAATTATAAGGATTTTGTATAAAATTTATAATACTTTATATAGCAGAATAGATTTTTCTTTTCCTTTGACGTTTATTGGAGGGCATTTTTCGAATTTAAGCTCCCGCTTTAATTCTTCATCGAGGCCGTCGAAAACGCTTTCGCTGATAAGTATATCGGTTTTAAAATTTTTATTTTCCGATTCGATGCGGGAGGCCACGTTGACCGTATCGCCTATGACGGTATATTCCAGCCTGCTTTTAGTGCCGATATTGCCGGCGACGAGGCTGCCGGTATGAATGCCGACGCCGAAACATACTTCAAAATTATATTTTTTCGAGGCGTTGAATTCCTTTAATTTTTCGCGCATGCCGGCGGCGCTTTTAACGGCGTCGGATATGTGGTTTACCGATCCGAGATGAGGCGTATAAATAGCCATGACGGCGTCGCCTATGAATTTATTGATGACCCCGTGGTTCTGGATTATCGGCTCGGATATATATGAAAAATATTCGTTTAAAAATTCGACGACCTCTCCCGCGCTCATTTTTTCGCTCATGGAGGTGAAATTTCTTATGTCTGAAAATAGTACGGTCGCGTGGATATCTTCACCGCCAAGGTTTATTTTATTCGTTTCAATAAGATGCTTCGCTATCTCGATTGAAACGTATTTGCCGAAAGTTTCACGCAATTTTTCGCGGTCGGTCAATCCGTCGATCATTACGTTGAAGTTATATTTAAGCCTGCCGATTTCATCCGATGAGAGCACCGAAGTTTTAACGTCGAAATCGCCCGCNNTTTTTTTGACCAGTTCGTCGATGGGTTTTTGTATGCTGCGGTAGAGCATTTCAATATAACCGACAGCGTAGCATAAAGAAATAAAGGCTATGGCCAGAAGGTTATATTTGCTGACTAAAATAGTGTATATTATCTTTTTAATTTCGTTTAAATCAGAGATTGCGTTTAGCTTTTCAGGGCTTATATCAGGGATTAAAAACGAATAGCAAACTATAATTATCATAGGTATTACAAGCAGGTTGACTATCGTCATAAAAAGCCTCGAACGCAGGCTTAATTGAAGTCCGTCTTTTTTAGTGTAAAGGTCTTCGCCGCTGTAGAATAAATCGGCGATTTTAGTGAATAAAAAAGGCTCCAGATATATTATAGTGAAGTAAATGCCGTAGTAGCAGCCGAAAACGGAAGGAATAAAATAGAAGGTGAAAAAATTAAAAGCGGAAAAACTGCCGGACTTATATAAAAATAAAGCGTCTTTAGTGTTATCTATCAATAATAAAATTATAAAATATATCGCGATAGTTATATAAATTCCGTTGAATCGCTCTATGGCTTTGATTCTTGATGATAAATCGCCTTTAACGGCAAAATTATAAACCGGCTTCAGCCTCATTACAAACCATATAAATAAAGCTATATTGATAACGCCTGATAAACTCGCGCCGACCATTATAGTGCCGCGTCTGGGACTTTCTATGCCGCCGCTTTTATTTCCGGCGTTTATCAATGCGCCATCGCCACCGCCATCGGCTTTAATAAAATCGTCTTTTACGGAACCATCTTTGTTTTTCCCGCCTCCTGTAAGCACAATTTCATTTGTACCGGCTTTGTTAAGCGTATCGAAGGTTGCGGTTTTATCGTTTTTTTTATCTTCTTTTAAATCGAGATCGCTGCGTACGGACACGTTAATCGCACCGCTGCCGCCGGTGAAATTAATCGATGAAACCGGGCCGTTAAAATAGTTTTGAAGAAGCGTTTGCAGCGCCGATTGAAATGCCGCGGAAAATGAGACGGCAAAGAAAATGCCGAACAAAACGTGGCGGTAAAATGTAATTCTTTTTTTAGGCGCCGGGTTTTGCATAAATTAAATAACCTTTTAGCTATGGCTTATATACGTATTATACGAATATAACTATTATATGACCATATACTTTTACAACTCTATATATTCTGTTTTGATAGTATCATTTTAAGTTCGTCCGGGCTTAATTCGCGGTATTCGCCGGGCATTAACATTTCGGGCAGATCGAAATCGCCTATTTTAATTCGTTTTAAATAAGTAACGCGATTGCCGATGGCCTCGAGCATGAGTTTTATTTGATGATATTTTCCTTCATGGATAGTAATTTCGAGCTGCTGCTCGCCGAGGCGTTTTACTTTTGAAGGCAGCGTCGTATAATCGCCTATTTTAACGCCTTTCATTAATTTTTGTATTTCTTTATCGGAAAGCATTCCGACGAATTCAACGTAATAAGTCTTTGGAACGTGTTTTTTAGGCGTGATTACGTTATGACAGAAATCGCCGTCATCGGTTAATATGAGAAGCCCTTCCGAGTCGGCGTCAAGACGGCCTACCGGAAATAATTTTCGCGCGCGCATGAATTCGTCGAGGTAATCGGTTATTATGGTGCCGTCTTCTTCTTCATCAGTAGTGCAAATGCAGTTTTTAGGCTTGTTTATAACCAGATACACATTTTTTTTAAATACTAACGGCTGGCCCTCGAAGGTAATATTGTCTTTATCCTCGTTGATCTTTAGATCGTCACAACGCACCGGTATGCCGTTGACGCATACGAGCCCCTGTCTTATATAGCGTTTCACTTCGCTGCGGGTGCCAAGAGCGCACATGGCCATGTATTTATCCAGTCTGATCATTAGGCCCACCTCGTTTCTTATTTATTCGAGTTTGATATTCTAACACAAATAGTATAGATAAGTAAAGGATAATATGCATAAATATATGAAATTAAGGCGAGATATTAAAAATTTAATAAATAATAACAACTATTGTTTGTATTCGTGAAATTATATAGATTAGTGTCCTGAATATAAAATAACAAACAAACTAAATAGGAGTGATATATTTGATTAAGAAACCATTTTTAACGTTTATTATTTTTATGGCGCTTACAATAATGTTTATTGCGCCTGCTTTTCAAATTTCAATAGCGAATGCGGCCGGTTTTTATATATTTCCAGACCATCACAAAAAATTTCCAGATAGACGCGATTATTATCCTCGTTCGTCGCACAATAAAACGATAGTTATCAAGGTACCCGTTCAGGCGCAGACCCGCGAACCGGACGCGCCATCCCTGCTTGGGGCCGTAGCTAAAGAGAACGGAATAGAATTGAGTTGGAAGCCTGCCGTCGGCAATAATTATGGCTATTACATAATGCGTTCGGACAATTTTGGGGCAAATTACGGAATTCTGGAATTCATAGGTCCCGGAGTAACGTCGTATTTCGATTCGAACGTAGCGATGGGAACTACCTATTATTATTTTATACAAAATATTTATTCCAATGGCAGAGCTGGCGCATGTTCTAATCAGGCGGTCGCCAGGGCTATAGGGCGCGTTATTCCAAATGTAGTGATGGTTCCAAGGATAATTAGCGAGGGTGAAGAAATAATCGGCGAAGATAATGACGGAAACGGGCTTGAAATTCCTTCAGGGTTGTCGGCGAAATATTCAAAAAAATCTATAAGTCTTACATGGAATTTTGCGGACGCGGCGGAGGGTTACGAAATCTATAGAGCGGCCGGAAAGCCGGCTAATTTTAAAAAGATAGGTGAAATAAAGGGTGCGGAAAGTTTTGAAGATAAAAAAATAGGCGCAGCCATCCGATATTTTTATTATATAATAGCCTTTAACGAAAAAAATCGCTCTGGAAACTCCAATATAGTCGCCGCCGGTGCAAAATAAATGTAACTATAAAAAATTATAACTTTAATTGAAATAAAAGCTTTAAAATTAAAAAGGCCGTATGAAATATAATTTTCAGGCGGCCTTTTTAATTTTATATGTATCGCGTTGTTATTACAGGCTGTTATAAAACCGATTCACAGATTTTAATGAATTTTGAAGCGTCGAGCGAGGCGCCGCCGATGAGTGCGCCGTCGATAGTTTCGTCTTTCATATATTCGGTTATATTTTCGGGCTTGACCGAACCGCCGTACTGAACTCTAACTTTATCGGCCAGAGCGGTCGAATAAATGCCGGCCATGGTTTTTCTGATGAAATTTACCACGTCCACGGCGTCTTTTGCGGTGGCGTTTTTACCGGTGCCTATGGCCCATATCGGTTCATAGGCTATTACTATCTTTTCGGCGTCGGTTTCGGATATGCCGGCGAAATCAGCTTTAAGCTGGCCGAGTATTTTAGATTCGGTTTTAGCGGCCTCGCGTTCTTCGATAGTTTCGCCCACGCATAATATCGGCGTTAAGTTGTTAGTTAAAGCGAATTTAAGCTTTTTATTGACTGATTCGTCGGTTTCATTATAATAGGCGCGTCTTTCGGAGTGACCGATTATAACGTATTTAACGCCGAATTCTAAAAGCATCGCGGGCGCTATTTCACCGGTGAACGCGCCTTCTTTTTCGAAATTCATATTCTGGGCGCCTATCGAAAAGCCGGTGCCGGCAAGTTTTTCAGCCGCCTTGAAAATAGATGTGAAAGGAGGGCAGATAACCGCTTCCACTTTGTTTTTATCGAATTTATTGAAATTAGACTTGAATTCGTCTATAAATTTAACCGTGTCGCCGAAGGTTTTATACATCTTCCAGTTGGCGGCGAATATTGGCATTCTTTTACGCATATTACTTTTTCACCCTTCTTAAAAATAATTGTTCACTGTTCACTAAATTAATGGCATGAACCGGAGCACGAGCATGAGCCGCAGGAGGTTTTTTCGGTAAGCGCGGCCACGCCGGGAAGGATTTTTCCTTCCATGAATTCGAGCGACGCGCCGCCGCCCGTCGATACGTGCGTCATTTTATCGGCCACGCCGGCTTTTTCAACGGCCGCTACGGAATCGCCGCCGCCGACTATGGTCGTCGCTTTCATTTCAGAGAGAAGTTTTGCCACTTCGAATGTGCCTTTAGCGAATTTATTGACTTCAAAAACGCCCATCGGCCCGTTCCAGATAATGGTTTTAGCGTCTTTTAAAACGCTCTTGAAATATTGGATAGATTTCGGCCCGATGTCGTAACCGGCCATATCGGAAGGTATCGAATTGATATCTACGATCGATTCAGGCGATTCTTCCTTCATTTCAGCCGCGATGACGGCGTCGGTCGGGAGGATTATTTCTTTATTGAGTTCTTTAGCTTTTTTAATAATATCTTTAGCTACTTCGAGTTTATCGTTTTCTACGAGGGATTTGCCGACTTCGACGCCCTGCGCTTTTAAGAATGTGAAGGCCATGCCGCCGCCTATAACGAGTTTATCGACGATTTTAAGGAGGTTTTCGAGCACTTCTATTTTAGATGATACTTTAGCGCCGCCTATTAACGCGTAGAAGGGCCTTTCGGGATTCGAAAGGGCCTTTCCGATTATCGCGATTTCTTTTTCCATTAAAAAGCCGGCGATCGAAAGGCTCATGAATTTAGTTATGCCTTCCGTCGAAGCGTGCGCGCGGTGAGCTGTTCCAAAGGCGTCGTTAACGAAAATATCGCCCCACGCGGCGAGTTTTTTAGCGAATTCCGGGTCGTTAGCTTCTTCGCCTTTATGGAAGCGCAAATTTTCCAGAAGAAGTATTTCGCCGGGGTTAAGCGATTCAACGAAATTTTTTACTTCGTCGCCTATGCAGTCCGGGGCGAATTTAACGATTACGCCGGGAAGCAGTTCGGCGAGGCGGTCGGCCGCGGGTTTTAGTGAAAATTGCGGATCTACGGCGCCTTTAGCCTTGCCGAGATGCGACATCAAAATGACGCGCGCGCGCGATTCGAGGAGGTTTTTAATGGTAGGCAGCGTGGCGCGTATTCTTGTGTCGTCGGTTATCTTTCCGTTTTTGATGGGTACGTTGAAATCAACTCTGACAAGCGCTCTTGCGCCGTTGAAATCGATGTCTTTAACCGTGAATTTATTCATATAAAATTATTCCTCCATTATTATTTAAATAAGTTAACGTTTAACGCCGGAGTTACGGGCAATAAATGAAGAAAAAGCAGAGGAGGCGTTCTCCCCTGCTTTTATTAATTGTTAATTTATATTATTTTTTAGTATCCATGAATTTGATGAGGTCGCGCACGCGGCAGGAATAACCCCATTCGTTGTCGTACCAGGCGAGAACTTTAATGCATTTGCCATAAGTGACTTCTTTGTCGCCTTCCATTCTCTTTTCACCGGTAACGTAGGTGAGCGTCGAATCGAATATCGAGGAGTTTTCGTTCATGTAGTAATCTTTAGAAACGAGTTCTTTTTCTTCATAAGCCAGAACGCCTTTTAATTGGCCTTCAGCGGCTTTTTTCATAGCTTCGTTTATCTGTTTTTTGCTCGCTTCTTTTTTAAGATTGCACACTAAATCTACTACCGATACGTTAGGCGTCGGCACTCTCATCGCGAAGCCGTCAAATTTGCCCTTCATTTCAGGAATAACCAGCGATATAGCTTTAGCCGCGCCGGTAGTCGTCGGAACCATTGACAGGCCGGCCGCTCTGGCTCTGCGAAGGTCGCCTTTTTTATGCGGCAGATCGAGTATGGGCTGGTCGTTTGTATAGGAATGGATAGTGGTCATAAGGCCGTTTTCGATGCCGAAATTATCCAGGAGCACTTTTACTACGGGTGCGAGGCAGTTCGTAGTGCAGGAAGCGTTCGATATTACGTTGTGGTTTTTCGGATCGTATTTATCGTGGTTAACGCCCATAACGATGGTTATATCTTCGTTTTTAGCGGGCGCTGAAATTATTACTTTTTTAGCGCCGGCTTCGATATGCCCCTTCGCTTTTTCTTTATCGGTGAATAAACCGGTCGATTCGACTATATATTCAATGCCGAGAGTTCCCCAGGGAAGTTCTTTGGGTTCTTTTACTTTAAGAACTTTTATCGCTTTGCCATTGACTATTATCGAATCTTCGGTGTGCGATACTTCAGCGGCGAATATGCCGAGAATCGAGTCGTATTTTAAAAGATGAGCGAGGGTTTTCGGATCGGTGAGATCGTTAACCGCTACTATGTCGATGTTTTTGTCGTTAATGCATGCGCGAAAAAAATTTCTGCCGATGCGTCCGAAACCATTGATACCAACTTTAATTGCCATTTTTTTATTCCTCCAAAATTTTAAAAATTGATCGTTTCAAGTTTATTATATTGTTTAAGCTCTCAATTAATTAATTATTTCATGTATTATAACGCTTTATTAAGGAAAAGGCAGGTTTAAACCTGCCTTTTCGAGTTTATTCAGGTATTATTTAGTGTTGAGCGAGTTGAGTTTTTCTTTCCAGTCCGGCGTATCGTCGTCGGTGTCCTTATCGTTTTCACGATTGATTTTATTAACTAGATCTTTATCTTTGGACGAATGATGGTTCGATGATGAACCGCCGCCCTGATGGTGGCCTGAAGATGAAGACGAAGACGAAGATGATGTCGGAGCGGCGTTAGTGCGCATCGAGAGTTTGATTTTGCGTTCGCCCATATTGACTTCGATAACTTTAACTTTAACCTGTTCTCCGGCTTTTACCACATTTTCAACTTTTTCTACGCGTTCGTCGGCGAGCTGTGAAATGTGTATTAAACCTTCGATACCGTCGTCGAATTCGATGAAAGCGCCGTATTCCTGGATGCTTTTTACTTTGCCGTCGAGCATTTCGCCGCTGTCCATTTTTTCTTTATAGGCGATGAGCGGGTCCTGCGCGAGCTGTTTAACGCCGAGGCTTATTTTTCTGTTGTCTTTATCGATGTTTAATACCAGTACTTTAACCATTTCATCTACTTTGAGAACTTCCGAAGGATCGGAAAACTTTTTATTCCACGATAAATCGGAGGTGTGAAGCAGGCCTTCTACGCCTTCTTCTACTTCGACGAATGCGCCGAACGAAGCGAAATGCGTAACTTTACCTTCGACCGTAGCGCCTATCGGGAAGCGGGTTTCTATATCGCTCCACGGGTCTTTGGTTAAGTGTTTGTAGCTTAACGCTATTTTCTTTTCGACGGGATTGATTTCGATTATTTTAACTTTGACCGGATCGCCGGTTTTCAGCATTTCGTTAGCGTGGTTCAAACGTTTGGTCCATGACAGGTCGGATATGTGAATAAGGCCTTCTATGCCTTCTTCTAATTCGACGAAAGCGCCGAATTTTTTAACGTTGGTAACTTTACCTTCGACTATATCATCGACTTTGAATTTAGTTTCGACCATCGTCCATGGATCGATATGCGTTTGTTTGATGCCGAGATTTATCTTTTTAGTTTCGAGGTCGAGTTTTAAAACTTTAACTTCGACGGTTTCGCCGACTTTTAACAATTCGGACGGGTGGTTTATTTTTTTGGTCCACGAGATATTGGATATGTGTATAAAACCTTCTATGCCGTCTTCTAATTCGACGAATACGCCGTAATTTAATATCGATTTGATTTTTCCGTTGGTTATGGTGTTTTCAGGGTAAGATTCGGTTACTTTTTCCCACGGATCTTTAGTGACCTGTTTAACGCCGAGTTTTATCTTTTTGATTTCAAGATTGATATCTAACACTTTGGCGTTGATTTTCTGGCCGGGTTTAAAATCGTTAGGACGGGTTCTTCCTGACCATGAAAGGTCGGAAACGTGGATAAGTCCGTCTACGCCGGGTTCTAAAGTGGCGAACACGCCGTAATCGGCGGTATTTTTAACGGTGCATTCGTATATTTCGCCGATTTTATATTTATCGCCGACTTCTTCCCAGGGATTTTTGGAAAGTTGTTTGATGCCGAGGCTTATTTTTTTAGTCTTGCGGTCGAGTTTTAATACTTTGCAGGTTATTTCGCTGCCGATAGAGGCGACGACGTCGGCAGGATTGGAAACGTGGCCATAGGACATATCGGTGATATGAAGCAGGCCGTCGATACCGCCGATATCGATGAAAGCGCCGTATTCGGTGAAACTTTTAACGGTTCCATTGACAGTGCTGCCTTCCTGGAGCGTCGAAAATATTTTGTCGAGCTTGATATTTTCTTCGGCTTCGACGAGGGCTTTACGCGACAGTATTATATTATTGCGTTTTTTATTGACTTCGAGTATTTTGAAATCGTAGGAGTTACCGATGTAGTCAGCAGGTTTGCTGTCTCTTCTGTCGAGAAGCTGCGAGCTCGGAACGAAACAGCGGACGCCTTTATAGTAAGCCTCGTAGCCGCCTTTGGTGGCTTTGATAACTTTAGCTTTAATGGGCTTGTCCTCGGCCTGGTTGTTCATTATATCGTCCCAGGCGAATTTAGCGTCAGCGCGTTTTTTGCTCAATATCAGGTCGCCGTTTTTATCTTCGGGTTTTATAACCATTACCGAAACTTTCGAGCCGACTTCGGGCTGTTCGCCTGCGTCGTTGAATTCTTCGATCGATATTAAACCTTCTGATTTATGGCCGACATTTACATAAACCGTGTCGTTGGTAATTTTTATTACGGTGCCGCTTACTACGTTGCCGCGCGATATTGCCTGGCTTTTGCCATCCGCGGCGGCAGCATCCATTGACGCCATTACCTGATCCATGGTTGTAAATTCGCTAGTTTGCGCTTCAGCCTTTTTGTTAGTTGTTTCTTTTGCTTTTCCGTTAGCTATCGATTCATTAGCTATCGTTTCGTTACCTGTTGTTTCCATCAATTTCACTCCTCATATTGCCTGAATTAATTTTATGTCCGTAAGGCAAATTATCCTGACAGACGCCCCGATTGAAAGGGTTGAAAGTACGCCGGCGTTTTGGTTACCTGTTTAATCGCCAACTTTTAACCGCCCGGCGGGCGCTTGTTTCACCCGCGGTTATTTTATGTTTTTTGCGATAAAAATAAAAATAACATAAAAACATAAATAATACTTTAGTTTTGAGTCAGTCAAATAACAAGATTACAAATTTTTGTATATTCTATCATAAAATAGAGGATTTGTCAATTAAATTTTCGTTTAGTCGTGGCTTGACAAAATTAAATTGTTGTGATAGAATCCCGCTAAGAGGCTGATAATTTTATAAAAGCCTTAACTGCCGGATTACAGGCCGGCGATATCTTTTGAACTGACGGACGCATGGGCCGTTTGTAAACGTAAAAATAAAAAGGAGCCAAATTCATGATCGATTTCAGTTCGATTAAATCGCCTATTGAGGCGGATCTTCTTATTTCTTTTTTTGACCTTACAAATTTTATTAAAATCAGTAATTCGCTTAGCACGCTCGAGCTGTTCGATGCGCTTTCGCAATTTTATGAATTAGCAGGAAGCGTTGTTGAAAAATCAGGCGGCCGTGTTATTAAATTTATCGGCGATGCCGGACTTGCCGTATTTTCGGAAGAATATGCCGATGCCGGCGTACGTTCACTTATTGCCCTGCAAAAAGAAACCGGGCGTTTTTTTACCGCGCGCGGTTTGCAAACCAGGCTTATAGTGAAAGCGCATTTCGGACGCGCGGCGTGCGGTCCGCTTGGAACCCTCTCCGATAAGCGGATAGACGTTATAGGCGATGCCGTCAACACCGCTGCTACGCTTGCCTCGAAAGGCTTTGCCATAAGCCCGCAGGTTTTCCGTAAATTATCGGCTGAAACGCGCCGGTATTTCGCTAAATTGACGCCGCCGATAACTTATATACTTTCAGAATAAAAATTATAATTCATAACGAAGCGACATTTAAAATACGGTTTCATCTTCATTTAGAAGGTGTGGCCGCGTATTTTGCGTATTTTTTGGTTTTAATAAAAGATGTGGAGGAATTAAAAATGAAATTTTATCAAATGATGCCTAAAATAGAACTTCATCTTCATTTAGAGGGTGCGATACCGTATGACGTGCTTTTCGATCTTATTCAAAAATATGGAGGCGACGCGGAAATTAAATCCGTGGATGATATCGCTAAAAAATTCGTATTCAGGGATTTTAAACATTTTATCGAATTGTGGGTGTGGAAAAATAAGTTTTTAAGGGAATATGAAGACTTCCGGCTTATAGCTAAAAATGTCGCGCTCGATCTTAAGAGTCAGAATGTAAAATATGCCGAGATTTTTATATCTCCGTCTCCATTTAAACGACTGGGGCTTTCATGTGCGGGAATAATAGAAGCCGTATCTGAAGGATTTAAGGCGGCAGGCGGCATCAGAATTTCTATTATAGTCGATATGGTAAGAGATAACGGCCCGGCTGAGGCTTTATCAACGCTTTATGAAATAGAGGAAGTCCGCCGGTGCGGAATTATAGGAATCGGTCTTGGCGGAAGTGAGAATGAATACCCGCCGTCGCTTTTTCCGGAATTATTCGAAAAAGCAAGAAATATGGGGTTTAAAACCAGCGTTCATTCAGGCGAGGCCAGCGGCGCCGCTAGCGTCGATGAAGCGGTAAAATTGCTTCGTCCCGATAGGATCGGTCATTGCGTACGCGCGGCGTTTGACGGCGCTTTACTAAAACGCATCGTTGAATCCAATATTTCAGTTGAGTTATGTCCTATATCGAATTTAAGGACAGGCTCAGTCATTGCGGCGGAATTATATCCGCTCGATAAGTTCGTTGAAAGCGGAATTAATTTTTCGATCAATACAGATGATCCAAAAATGTTTGGAAATTCGCTTGTTGATGAATATTATCTTATCGATAAAAAACTCGGTTTTGGCAGAAGCAAAACGGTTGAATTTATTTTAAATTCAATATCCGGCGCGTGGATTTCTGTCGAAGACAAAAAAACGATGCGTGAAGAGTTTGAAAAAGAGATTGAAATTATAAAAAAAAATGAAACAAATTGTGTCAAATCGTAGTATACGCTAAACTATAAAAAGTTAAATTTTAACTCAACAGGAGTTGTTTAAAATGATTGATAATAAAGATTCCGATATTAATGACAGATATTTTTTAAAAAGTAAAAGAGTAGGTTTTCGCTTCTGGAATGAAAACGACCTTGACCTGGCTTTTGAAATATGGGGCGATAGCGAAGTGTCGAAATTTGTCGGCGGGCCGTTTTCTAAAGAGCAGGTTCGCGCAAGGCTGCAAAAAGAGATCGGCAATTTCAATTCTTATAAAATTCAGTACTGGCCGATCTTTCTTTTAGCCACTGGCGAGCATATAGGTTGCTGCGGCTTAAAACCTTACAGCAGCGAAAAAAATATACTCGAAACCGGATTTTACCTTAAAAAAAAATACCAGGGCGAAGGTTACGCGAAAGAGGCCGCGACGGCCGTAATAAACTACGCTTTTGATACGCTCGGAGTTTCAGGGCTTTTCGCGGGCCATCATCCTGAAAATAACGCATCTGGAAGCCTTCTTAAAAAACTCGGATTCGAAAATACCGGCGTTGAATTTTATGAACCATCCGGTCTTGACCATCCGGCTTATATGCTCACCCGCGATAATTTTTTTAAAAATAATAAAAATCAAAATTCAGTGAATGCCAAAAATATTGAAAATACCCGGAATGCCGAAAAGAAAAATGCCGAAAAAACTTCGGGTCTTTTAGACGAGCTAAAAAGTTCAAAATACTGCTGTGAAAAAGCATTTGCGGCGATTAAAAATATAATAGAAAACGGCGGCGATTTTGACTGCTATAAGATCAACGCTTTCAGGATAGCCGAAACAGCGGGCGTCGGCCGTTCGGAAATGCTCAGGGCTTTTCTTTTTGCCACTAAAATAGGGATTTTCGATCTCAACTGGGATATTCATTGTCCTTCCTGCCGCGGAATACCGGAATATCACAAACATCTAATGGGGCTTAAAAATACCGCGCATTGCGATCTTTGCGCTATAGACTGGGACCTCGACATTGAAGAGCAGCTCGAAGTAACATTTACCGTTAATCCAAATATAAGAAAAATAGAATATACTGACTGGTCGGAGCGTGACGAATTTCAGTCGAAGATGGAATTTCTGGATGACATTCTTACCCGAGAGAATCGTAAATTTACGGTCGGCGAATGCGTATTTCCAGATAAACCGCTTGAAGCCGCTGGAGATTTTTCGCCCGGTCTTTACTATTATTACATGCCGGCGCACGTCGAATTGGGCGGCTATCTTGAAGTATCTGAAACTCCTTCTTTTAATGGAGAAGAAAAATTTGGCATAACCGTTTCGTCCGAAGGCGAAATGCTCGAAAAGAAAATAAGCGCGGGCAGCGGCCGGATTAACTTTACCGTTACTTCAAATTATCCTTACATGAACGGTTTTTTAGTGACGCCCGTCGCGCCCCGCAATAACTGGGTCAGCGCGGCTTTTGTAACATCCCAGCAGGATTTTCGCGATCTTTTTTCGGGTGAATTTCTCTCGCCCGGTCTTTCGTTCGCCGTTAAAAATATGACGCTAATGTTCACCGATATCACCGGTTCTACCGCGTTATACGAGGCCATCGGCGACGCCGGGGCATATTCGGCCGTTAATGACCATTTCGGCGTTATGATCCAGATAATCAAAAAATATGAAGGCGGCATCGTTAAAACTATAGGAGATGCCGTCATGGCTTCTTTTCCAGTTAATGCGGACGCGGTGCGCGCCGCCTGCGACATACAGCGGATGTTCTCGTCGGGCGCGGTCCGGGATGGCGGGATAAAGGTCAAAATAGGACTCCACCGCGGACCCGCCATAGCGGTTACTTCCAACAGAAACCTCGATTTTTTCGGGCGCAGCGTCAATATAGCGGCGCGCGTCCAGGGCAAAAGCATTGAAAACGAAGTGCTTTTAACCGGCCCGGTCAAATCGGATCCCGGCGTTGAAAGATATTTTATTGAAAATAAACTTAAGCCCGAAAAACGCGAAGTCGCTCTAAAAGGCATAAAAGAGCCTATCGAGGTGTATGCGCTTAAATTTTAATAAGGAATGCGGCAAAAAAATCGCCGAAAAAACGGCGTTGCCGATTAAACGAACGATCTGATCCGTTTATATATAATTTCCGAAATATAGCTCACTATAACCGCCGTGAGAGTCCCGCTCACGGCGAATAGTGAAAATCCGAAATAAAAAATTTTGTCTAAAGGCATCGGCTGGCTCAGATAGTAATTGTTTATAGCGTAAAGATAAGGCAGGCCCACGGCGTATATTACGATCTGGCCGGCCATGACGGCTATGAATATATTTTTGAATGTAGCTTCTTTAAGTATTTCAAAAATGCGGCCCGTAGTGTAGGCGGCGAAAACGAAGCCTATCAGAAAGCCGAATGACGGCTGAAATACGTAAGTGATGCCGCCGCCTTTAGCAAAAACCGGAATGCCCGAAAGCCCCGTAAAAATATAAACTAACTGCGACAATGCCCCGTAGTAGGGGCCGAGCAGAATAGCCGCGAACGAAACGAAGATGACCTGCATCGTGACCGGAACGAAGGGAATCGGTATTCTTATAAAAGCCCCGACAGCCGTGAGCGCAGCAAATAGCGCCGATAAAACGAGCATTTTAGTTTTTGAATTTTTCATTAAGCCCCGCATAAACAATAATTTTTTTGAAATTAATTTTATAATAATTATTATCAGTCTTTTTTCGAGCGCGCCATAAATTCGCCGTATTCGCCAACCGCCACAAATCCTAGTTTTTCATAGCATCTGATTGCGGGGGCGTTTCCAGAATCTACGTTAAGCCCTATCAGACGGACTTTTTTCATAAGCGACCGGCACAGCGCCGCCGTAACCTTCGCCGCGAGGCCTTTTTTGCGATATCGCGGATGAGTCGTGATGTTTCCGAGCGCGGCCGCGCCGTATGCAGGCGAGAAGACATGTACGCCCGCCACGCAGGTGAGTTCCACTCCCTCAAAAATACCGAAATATTGACCTGTAGCCAGCGTTATTGGATCGAACCAGTTGCCGGGATAACTTTCTTTATACAATTTAACGAGCGCTTCGAGATCAGGCGCGCCCAGATTTTTCACCACGGGATCGTCGTCTGGCGGAATCTTCGAGGCGTCCTTCAAATACATTTTAAGATGCCTGCCGTGAGGTTCCAGCTCGAAACTCTCCGTAAGCGCGGCTTCTGAGGGTCCGCACAGATGCGAATAAAAATTCGCCGGCAAAAACTTTGAAATTCCGCAAATAAGTTCGGTGAGCGCGCCGTTTTCGTAAGCGCGGTAAGCCATGAGCGCGGGAATATCGCAGCCGGTGTAGAGCATTGAAAGTGCGCGGAGCCGCCCGGCGTCGTCGTTAAGTCCGTACCATATCGTGAACGGCCGGAAAAAATCGTCGAGATCGCCTATGCAATATACGTTCAGCGCTTCGTTTTCGCGCAGATAGCGTTCGATAGTTTCTTTATCGTGAATAATTACAGGGCGCAATGCTACATTTCCTTGTTGGTGAAATTATATTAATTCTCCGCGGTTTCTCTTATAATGTCTTCAAAAATAATTTGAGCGGATTTTTCAGGCGAATTGGCGCCTGTATCGATCAGAGCGGAATATACACCGAAGTATTCTATCATATTTCGTAACTTTTTGCAAGGATGGTCTGACATTAAAATGTTGGTTTGATGGTTTTATTTTACTCAAAAGTAATTGAACGGATTGACTTGTTGAAAAACATTAAAATTTAAGGTTTATAAATGAAATGAATGAAATAAATGAATGACAAAATGAATGAAATAAATTGTGTTAAATTGTAATTTATGCTAAACTATAAAAAGTAAAATTTTAACTCAACTGAAGTTGTTTAATGAGGAAATTTTTATATGAACGATAAAACAATAATTACTATTTTAGATAACATTCGCATTGCAGCAGTGGCTGTTTCCTTTTTTTTCGGTTATCAGATCGGCTTTCAAAGCGGAAGTTATAATCCTGAACTTCAGCTTCATTTTATGATTCCGGTCATCGTTATTGCCATTTCCGGATCAACGGGTATTGAAGGATTGTTTTTCGCGAAAGCCGCATCTGAAGCCAAGGGGTTCGAAACAGGCAGTAACTATCAACGGCAGTCCGCTATTTCACAGATGTCTTATGCCGCCGTGGCCTTTCTCGTTTGGCTTTTGAGCTGGGGAATCAAAGCGGAACTGACAATCTTCTTCGCCTTCATCTTTTTTTTGATATGTTCGGCCGTCAATCATGCATTTGACGCATTTACCCGAAAAAATTATAAATGGCAGAATATCAACCGTCCAATTTTCACAATGCTGCTCGTTGCCGGCATGATTTACCCTGTAATCGAGATGTTGAAAAAATTATAAAATCAATATATTTTAATTTGAAGCAAAATATTTTACGGTCTCTGTTAGTAAAATTATCTTAAAATTGTCCGCGATTTTTCTTTAATATCTTCAAAAATAATTTCCGCGGATTTTTCCGGCGAATTGGCGCCTGTATCGACAAGAACAGATCCTCTGTCGGGCACGGGAGTGAATAAATCGTATCTGGAAATTATTTCGTTCAATTTATCAACCGACTGGATTTTTTTGTGGTCGTTTCTTGAAGGCTCGGAGACTCTTTTCAATAATATGTCTTTGCCGCACAGTATTTGATATAAATATACCTTGCAGCCGCACTTTTCAAATTGATCGATAATTTTATCGACATACGGCAGATCGCATGGATGGGCGTAGCAAAAAGTAAAAATTAATTTACCTTCTTTCTTACCCGCCGAGATCTCAAATACTTTACTTCTAATGGTTTCGGATAATTCTTGAAATTCTTTCGTGCCAAATTCGAATAATTCCAGCGACAGATCGATAGATAATTGATTGTGAAATACCCTATATCCGCTTAATTTAGACAGCGCTCTGGCTATCGTTAATTTCCCGGCGGCCGGAGGCCCGTATAATAAAATTAAATCCACGCACTTCACTCCATAATTTAACTCAAATAAAAATTTATAATATACTTAAGCATGTCAATATAATATGAAAGTTAATAATTTTTTAAAAAAATAACAGTTTTGACATACCGAGATAATTTTAGCTTCTTTTTATGTAAGCGTAGCAATACTTATCGTAATACTTATAACGATATTTTATCATATTTTATCGCTTTTCGCAAGAACAAACTAACAGGACAAACTAACAGAACAAACTAACAGAACAAACTAACAGAACAAACTAACAGGACAAACTAACAGGACAAACTAAGAAATTATATATAAATCTTGACGGCAAATAGAAAATAAGCAATTATAGAAAATAAGCAAATAAGGATTTTTGCATAACCGCCACGGCCGTTCCTGATTTAACTTAATATTAATTAATTCCATTAAATTTATCAAGGCCATTGACAAAAATTCGAATTTTTGATATATTGTACTCAGTTTAATATTGTACTTAGTTTATAATTATACCTGGTATATTTTAATTATCCTTTGAGGTGGCGTAAATGGAAAAAAACGAGAAGGCTGTTTCCAGGAGCGAAAGAAAAAAGGCCGAGCTCCGTAAAAAGATCGTCGAAACGGCGGTCGGCATGTTCAATGAAAAATCGTTCCACGGCGTTACCATGGATGATATCGCCGGCGCTGTGGATATCGCTAAAGGCACGCTTTATAATCACTTTCCGGCAAAGGAGGAAATAGTGGCCGAATTCATTAAAAACTCGTTCACCAGCAAACATTACGAAAGGATAATGCGTTTCAGGGAGTTAAAAGGAACAGGCGCCAGAGCGGCGCATATATTCAACGAGCTGATGCAGGGCGTGATGCGGCAAAAGGATCTCTTCGAAGTGTTTATAGTTTACAGGATAAAAAATATAATGTCGTTCAACAAACCCGAAGGCAAAGAAAGTGGAATAGGCCTTCTGGCGGAAGAGGTCGTGAGGCTCGGTAAAAAAGACGGCGATATCGGCGGCAATATCGCGGACGGATTCGTCAAAGATCTTTTTGAATTCACTTTCATCGAAATAGCCAAGGCATTTTATAATTCCGGGCGAAAGTTTCGTCTGGCTAAAACCGTAAAAGAATACGCCGGCGTGTTCGCGCGCGGCATAGAAGCGTAAAGGAGTTATACCCATGCAGAGCATTAAAAGCAGGATCATCAATTTCATACTGCGTAACCGTCATCTGCTCAGGTTAAAGCTGAAAAAACCCGTCTTCGACTTCAATTCGTCCATTGACGATTTCAGGCGCGAATGCGAAGAAGGAGCGGCCAAATATGGTAAAATTCCTGATGGAGTATTGGTCACAGGCGGTGAAATTGGCGGTATTAAAGCCGAATGGCTCGTTCCGGCTGGCGCTCCGGCTGATAAAATCATAATGTATGTTCACGGCGGCGGTTATGTGTCGGGCTCCTGCGCCGACCATCGGGGATTCGTTGCAAGATTCGCCGCCAGATGCGGCTGCACGGCGCTGACTTACGAGTACAGGCTTGCGCCTGAGCATCCGTTTCCGGCCGCCGTCGATGATTCCGTCGCAGTATATCGCGCCCTCACCGCTTCAAAATACTCGCCGGCTGATGTGATAATAGCGGGAGAATCGGCCGGCGGCGGTCTGACGCTGGCGCTTCTTCTCGCGCTTAAAAAGAACGGCCTGCCGCTTCCAGCCGCTGCTGTGGCTATATCGCCGTGGACCGATTTAAAGTGCGAAGGTGAATCGTATAGAACCAAAAACAAAGTTTCGCTCGCGCCGCTTAACTCATGGATAGTGTTCGCTAAATATTACGCCGGAACTTTTGAGCCGTCTAACCCGCTTATTTCGCCGCTCTACGGGGAGCTTTCGGGCCTGCCGCCCATACTTATCAATTCAGGCGCCGACGACGAGCTGTACGACGACGGGAAGAGTTTTTATTTAAAGGCGAAGGCTGCCGGAGCGGACATCAGCTTCAGGTCTGGAGAAGGGATGGTCCATTGTTACCCGCTTCTGGCGCCGATGTTTCCCGAGGCGAGCGAGGCCATGGACGAAATCGTCGAATTCATAAAGGAGCATTCGGGACGCAGCGTGAGGCCGGCGACAGCCGCTTCAAACCGGCTTTAATGGCGCTTTTTATATTTCAACGGGTAATGCCGAAATTCCGGCGAAAAAGTCGAGATATAAAAATTGCGGTTATTCTGGTAAAAACGTGACCGAGGGATAAAAATGTGAATGTTATAAAATTTTAACTTAAACTTGACATAATGTTATGAAATAATGTTATAAAATTATTGACATTCCTATCTAATTCATGTAGTATGAAATTCACAGATATTATTTTGCTTAAGTTAAATAATAACGCAGGTGGTAATCTTTCATGAATAAAAATTCCTTGTTAAAATTCAAAACTAAAATATTATCACACATTTTTATTTTGTCGGTTTTCATTTTTTTAATAGTCCCATCGGTTATAATAGCAGAGGAACTTCTTTCTAAAGTAAAAATTTCTAACATAAAGCCTGATTTAACTCCCCAACAGTTCGAATCGCTTCTCGTTTCGATTATTTACAATGACGAACCGTCCACTTTTAGTTATATTTTAAACCTGTATAAAGATAAATTCAAAAATTCATATATTTTTGAAAATTTACTTAACTATCCCGAAATTTATAAAAATCCGGATTTCATAAAAGCGATAGTATCTTTCGTCGATGATTTTAAATCTATTCCGAATGGCGGAAAAAAAATTATCGAAGCAGTTATAAAAATGGCCGATACAGAGTTAATTGAAGCTGTAATAAAAAAAGGCGCGGTTATAAGCGCTAAGCCGGATCAATTCGAAGCATCTCAAATTTTTGACTGCCTGAAGAAAGACTCTTTTGAAACATTAAAAACATTGATTAATAACGGCGCAAACGTCAATGTATTGCATAGCGGAGCTTCACCGTTGTATTATGCCGCTGAAAATAACAATACGGAAAGCGTTTATCTTCTTCTGCAAAACGGCGCCGATGTCAATCTTTCAGATTATCCGAAAAAGAAACCATTGAATGCAGCTTTAAATAATGGAAACCTTGAATTCGTGAAACTTTTCATTGACAAAAAAGCTGATGAAGATATTTTCAGCAAATCTTTCGATAAATCGCTAATTAATTATCTGATAAATAATTTTGCCGATGAAATTATATTATATTGCATAGAATCCGGTTACGTGAAAAAAAATGATAATTTCGATATTAACCAAAAAACGCCGTTATTATCGGCGATCATAAATAATAAAAGAAAAACCGCGGATGCTCTTGTGAAACGAGGCGCTCAGATCGTCGTTGATGCGGACGGCAGAGGATATCGGCAGAATTTTGAAGGCCGCGTAAAAATTAATGAAAGCAGCGAAGTCTCTTTAATGCACTATTTAACCCACAAAGAAAACATAGCTCTGCTGGAAGCTATTATAAAAAACGGCATCAACCCTGAATATATGAAAAATTATAATAATAATTTTCTATTTTCCGCAATTGATAACCGCTGCAGTGAAGCCGTAGAGCTGATACTGAAAAAATTCAAAACCCTCAACTGGCGGTTGAACGATTTCACTCCCGTTGAATATTCATTTTTAAAAGGTGAATTTCAAATATGCGATATGATCAAATCTATTTTGAAAGACAGCCCGGGCAACATCAACGATTATAATTTAAAAGGAAAGAACGGCGTGCTTAACCCGGACTATATTATAAAAATAGTTAAAAGCGGCAAAATAGAAGACATTAAAACTTTGATAAAAAACGGCGCCAATTTTAACGGTCATGACAAACGCGAATCATCGGCGCTTCACTGGGCTGTATTATGGGGTATGAACGAGGTAGTTAAGCTGTTAGTTGAAAATGGCGCGAAAATCGACGAAATAAATTATTACAATGGATCATCGATATTACTTACGGCTTTAAATGGAAAAAAAACTGAAATAGCAAAATATTTGATTGAAAACGCCGCTGACCTTAACTTTGCGGATTCCGAAACCTATAAAATACTGCATACGGCAGTTGAAAAAAATTACGCGGATATTGTCAGATTAATATTAAAGCGCGGCTATGATGTTAATAAACGCGATATGTATCAGGAAACCGCGCTTTTCGACGCAATAGATAAAAATTTAATCGAATGTGTAAAGGTTTTAATTGAAAACAGCGCGGAAATAAATATATGTAATTACGACGGAGAGACGCCTCTTCATATAGCCGCGAAAAACGGTAATATGGTACTTGCGGAAAAACTTATAGCGAGCGGCGCGATCATTAATATATGCGGCGTCAGCCAGCCTCAGGAGCCCGTTATCGAAAAAACTTACGGTAATTCAAATTTAGTGACTGTTAGCATGCTTATTCCAAAAAGAGATGGGCCTTATGCAGAAGATAATATGATAACGCCTTTGACGGCGTCGATAATTTATAAAAAACCCGATATGGTTGAATTTTTGATTAAAAAAGGCGCGGATGTCAATTTACTTTCAAAGAATAAATTAGCTCCGATACACTACGCTATCAAGACATTTCAAAACAATATATTCGCTTCGCTTATATCCGAGGGCGCCGATTTAAAAATCAAAACGGCTGATGGCTATGATATGCTTTCTTACGCCGCTTTTTATGATAACCTTTATGCCGTTGAAAAGCTGGCCGGGCTCGGTTTTAAAATAGATTCGGTTTCGAGCGATTTAAATTCAGAAACTGCTTTGCATATTTCTGAAAAAAGAGGCGCGTCGGAAGTATCGAAATATTTAAGAAAAAAAGGCGCGGATTCTACGAAAAAGAATTATTTTGGAAAAACGCCCGATGATTTAAAAAAAGAGCGTCATCAAAAAGCCCTCGAAGCGCTTGAAAATGCTATTAACACGACTGATAGAGATGAACTTATGAAAATTTCATATTCCAGCGGAGAGGCGTTCCACGAAATATGCCATGTTGCCTGCGGCTGCGATCGCGATCCGGGGCCTTCAAAGTACACGCCTTCTTTTCTTGCGCTGCCGGATATTAAAAAAGCCGTATGGTTTAATATGTTCGACGCAGTCGAAGCGTATATACACAATGAAAGCGACGGCGCTAAAAAAAACGCGCTTGGACAATCTATATTCGATCTGGCAATAAAACTTAAAAGAAAAAAACTGCTCGGTTATTTATTATCTGACGAATTTAACTTCGATATAAGCCCAGGTTCCTTATTTAAAATGAAAAATATCGGCGCTTCCGATTTATTCGAAGCAGCGATCGCGCGGGGAGTTAAAATCGACGCTTTAGAGGAAGGTAAATCAATATTTTATTATGCGGATTATAAAATGTTTATAATGCTCACCGGCACCTTCCCGAATTACAAATTTAATAAAGAGATGGAAAGCGGTCTGGTTCAAAGATTTTTATCTTCCACCGGGAAGTTCAACACCCAGGAATGCCTGAGAATAATTAATATTTTATCGGAGCGTGGATATGATTTTAATGCTCGCGCTAAACAAGATTTATTGCCGATATTTTCGGCGGTTAAATATCGCGTGGCTTATAATAGTACTGACGGGGTAGAACTTATAAAAGCATTAATCAACAATGGCGCCGATGTAAATATTAAAGAAAAATACAATGAAAACTTAATGGAAACCGCGGCAGGCAAACTGAATGCCGGCCTTATCGACTTACTGATAAAGCATGGCGCCGAAGTTAAAGGCACCATGGCGATTTCATCGGCATTAAACAATTATATCAATAATTTTAGATATAATAGTAAATTCGGCGAAGCTGAAGCGAAAGACAGGTTTGACGCTTTAATTAAAACAATAGAAGTGTTAAAAGCGAACGGCCTGGATATTTGTGAAAAAAACGCGGTTGAAAATCGCGGTTTACCGATAGAATTAGTTTTTCAATGGCAGGTTTTGCAAGATCACGGCCCGTTAAATAAAAAAACAGCCATGGAATATAAAAATATTCTAATAAACCTTTTAACAGGTGGGATAAAATGAAGACTAAAATATATTATGTTTTGTTTATATTACAATTAGCCGTTATCCTTATTTTAGCGGGCGGCCAAAAATTAAATTCAACCGCTGCGGAGCATTTTGATTTTAAATTCAAAAAGATAATTTCCGGCGGAAATCCGGGTGGATTCGCAAAAAAGCCTGATTTGATAGACGCCAGTGAAACTGTAAGCGTAACTATCGGCGACATAGCGCGAAAAGCTAGAGCCGCAAACTCAAACTCAAGCACAAGCGTTAGTTCAAGCATAAGCATAAGTGCAAGCACAAACTCAAACTCAAGCATAAGTTTAAGCGCGAACGGAAGCGTTCAAGACGATTACAGCAGGCTCAGAAACGCTTTAATCAACAATAAAACCGAAGAAGCGCGGCTTATAATTAAAAATTGTCCCGGCGTTAAAAAGGGCGGCAGCGAAACAAAAGGGCCGCTTTTAATTGAATATCTTGAAGTGAGAGACGCCGATAAACAGATAATGGAGTTATTGTTAGAAAACGGGGCTGATATCAATGAAAGCTGGCGTGGATATTATCCTTTATTTCTCGCACTGACCCGCGGCCGATGCGATATCGCCGAAATGCTCATTAAACGGGGGGCTGACATAAACATAAAAGACGCCGCGGAAAATTCTCTTCTACACATCGTTATGAGGGCATGTGAAGACGTTCGCGTTGTCGATTTTTTTTATAAATATAAATTCGACTTTAACGTTAAAAATATATATGGCCAAACGCCTTTACTTTTAATGATATTGAATAATAAAACGGCGGCATTAAAATATTTCATAGACAAAGGCGCAGATATTAACGCAGCCGTGAGCGATAATTCCACGCCGCTCGAAGTTGCGATATTACGAGGTTACGAAACCGCTGCCATATACCTTGTAGAAAAAGGCGCAGATATCAAATTTAAAAATGAATACGGCTTAACGCCTCTGCACAAAGCCGCGCAATATGGCCTGACTGATTTAACGGCGGTTTTACTTTCCAATAACGCCGATTGCAATTCGAGTACAAAATATGGAAGCACTCCATTGTTTTTCGCCGCCGACAGCGGCAGTCTTCCGCTCGTCGAACTGCTTATAAAAGCCGGGGCAAACCTGAACGCCAGGGATTCTTCTAATGCTACTCCGCTTATGAGCGCCATTAATTCAGGCAAATTTGAAATCGCGGATTATTTGGCGACAAAATACCCTTCTACGCTGTCGGTTTTAAATATAAACGAAAAGAATAAACTGCTGATAGCCTCGGTTGAAAAAGGAAATGTTGAATTTATTGAAAAAATGATTGAAAACGGAGCGAAAATTAACGCCGCTGAAAGTTCCGGCAATAAGGCCATTCATTTAGCCGTAATTCGAGCCAATATGCAAACTATCGCTGCCTTAATAAAATTTGGAGCCGATATTAATAGCCGTAATAGTATGGGCCGGACCGCTCTTCACTTTGCGGCTGAAGCCGGCAATCAGCAGATAATCGATTTTTTGAAACAAAGCGGCGCGGATTTTTTCTTGAGCGATAAATCCGGGTTGACGCCTGATGCAATTATAAATCAAAAATTGAAGGAACGGCTCGTAAAATTTGAAGAAATCACTTCCTGCACAGACGAAACGGCATTCATTGACGGCCCTGATAAAATAAAATTATGGCGTTCGTTATCCTTTAAAACTTATCCAAAACTTCATCAGGCGGCGATTTTAAAAAGTCCGGATATTCTTCTGTGGCTTATTCAAAACGGCGCTGATTGCAATGTAAGGGACAATAATAATAAAACCGCTATTGAAATAGCTATGGATAATTACGATTTAGAATCCTTCGACGTTTTAATTGAAAATAGCGCTGAAATTAATATTAATTCAAAAATTTTTGCGAATTTTATTTTGTTTTTGATAGAAAAAGGCCATCAAAATTATTTTTTCGACAAAATCGTTCCGGCCCGTCCAGCCGCTGTAAATACGATAGTCAATTTTTTCGATGTTAAACATCACTGGTATCAATTTCCACTTATAAACTACGCGGTACTGACGAAAGATATCGAGTTATTAAAAAAATTAATCGCGCTCGACGCCGATTGCAATGATTTTTCATCCAGTTACGCCTCCACGATGTATTTTGCCATTAACGAAATTATAAAAATTTTTACCAACCTTGATGGGAGGCCTGACGGCAGTTTTAAAAAACCGTTAAATATATTTGATGATGCGGTCGGTGAAAGCACTAAAAATAAAATCAGCAACGCCTTATGGGAACTGGAGGATATCAAAAAATTAACGACCATCGTTAACCTGCTGGCTGAAAAAGGCGCTAAAATAAACTGCGCTTCCACAGATAAAATTTTTGATCTAATATCGAAATCTTTTGATTTTGAAAACCGGCAATTGACTGAAATAATATTCAATAATCTTGCCGATGTTAATTTAGAATTTAAAAATTTATATATTTTCCCTAAAAAATCGGCAAATGAATTTATATATACGCCTTTAACCCTTGCTATAGTTGAAAATTTACCTTCTACGGTTAAAATATTGATTAAAAACGGCGCAGATTTACAATCGTTTAAAAATCAGGACAAAGCAAAATTTTCAAGTTATTATAATAAAAAAAAGATTTATAACCCGCTCGAGTTATCTATAATCGAGTTGAATTTTAATATAACTGATATTTTAATCGAAGGCGGCGCGAAAATTTCGGATGATAAAAATGAAAATCCATTTCACTTTATAGTCGAAAGCATTTGCGACAGCTCTTTTAGAAAAATATTTGAAAATGGAGTTATTGAAACAAAAAAACTTGATGATATTATAAAACACTTTATAGACAAGGGCTATGACATTAAGGCAAAGAATAAAGACGGTCAGACGCCGTTAGAAATAATCAGCGATTGGGATATAGCCTGCGCCGTGGTTAATCAAAGATATACAATAGCAAAAGGGCTGTCGCGCGAAAAACTGCATTTGAGATATATGCAGATCTATAATTCACTGAACGAAATTAAATCGGCATCTATAAACGCTTTTAAAAAATATCAATGACATTCATCCCCGGCCGATATCTCTCGATCGTCCGCAATTTTGACACACAGTCCTATGCACGCACAAAAGGGTTGTGCAATGCGGGCATTTCCATTCCTCTTTCCGGTCTCTGATGAAAGCCCTTATACCTTTTTCCTTGATCAGATCGAGGTTTGCGATGGCGCTCTCGCCGTATTTTAAGGAATATCGTTTATCCAGATTTTTGATTATTCGGCACGGATATTTTGCGCATTTATTGCATAACTCGTATTCATCGGCCTTTTCAGGGCACTGCTTGATCCTGCATTTTCCACAGTACGATGTTTTGTTTCCGCTGGAGTTACACCCCTCGCATCTGTTTTTGGGCCTCTGGAACGCGTAGCACAAATCGCATATCAACCCGCACGGCGCGACACTCGAACACTTCATAGTTTTTTACGTCCTTCCGTGATTATTTTACATATTTTTAGGCTGCAGAATGCTCACGCGGTTTCCTTCGGTGTCTGAAAATGAGACGTACAGGCCGATACCCGGGATTTCTACGGGCTCGCCCATAATTTTTCCGCCGGATTTTTTTATGTTTTGAATCGCCTCTTTAATGTCGGTGACGGCGATTACTACTGACGGTTGCGGCGCGGCTTCATTTTTTGGATAAAACCCGCCGTTAATGGCGCCGGGATGTTTTATCATATTCTTTTCGTCGGTTTCGGTCGTATTAGCGACGACGTAATTGCCCATTTCTTCGCCGAGTTTATTCATCTTCCAGCCGAATGCGCTGGTATAAAAATCCGCCATGCGCTCCCTGTTTTCGTATGGCATTTCAAAATGTACTACCGGATTCATTTTTGACATAATATTCTCCTTTTTGAAATCTTTTTAGAAAACTCACAAATTGCCTGTGACGCTCTTCATCATTTCAGATAATGTTTTCTGGATTGAGGAGGTCATTGATAAAGAATTTGAATAATTGCTCAGGTCCCTCTGCATTTTGAGAAGCTCATCGTTTGTCATATTGGAGGCGCTTCCGCCTGCGACGCTTTCAAGTTCGGCATCGGAAAGGGTGCCTGTTTCGCCGGTGTCATTCTTAGAAAGATCAGCGGCCGTGAATTCAAATCCGGCTTCCTTTCCCAATCCGACAATCATGTCTGAAAACGTTTTCCGCGTTTCAATATGATGTGAAATAAGCCGTTTGGCAAAAAGCATCTTCAATCCAGCATCTTTTTCGATTTTTTCAAAAAAAAGTTTTGCATTTTCCCTGCTCATTTAAAATCTCCTTAACTATCTGTATATTCGTTTGGTCGTATATTTCATGCTATGATGGCCGATATATCGATTATCTTTTTTTTTGTGATTTCTTAATGACCCGATCGATTGTTACCTGCGCGGGCGGTGTTTTTATATTTTTTTTCCAATATAAAATACATACCCATAATATTGTTTATACTTACTATAAAGTTCAGCTCCGTGTCTTTCGTATTTTATGAATTCTTCGGCGGATTTATTACCTTTGTATTTATCTAAAAATATTTTTTGCGCCGTTATTCCCGGAACGAAAAAATTATCAATCCAGCAGATTTCAGGCAATATGAATGATGCCGTAACGACATAGCCCGCTTTTTGCATTTGAGCAACTTTATTTGGAATGGTGTCTATTTCAGGATATGCTTCATTCCAAAAGTCAAATATTTCTTTAGGCCGTTCTTCCGTAAACCATGATGCTTCGGTAACGGCAACATAGCCGCCTTTTTTCAAAAACTTATTCCAATAATTCAGGCCTTTTTCAAAACCGATATTGTATATTGCTCCTTCGCTCCAGATAAGGTCCAATTCATTTAATTGAAAATCAAGTTTATCCATTGAACCAATAACGCCTTTAACTCTGCTTTCAAGATTTAATTTTTGCGCATTGTCATTTAATTTGTCGATAAAACCGGGAAATAAATCAATGCCTGTAATATTACCCGGAGCGTTTTGAGCCAGAATTATAGTTTGGCCTCCGCTGCCACAGCCAAGATCAACAATGCTTGATTTTTCGTTTAAATTATCAATAAAACTTAATGCTTTTATTGTCGCTTCCCGGCTTCCAGGGCCCTGGCGCTCCATACTGGAAAAATATTCGCAAATTAATGCAATATCAAAATCGTGAATATTATGCTCTTTATCGCTCATTTTGTATTCCTCCGTTAGTTAATTGAATAGCCGGATTTCTCATAGTGGCGGTGGATAGGACTAAATAAATGGTTTTATTTTATTGACTATTTCGATTCTTCCTCTATCCAAATTCGATTTGATATGAAGTTGAAGAGGCGGAACCAATATCGTATGATTATTCCACTTTATTTTTTCCAGATGCGATTGCGCATACGGCCCGAAATCAACATATCCGTTTCCATCGACCCATTCTTCCGGCTCGAATGCGTAATCAATTCTGTATTGTCTGTATATAACTCCAAATCCCTTCACCACCCAGTTCATAACGTGATGAAATGGTTCGCAAATATAGTTTTCGATTGATTTCTTTATCTTTATGATCTCCGTTTTATAGGTCATTACATCGATGTCATGGGGCATAACCTCAATTCCCCGAACGTATAATGCGGCGCTGCCGGCAAGCCACCATTTTATTTCGCTATTTTCATGAACGCAACATATCCATTCAATCGTATTATCTATGATATTTTTATCGTTTTTATCTATATTTTTTTCTTTATCCAGAAGATAGTTATTGTAATTAGTTTCGAGCAATTGCCTGTCATGGCCGAACATCAGGCTGGCCGGATAAATTCTTCTGTAGAGACCGTTTTCATCACGCTCATAATACATCGATTTAAGTTCGCTCTCAGAAACGCCTGAACGATCCGACACTTTATAAACGTAAGCACTGCCTTCACGGCTGACCTGTATTTTCATGGATACACCACTACTGATTTTTTTTGTTAAATTCCGTCGTACATCCCGGTCTGGTTTGGATTAATAAGATTCTATTAAAAATATTTAAGTACAAGTATAAATGAGTCCGTTCCAGAAAGTCAAAAAATGGCAAAAATATGCCTGAAAACTATTGAAAAATCGTTGCCTAAATTCAAAAAATCGACTATTTGGAATGGACTCATAAATATAAATATAGCGTTGCCATAATATAATGTCGCTGCTATAGGTACTGTTAACTTTAGCATTGCTAAAGCAAACAATATTATTAATATTATGGCAAACGCTTAAAATTTCTTTACTTCATTCATTATAAATACCAGTATTCATAATTTGAAAATATAATCGTTTTATTCATCTGAAATTATAACTATAATTGCAAAAGAAAAATTGATGATATTCTCATGCGCCGATAGCTTGAGCTGTGTTAGCTCCCCGCTGGCGGCTCCCACAATTCAACTTTGTTTCCCTCAGGGTCTATAACCCAACCAAATTTCCCAAACTCCGACTGTTCCACTTTTTCTTGCACGTTACAGCCCTCTTCACGAAGCAGTTTTAACAGTCCATGAAGGTCTTCGACACGATAGTTGACCATGAATGTAGCATTGCCAGGCGCGAAATTGGAGCCGTCTCCGACCGACCAGATGGTCGTGCCATTTGCAGGATTACCGGCAGCATCTACCCAACGAAAGGCCGCCCCACCCCACTCCTGCACATCTATACCGAGATGGGTTTTATACCAGGCTCCCAATTTGACAGGGTCTTTAGCGCTAAAGAAGATTCCGCCGATGCCTGTTACTCTTTTCATAAGTGACCTCCATTATATTTTTTTTGGATAGTTCAATTAATATACTCAATATTTTGTGTCTTGTCAATAGCTTATTGAAAAAACAATCAACAGTAATAAAATTATATATCAAAAATTTCCTTAAATTTTTTAATAACTTCATAAATTGATAACGCATTCTTCTATAAGTTTTTTACTGTCGAATTTTTTTAATAACGGTTCAAGGTTTTTCAGATCGTTTATGACGAAGACAAAATCAAATTTTCTTTCTTTATCGTTAAAAAAAGGAGAGTTTTCACTCATAGATAGAT
>DIVV01000026.1 GCA_002423385.1 bacterium UBP16_UBA6123
TAGCAACCCTTTCTCTCCCTCCCTTGAACCCACCCTCTCTTTCTGCAATTTGCCTGGCGCTTTTTTGTTAGTTTGTCGATAGCTTTATTTGTCTTGACTTTATTTCTCGATATAATACTTTACTCTACCTTACCTTACTTTCTTCTCTTATTTTTTTCTTATTTTATTGGCTGCCTTTAAGTTTTTTCATGCCTGTTTGTTATATTTATTTATTTATTTGATTGTCAGCTTGCTTGTTTGCAGTCGCGCGCATGCACGCGCGCGACTGCGTAGCTATAATGGCACTGCCGCAACTATGCCTTATAGCTCACGGTAAAAATTATTGTAAATCGGCTCTAATAATCTCATTGCTAATAATTAACTGAGTGGCATATGGCAATAGTCTTCATAAATCAAGTTTGATCGGTTTAAATTATTAATAAATAAGTTTATAATGCTTTTGTATAGTAAAAGTTGTTATATATTAGAGCATTACCGCGAGCGCCGCAATATTAAGTTCCGGCGGCGCGTAAATGCAACGTCGGCGAGCACAGTGTGCGCGCCGGCAAAACCGACAATAAGCATAGAAAAAGTTTATGGCAGAAAAGAAAAAAGGACGAGAAAGAGAAATAAGAGGAGAGAGGTGGAGTGGAGTGCAAAGAATATAAGAGGAAAAAAAGAAAAGCAGGAGTTTTGTAATGAGCAATTAAAGAAAAACTTCGAAGCCGGCAAGAAATACCGCCCGAAATAAAAAGGCTATGATAATAGACTTTTTATTTCGATGCTTCAAAACTGCGCAAATGCGGCATACGAAGTATGCCGTATTTGCGCAGTTTTATATTCAGGGAGAGTAAAGGGGGCACGGGGGAAAAGAGAGGGCCATTGGTCCTTTCTTTTCCCCCGTCGCGGTCTATACGGTCTATACGGTCTATACGGTCTATACGGTCTATACGGTCTTATAAACGTCTTATAGATGACCGCGAACCCGCTACCCGTAAAAAACGTTAAAAAGCCTACCAACTCTAAATATCTTTTAATATATGTCTGTAAACATACTTGACAAATAAAAATGATTTTTGTATAATTTTTAATCGTTTTAAGTTGTTTTTTTTAAAAATCCATAAACGCAATCCAATATTATAGCAATGCAGTCATATCAGCCATAAATTTAAATCTAGATAAATGCAACACAAGGAGGAATATTAAATGAAAAAAGCGAGTTTAAAAAATTTGGGTTCAAGTGGTTTTTCAGCTAAATTGGAAGGAACTTTAAAATTTAATTCTTTAGCAACTCCGTCTTCACCAGTTCTATCTTTACTCACAAAATCTCTATCCGTTCCTTTTTTATCTGGTTCTTCATTATCCGCTTTATCTTTATCCAATTTCTTTATTTTATTTATTTTCTTCTTTTTTCTTACCTTCTTTTCTTTGATATCAGCTTCGACGCCCGCTTCATTTATCGATTTTCAACGGGCATTCGCCGCTTCGGGCACCGCTATTGCGGCGGATACTTCGGGCGTAGAGCTGGTAGCTGATATCGCGGAAAAAGTTTCGCCGGCAGTGGTATATATTAACACCATTAAGGAAATCAAAGTCAGAAGGCCGTATGTTTGGGGCTTAGAAGAAGGCTATTTAGAGCAGCTTTTCCCTCAGAAAGGAAGCGGCTCCGGCGCCATCATAAGCAAAGAAGGATATATTGTAACTAATGAACACGTCATTCATGGTGCGGACAAAATAAGTGTCACTTTGCTTGATAAGAGAAAATTCGACGCCGTTTTAGTCGGTTCGGATATAAGGACGGACCTGGCCGTAATAAAAATAACGGCGCCAGATCTTCCCGTTTTAGAATTCGGCGATTCGGATAAATTAAGGGTCGGCCAGTGGGTTATCGCCATAGGCAATCCTTTCGGATTGGAACACACCGTCACATGCGGCGTTATTTCGGCGTTAAACCGCACTTTAGCCATCGCAGGCGAGCGCAATTACAACAATCTGATCCAGACCGACGCATCGATTAATCCGGGCAATTCGGGCGGGCCGCTGGTCTCGCTTCAGGGAAAAATAATAGGCATAAACACCGCTATAATTCCTCACGGCCAGGGTATAGGTTTTGCGATCCCGGCTGTTTTATGCAAGAATATAATCGAGCAACTGATCAAGAATAAAATAGTAACCCGCTCCTGGCTGGGCGTTTTCATTCAGGAACTCACGCCCGACCTTCAAAAGATGTTTAAAGTTAATGAAGGCGTTGTAATCGGTTCCGTAGTCAATAAATCGCCGGCGCACAAAGCGGGCGTTAAGCGCGGAGACATAATGATAAGTTACGACGGACACAAAGTTAACGACAGAAATTCATTGATCGAGCTCATTTCTTCTTCGGAAGCCGGCTCGGCTAAAAAGATAAAAATTATCCGCGACGGCAAAGAATTAGAATTAATCATAACTCCCGAAGCAATGCCCGATGAAAATAAAATAGCGGCGTCCCAGATAAAGCCAGAAAACGAAGATGACGGCGAAAAAACAAAGACGCCCGAAATTGAATATCAGTTTTTCGGAATAAACTGCGCTGACGCAGGAGAAAACGATAGCGGCATCGGCGAAGGAAACGAAACACCCGAAACAAACGATAAACAGGCCGACGAAGGCAAAAAAGGCGCCGGTACGCAGCCTGAGAGCGGAGCGGGCGCGCTGGTAACCTCCATAGAACAATCATCTGAAGCTTTCGAAAAACTGATGCCGGGCGATGTAATAATCCAGATCGGCGCCGAACAGATTAAAAGCGTAAAGCAGTTAAGGGAATATTTAATTAAAAATAAAGGAGAAAAATCTTTTGTAATAGCGGTCAATAATAAAGGCGTTTCGAGATATTTAAGCCTGAACGCCGAAGCGCCCGATAAATTTAAGAATAAAGTTCGCCAGCCTCAAAAGCATCAAAAACCGGATAAAAATGCCCACGGCAATTTTAAATATTACGTTATTCCGCCAAATTCGATACCGCAGGGCTTCGATTTTAACGATCTTTTCAATCAGCGGTTCATGAAGGAATTTTTGAACGAATGATCCCGATCGTCATTAAATCACAAAATAGATTAAATTTTTATTGAATTTTTAGCTGAAATTAAATATAATATAGTGATTTTAAAAACCGAAATTTCAATGAAAATTTATAATACTGATAATTTAAAATTAGTTATTAGCGGCTGATAACTGACGCCAACGATTACTAACGAACTCTAACGACTAACAACCAATGACTAATGACTAACGACTAACGACTAATCGAGGTGTAATATTGATAGACATTAAAAACGAATATGACGCGATTGTCATAGGCAGCGGGCTCGCGGGGATGACTGCGGCTAACATGCTGGCTAAATCGGATAACCGCGTGCTGTTATGTGAGCATCACTTTAACTTAGGCGGTCTTGCCACCTGGTTTAACAGAAAGGGCGGCCATATATTCGACGTATCGCTGCACGGATTTCCCGTCGGCATGATTAAAACCTGCCGTAAATACTGGAGCAGAGAAATAGCCGATTCTATCGTGCAGCTCAAAGAAATACGCTTCGACAACCCACAGTTTTCATTTACCACCACCTTCGATATAAACGACTTCAAAGAAAAGTTAGTCGACGTATTTAAGATAGAACGAACGGTAGTGGATGATTTTTTTGCGACGGTCCGCGGCATGGATTACTTTCAGGACAATAAGATGACGGCGCGCGAATTATTCGATAATTTTTTTCCCGGCCGAAGCGACGTGGTGAGGCTTTTAATGGAGCCTATCACTTACGCCAACGGCTCCACGCTCGACGACCCCGCTATTTCCTATGGGATAGTATTTTCGAACTTTATGAGTAAAGGCGTATTCACCTTCGAAGGCGGAACGGATAAGTTAATAGGCTCCATGAAAGCGGAGCTTGAAAAAAACGGCGTTGACATAGCCTTGAAAAGCCGCGTCGAAAAAATATTAACGGCCGGCAAAAAAGTATGCGGCGCGCTCGTCAACGGTCGTGAAATCAAATGTAAATCGGTGGTATCTAACGCTAATATAGTCACTACGGTAAACGATCTGTGCGGCAGGCAGAATTTCAGCTCCGCCTTTTTAAGCCAGTTCGACACGGTCAGAATCAATAACAGCAGCTCTCAGGTATATATGGGCATTAAAAAAGGCGAAAAAATAGATTTTATAGGCGATTTAATTTTCACTTCGACCGCCGCTGAATTCAGCTCGTCGGAATTAATCGATAAAAACACATCCAGCCGCACTTTTTCCGTTTATTACCCCAAAACGCGTCCCGGCCACGAAATGTATTCGATAGTATCATCGACTAATTCCAATTATGACGATTGGGCAAAACTTTCCGCCCAGGATTATCTGAAGGAAAAAGAAGCGCTGATAGAGCGTTCAATAAAGCATCTCGAAAAATACGTTCCCGATATCCGAAAAAAAATAGACTATGTGGAGGCCGCCACGCCGCTTACTTTTAAACGCTATACGCTTCATCCGGGCGGCTCTTCATTCGGAACTAAATTCGAAGGCCTGAAACCGAGCATGGAAATAGGAAACGAAGTCGGCGGGCTGTTTCATACCGGCTCCGTCGGTATAATAATGTCTGGCTGGCTCGGCACCGTTAATTACGGCGTTATAGTAGCTAATAACGCGGATAGATACATTAAAAATTTATGATAATATAATTAAATTAGTAATTTTGAATTTTATAAAACGGCGGTGAATTAAATGAAAAACGACAAATTAAAAGCCATATACGATGCGATTCCTCACAGGCCGCCGTTTTTATTCGTAGATGAAATAATCGAATTAAGCGCGTCAAAAATCGTGACTAAAACCGAAATGAAAGCGGATCTCGATTTTTTTCGCGGCCATTATCCCGGCAGCCCGATCGTTCCGGGCGTAATCCTCTGCGAGGCGGCATTTCAAAGCGGCGCGGTTTTACTTTCGGGTTTAACCGGCAAAAAAGAAGGCATGCCCGTAGTAACGCGCGTATCGGAAGTTAAATTCAGAAAAATGATAAAACCCGGCGATATAATAGAAACGATCGTCGAAATAGTCGAAAAAGCCGGACCCGCTTATTTTATGAAAGCGCAGATATCTTCTAACGGCAAAAACGCCGTGCGCTGCGAATTCGCGGTAAGCATAGTCGAAAACGAAGGCGGTAATATCTGATGAGTTATTTAAAAATAGAGAATAAAAAATTCCTTATATTCGGAGTAGCTAATAAACGCAGCGTAGCTTATCATATCGCAAGAACCCTCGAAGAAAACGGGGCGAGCGCGATTCACAGCGTCCAGAACGAAAAAAACGCCGAAGCCGTATTAAAACTTTTCCCCTCAGCCGAAATCCACATCTGCGACGTTGAAAACGAAGGGCAGATATACGATATGGCGTCTTTATTAAAAGAAAAGCACGGAGAAATACAGGGCATCGTCCATTCACTCGCCTACGCCAATTATTCAGACGGCTTAAAGCCTTTTTACGAAACTAAAAAGAAAGATTTCCTTCAGGCCATCGATATCTCGTGCTTCTCTCTAATAGCCATAGCAAATGCTATGCGCGATATTATCAATAAAGACGGTTCGGTGATAACCATTTCTATATCGGCCACCAATATGGCCGTTGAAAACTACGGCTACATGGCGCCGATAAAAGCCGCGCTCGATTCGTCGGTCTGTTTTTTAGCCAAATCTTTCAGCAAGTTTTCGAATATAAGATTTAACGCCGTGGCGGCGAGTCTTCTTAAAACTTCGGCGTCCGCAGGCATTCCAGGTTACCTCGATTACTACGACTTCGCCGAAAAATTCACGCTGCGCAAGAAAAATTTAATGACCGAAGAAGTCGGCACTCTCGGAGCGTTTTTATTAAGCCCCGCATCCAGCGGCATCAACGCCCAGCGTGTAGTAATAGACGCCGGCATGGGAGTTAATTTCTTCGACAACGAAGTTATAAGATTGGCTTCGCTCGGAAGCAAACATAGCGATAATGAAAATTAAAATAGCGCGCACCGCGGGTTTCTGTTTTGGCGTAAAACGCGCCATGGACAAAGTTCTCAGCACTTCAAACCGCTTGCGTGCGCCGATTTACACCGACGGCCCGCTCATACACAATCCTCAGATAGTACGGGCGCTCACACAGCGTAAAATAAGCGTCGTTGACGAGCAAACCCTTAGCGGCGGAGGCGCGCAAAATTCTACAGTAATAATCCGCGCTCATGGAGTTTCTCCGGCGCGCAAGACTTTTTTAGAATCAAAATGCGCCGCGGTAATCGACGGCACCTGCCCGCTGGTTTCAAAGATACATAATATAGTGAAAAAAGAAATCGAAAAAGGCCGTTATATAATTATAACGGGCGAAGCGGGGCATCCTGAAGTAATCGGAATTCTCGGTTTCGCCGCTGGAAGGGGCGCGGTCATTAACGGCGATAAGGAAATAGACGCGCTCCCGCCGGGCGAAAAAGTATCGGTAGTGGCTCAATCCACTCAAGAATTAGAACATTTCGACGCTCTTGTATCGATTTTAAAGCAAAAATACTCCGATATAGAAGTTTTTAACACTATATGCGACGCCACACGCAAAAGGCAGCAGGAAGCGGCCGAATTATCACGCCAGGTAGATTTAATGGTCATAGTTGGCGGTAAAAACAGTGGAAACACCAGACGATTAGCCGAAGTGGCGCAGGCGTCGCAGACTCCGGCCGTACTTATTGAAACCGAAGATGAATTAACGCAGGAAATGTTTAGCGGCAGGAAAATTATTGGAATAACCGCCGGGGCATCGACGCCTAACTGGATGATTAGAAACGTGGCGCAAAAAATAGAGGAAATATCTTATAATTCAAAACCGCTGCCGCTTAGAATTTTTAAAAAAACCGTCAATTTTTTAATCGACAGCGATATTTATATTGGAATTTGCGCCTTCGCGATGGCTTACGCGGCATCGACGCTCATAGCTAAAACGATCCATCCTTTCGAAGCCTGGCTCGCCGCGCTTTATATTTTTTCGATGCACACGCTCAATCGATATATTGACCGCGACGCGAGCCGCTACAATAGTTCGAGCCGCAATAAAATTTATCAAAAATACGCTAAATACATAATGACCGGCGGCGTGCTGGCTTCGCTTTCGGTGGTAATTCTTTCCCTTCAATTCGGCGTGTGGCTTTTTTTATTTTATATACTCTGCTCGATGGCAGGCATTTTATACAGCATTAACTTCGTTCCGGTGGGCTTCCGTCCCTATGTTCGCTACGCCTCGCTTAAAGACATCCCCGGCTCGCGCGACCTTTTCATATCGACCGCCTGGGCAGTAGTTTTAACTTTTTCGCCGGCCGTGAGCGGTAAATGGATTTTTGAATGGCGCCTTCTTTTCACTTTTTCGATAATATTTATAATGGCGTTCTGCCGCACCATAACACTCGATATTAAAGACATACAGGGCGACAGCATAGTCGGAAAGGAAACCATTCCAACCATTATAGGCGGAACGCATTCAGTTTTACTGATGAAGTTTTTGCTATTATGCGCGAGCATTATAACCATTGTAGCTGTGTTAGTCAACGAATACGAATATTACAGCCTTTCGCTGATAGCCAATTTTGCCTATCTATTCATAATAATAAATAAATTCGGAAAGGAAACCAATTACTACGGCAATTATATAGAAGGCCTGATCGATTTTAATTTTATACTCGCCGCGCTGTTTTTATTAATAACTAAATGGACGCTGATTTTATTTTAACTTTGCGCCGGGCGTTGGAATATAACGCCTCACTAATATAACTTTTAAAACGGCAGCCTGAAAAAAGCTCTGCGGCAGGTCGAAAAAGCGCTCGAAGGAAAAAATATTTATGAAAAAAACTATAGACAGGTTAATATCTTTATTCGCGGCCGCGGCTTTCATCTCGATTCTTTCAGCCGCATCATATTATCACGGCCAGTATTTAAAAACGGCGGCCGCCGATAAATTAGAAAAAAACAACCGCGATATAATCGAATTCATTAAAAGTAATATTAAAACCTGTGCTATAAATAAAAATTATAATAACTCGATATTCTACGAACCTGTCATATCTATTGATTTAAGCGATATGAGCGTGCGGCCGCCGCATTATAAAGCGCGGCTTCTTTCCGAACTCGAACTCAAATACGGCGTTTTTGACGACGCAGTTTTAAGCCGGCTCAAATCGGTTATTAAAACCGAACCGCCCGAAACCGCGGCTTCCATATTGTCTTACTACTTAAGCGACATACCTGATTCATACAGTCTCGAAAAAGCAGTTTTATACATCTATTTAATTAAAATTAAAACCGATATAGATCAGCCGGTTGAAAGCGAATTAAAATCATTTAAAACTCTTGCTGATACCATCAAAAATGAAAACGAACGCAAATTTTTATATGAAAAGCTCAAAGAATCGGTCGTTTCGGCTAAAAATATTTCAGGCGCCGATTTATCCGATTTATTAAGCGGGCGAACGAACGGCTCCGATAAAAACACGGGTTTAATAGAAACCGGGAAAAATTTAACCGGAGAAAATATATCTGCGTTATTATTAGGCCTTAAAAGCGAAGCGCTTTCTAAAAGTTCGGGCGGCCTTAATATGAGCTCTTTATCTACCGACGATAATAAAAATTATATACTTGTTTCATTAAGCGTTGAAAATAATGGTGATCACGACGGCGGTGAAAACACCGCCCCTACGTCAGCTCCAGGCCTGGTTAACGCCTCTGATTCGCCGCTCGGCGATAACGCGCCTCAAAGCCCCGGAACCGGCGATAAAACTATATCTGCGCATCGAAAAATCTCGACTGCGGCCATTATTAACGTAGAAAAATTTAACGCCATTTTAAAAACCGAATATAATTCGCGCATCGACACTCAAAGCCATGGCGCGCCTTATTACTCCGATTTCTGCGCGCCTTATAAACTGAGCTTAGCCGGCGGCGGCATTAAAAGAAATTATTTAATCGAAACCGCATTTTATCTGCCGCTGATGATAACTTTAGCCGTTTTTTATATATTAAAAAGACGCGAAAACGAAGCATTCCGCCTGAGCGTAAATATGACTGATTTTGTATCTAAAATTTCACACCAGCTTAAAACCCCTCTTTCATCTTCTTTACTTTACTTAGAACTCGCCGGGCGCCACCTCGAATCCGGCGACGCCGAAAAAGCCCGCGGCGCAATAGCCTTAGCTCATGAGCAGGCCGGGGCGCTGGCTTTTTTATTTGAAAACTACTCGGTTTTAAACCGTATTTTTTCAGATAATGTATTACTCGAAATTTCAAGTTTCGATATTGAAGAAGAATTAATACTACACATTAAATCATATAAAAATCATATAGAAAGCGGAGCGCTGAAAATATCTTTCAGCCTTTCGGAAAATAACGGCGCGCGCATCGACAAGTGGGCCTTTTACAATATCATAGCTAATTTAATATCTAACAGCCTTAAATATTCAAATAAAAAAACGGTCGAAATAAATTTCACCTCAAAATTAATTGACGGCAGCCTGGTCCTTTCGATAACCGATAACGGCCCTGGCATAAGCGAAACGGACGCGGCAAGAATATTCGATAAATTTTATAAAGGCGAGGAGGCGGCCGGCGATTTCCGATCGAGCGGCCTCGGACTTTATATAGCAAAAACTCTCGCGCTTAAAATGAACGGCGATCTTCTGATAGACGATAAATATAAAAACGGAGCAAAATTCAATCTGTATATGCCGGCGGCAAATTAAGAGTAAACAAATATCAAGTAAGAAATAAGTGGATAAGTATATAAGTATATAATAATATTTGAACATACGAAAGAAAAGATTAAAGCTATGGACAAAGAAAATATAAATATTAGAATATTATTGGTGGAAGACGATATAACGCTCGCCTCCGGCTTGAAAGAAGCGCTCGCTCTGGAAAAAATGGAAGTGATAACCGCCGCTACGGTTAAAGAGGCGAAACTAGCTCTGGATAATAATAAAATAAGCGGCTTCGATGTTATGGTGCTCGATCTTACACTGCCGGACGGATCGGGGCTCGATATTTTAAAAAAGGCCAGGAGCGAATCTTTCGAGCTGGCCGTAATAATATTATCGGCTAAATCTTCCGAACTGGATAAGGTAGTCGGGCTGGAACTCGGCGCGGACGATTATCTATGCAAGCCTTTTTCGCTCAGAGAACTTCATGCGAGAATAAAAGCCCTGCTGCGCCGCTGGCGACGAAACGCCGGCGATAAAACGTCCGAAATATTTAAATATAAAGAATTAACCGTTAATTCAGGCTCACGCGAAGTTTTGGTAAATAATAAAGTAATAAAACTCAGCTTTACCGAATTTGAAATACTTAAACTATTAATAATAAATAAAAATATAGTCATTGAAAGGCAGCTTTTAATAGAACGCGTCTGGAGCGGCATCTTCATAGACTTAAGAAGCGTCGATCCGCATATATCCAGACTCAGGAAAAAAATAGCGCCATACGGAACTAATATCGAGACTTTACCCAATATTGGATATATGTTTAAAATATAAGGCGATTGTAACCGGCGCGCAAGGCGGCTGCAAGGTCCCTGACGGATAATAAGATCAGGAAGTAAAAAAACTGATTTTAATTTAAGGGGGAGTTATTATGAAAAAAACAAAAACTTTTAACAATTCAGGGACATCTTTCAACTTTTTATCTTCGATTCTAACCGTTACCGCTTTTTTGGCCGCGGCGGCATTTTTTTTATTATCACAGCCCGCTGAAATCCGCGCTCAAAGCCTATCAGAGGGCCTCTGGAAAGAATTTATCGATAACGACACGGCGGCGGCAACGCTTATTTATCAAAAAATATTAACCAAGTCCGGCGAGACTACCGATGAAGGCGCTCTTAAAAAGGCCCGTAAGAGACTCGAAGCGCTTGGCGCCGGCGAAAACCAAACCATAAAACAATCCACTGCAGTCAATTTTGCCGTATTAAAAATAGACCTGCCAGAAATTTTAAACCGGCTTAGATTGAAAATAATCAATAAACAGGATATCACTAATTTTGACGAACTTAAAACAAATATCAAAGCAATGCTGTCTAAATTCATAAAAGAAGATCTGGAAAAGCATTCGCTGCCTTTAGTTTTTATAATCACAAGAACGGGCGCGCTTAATATCGCCGATACGGATATTATCCTCTGCTTCGATAAAGACGTCACTTTTAAAAACGATGAAAATTCGGCGGCAAACAAAATATACGGTTATAATATTAACTGGAAAACGATTTTCATATCTTCTATATCTTCAGAAGCCGATATCACTGCCTATTATAAAAAAATAGGCTTCTGGCCTGGTTATAAAAACCGGACGGACAATCTTGAAGAAATATTCGAATATTCTTATAAACTCACGCCGTACTATCTTTCTTTTTACGTTAATAACCTCGCTGAATTTATCGATATGAATAAAATACTGCCTGCATATTTTAAAAATATACCCGAAATAAAGAAGGCTTCAATTTTACTTGAATCGGACCGTTTATTATTATCGACCGAAGCCAGTTTAGACGATATAAATAAATTGCTTACGGCGATAGACTCGATTCCAGGCTTTAAAATACTTCCAGCCAGTATCGTTCTTGAAAAAGACGGCAGCAGACGCGTTAAATTAACCACGCTGAATGAAATCCAGGACGCTTTTATCAAGACGCTGCCTTTAATAAATCAAAATTACAGCTCGGCAAGACATCTCGCGGAATATAAGTCCTGTATCGCAAATTTGAGAAATATTACCAGCGTAACCGAATTATACGCCATGGAACATAAAAATTTTACAAAAGATAGTATAGACGATAAATTCATAAACGAGCTTACGCAACAAAATTACTTAAAAGTTTTACCGTCATGTCCGGCGGGCGGAAAATATATCTATAAAAACTCCGAATTCACCTGCTCACAACACGGCTCCAGTACCAAAATCATCGAATTTAAAATAGTTAAATTAATTAACGGCACGCAAAAAACCATATCGGCGCCTATGATTAAAACCGTCGTTTATCAGGACGCCTCAATTACGATAGGTTCGGAAAATGAAAATGAAGAAAATAAAGATAGCGATAAAAAAACCGAAACCGACACGGCACAAAAAAGCAATGGATCAAAAAATGATGAATCAAAAAAAGAAGAGCTTAAATTTTTAAAAATTACCGTCAAGCTCTTAAAAGACGGCGAAAGCACCTTGAACAACTCATTGACCGCTTCTCTTGCTTTCCATATAGTACTCTCTGCGGGCGATAACAAAGAAAAAACGATTCAATTTAACAGCACGGTAAAATTAAACGGAAATAAAGACGGCGGTCCTTACGAACTGAAAATTCCCAACGATTCTTTAAACGATTATAAAATATTTATCAAAGCATACTAAGGCGCCTTAAGGTCTCTGTCAAAAAAATTGTCTTGACTTTGTTATCCACTTTATTATAGACTCGTAGTATTAAAAATTTTTGGAGGTTATTCAATGAAAAAAACATTTTTGGTTTTCATCATTATCTTGTTTTCTTCAA
Organism: bacterium UBP16_UBA6123; assembly: GCA_002423385.1. Classification (GTDB taxonomy): domain Bacteria; phylum Muiribacteriota; class UBA9980; order UBA9980; family UBA9980; genus UBA9980. Next base: position 12,527 of record DIVV01000026.1, read on the forward strand.
CCGCAGCGCTTGCATTTGAAGTGATTTATCCTGAAGCGGTTTATTCAGATAAATCCATTAAAGCCATTTATGAAAAAGCAAATATCAACAAACCTGTCTTTGTTATGGATCACCTTGGTTCAGAGACTGGAGGCACAAAATTCATTTGTAATATATTAAATAACCAGTTATCACAAGAAGAAATTGCAAAATTTGAACGTACAAAAGAAATGAAAGTCACTAAAATGCGTAATCCAAATATCAATAGCTCTGAAGTAATTTATTCCGATAAATTCGTTAAATCTATTTACGAAAAGACAAACATTAACAAACCTGCATTTGTTATGGATCATCTTGGTTCACAGGCTGGAAGTACAAAATTCATGAACCGTATATTAAACACCCATTTTTCACCAGAAGAAGTTTCGAAATTTGAACACGAAAAAAAATAAAGTTTCAGGGAAAAATGTAATTTAAGCATTACCACAAAAGTATATATAAATTAACAGTATATATAAATTAACTTGACAATCGTTAATTCATATATAAGTGGTCTAAATCATTCGTGTAGTAGTGGCAGACTCTCCGCCCTGAACATGAAATATGGCAAACACGGGGGTTTGCCCCTACGACGAATGGTTCAAATGTTAATATAATCCAGTGAAATTGATTATACGTTTATACTTATAATCTCACAAAATTTATTTTGTATATGATTAAATCCAGATTCAAGTATGATTCAAGTATGATTCATTCTATTTTTAATTTACAAACATTTGTTAATTTCTGATATTAAAAAATTAACGTCCCAGGGTTTTGTAATAAAAGATTTCAAATTTAATTTAGCGCATATTCTTTCTATAACGTCGGGCGCCGCATAACCGGATATCATCATAGTATTAATTTCCGGGTGCAGCTCGTGTATTTTCAAAATAAATTCATCGCCTTTCATTTCAGGCATCAGCCAGTCTGAAATAATAAGCGGAATAACAACGCCGGAATTAATAAGCTCTTCTACAATTTCCAAACCTTCGCGTGCGCTTAAAGCCGTTTTAAAAATATATTCTTCTTTATATACCGAAGCTAATGTTTTGCTTAACAAACTCAACATTATCGCATCGTCATCAACTATTAATATCGCTTTTTTCTGGCTCATCAATATAACACCCCTATTTTGACTATATAACATGTTATCATATTAAATTATTAAATTCAACAATAATATAATAAATATTTTAATCGCGCAGCCGATATTAAAAACGTGTATTAATATTTTTTGCGCGATTAATTTATAGTATTTACTAGAGACTTACATTATGAATTTATCTTATAAAACAATTAAAAACTATTTATCATCCGCTTTTTTAGCGATTTTAGCCATGCTCGCGGCATTTACTTTATTTTGCGCTTCTTTCGCCGCCGCCGCGCCGTTTAACGACGTGCCGAAAGATCACTGGGCCTATGAAGCCATTGACAAACTCGTCCAGAACGGTTATATGGACGGCTTTGCCGACGACACCTTCAGGGGAAGAAAAGTGCTTACGCGTTATGAAATAGCCCTCACGCTCGCTAAAATACTGACTAAAGTAGAAGACGTCGAATCGAGCGGCGGCGTTATATCGCCTAAGGATGCCGAAGTAATTAAGAGCCTGGCTACCGAATTTCGCGAAGAATTAAACACCCTCGGAGCTAAAGTAAATAACCTCGATCAGAGAGTTACCGAACTCGAAAAATTTAAAAAGAACGGCGAAAAACTTAAATGGGCAGGGTGTTACAGAGTTACCGACGTAGCCGTCTGGGACCGGCTTACGACTAAAAATGACGGCGATAATGATGACGATAATTTTGACGAAGGCGATGCTAACGGCCTTGGTAAACTCAAAAACCAGGTCAATCTTAAACTAACCGGAAAACCTTTCGATAACGTTGAAACCTATACGGAAATTAAAGCATTCATCAATTCCGCGACTAAATCATCGAATTCTTATATTAATAAAAGCGATAATACCATAAGACCTTACCTTAACCTGTATATGAGCGATTATAAAAACGACCGCGACCTGGTTATGGAAAAAATGCATCTTAAAATTGACAGCCAGTACGCCAACGTAAGAGCGTTCAACAATGAAAGCATAACCAAACTCAATGATCCCTCGATATTACTCAACAGCTACGGCAGAAACGTATTTAACAAATATTCAAGCGATACTTTTTCGGGCATTGAAACAAGAGGCACTGTAAAAGACGTAACTTACAATGTCTCGGCGCTTAAAGACTGGAATAATACAAGCGATATTTACGCTGGCCGCATGGTTTATATGGTGCCTGAAAGAATTTTAAAAACCACGACAGCCGAAATTATATTCGGCACTTCATTCGTCGAAAAAGCCTTCAGCTATTCAAACAGAGGTGATTTTTCGCAGGTCAACGGCGTAGATTTAAGTTTTAAATTTACCGATATAGGCACGCTTAAAGTAATGACTGAATATATGGAATCGCGTAACGGCGATAGAGTATTATACGGCGGCTCGAGCACTGAAATATTAAAAGACGACGGCGTTAAATTAGATTTAGAATACCAGCTCGAAAATTTAACCATGATATTCAATCATTACAGATATGGCAAAGATTTTGCCGTATCTACGGCCAGGTATGATACTTTATATATGGATACCGATTTTGACGGCGACAAAGAAATACATAACAATTATGGCCGTGAAAGTTTATTCGGCGAGCGTTTTTCGAGATTGACTTTAAAGTACAATATCCCATTTTCCGACGAACAGGCATTAAGACTCGAAGGTATAATACAAAATAAGAAATGGGAATATAACGAGAAAAAACCTCATAAGACGGACGGCTATGAAGCCCAAAAATTTTCGTTTCAGGTTGACGCCGATTTAGCTAAAGATATGACTTCTAAATTTTTTACCGAATTAGCTAAAGACGCATTTAAAGATGAAGTCGGCAAAACCTATACCGAAATTGAATTAAACGCCAAATTAAATGAAAGAATTTCTTCCACTGCGCGGTTTTCTAATGCGCAGGACATGGATTACATAAATAAAGAAAGCAAATCTTTTAAAGAAAATTCATTCTACGGCGAACTTTCATCGCAGTTACTTAAAAATATCTGGGGCAAGGTCTTCGGCGAGCGCAGGATAAAATATATCGGATGGCATGATGCCAACACCGCCGATCCGTCAATAGAAAATACCGAGAAATTGATAGACGAGACTGGTTTTGAAACTAATTTCACCCTGACGCCATCACTCACTTTAAAGTTAACGACGGCTTCTCAGCATAATGTCTATAATGCTTACACACTGCAGAATGAAAAATTCAACTGGTTCACCACTGAACTAACCGAAGTATTTACCGATAAGTTAAAAGGAAGGATTTTATACTGGTGGAAAAATCCTCAAAACCACGAAGGCAAATCCAACGATAATTTAAGAAATTTAGTGGCCGAAGTAGCCTATGACCCTACCGATAAAACCAGAATGCGTCTCAGATACGGCGATTTTATAGACTCTGATCAAAACTGGAAAGATATAGAAACCGAGAAAAAATTAAGTTTCGAGGCTTCGACCGACTTTTAAAGTAAAAATTTCGGATGGAGATATTATATGAAAAAGACTAAAAACAAAGCTAAAGAAAATTTAAAAAAGAAAATAACGACACTTATCTTTTTATTCGTCGTATTTTTCGCTACCGGCTGCATTCAGGAAAAACTCGCCGATAAAACGCTGCCGCCGGGCACGCCCACTCAACACGAGCGCTGGACATGCACCGTAAGAGCGCCAATCGGCACATGGAAATATAAAGTAGGGCTTAATTCTAAATTAGTCAATAACACCTGGGTGACTAAAGAATGGGGAATTTCTTCATCGGTAGACCCTCTACTGCCGGCTTCTTCGGTTAAAGTAGAACCCACTTTTCCCGCGCCGCCGGCTACCGGTGAAGTGGCAATTTACGGCAATAAAACATTCCGTTTTTATACCGACGACGCTAAAAAAAATCTGGAATCCAGCGAGCCTTTATTATCTTCGTCGCTATTGTTCGAACCGTTTAATTACAATATAGGAAAAGATTTTTTTATAAACCAGATGGTAGTTCGTTTTTATATTAATAAAGCGCTCTACGAAGGCGAATACGGGCCGCTCACAAACGCGTCCGTCGCGGGCGAATTCAATCAATTCGGTTCAGGCGGAGAACGCAACCGTCACGAATTTAAAGACGACGGCGTATGGCCCGACAAAACCGCCAATGATGGAACCTGGACGGTAGAAGTGCCCGTCGAATCCACTTATACCTATAAATATCAGTTTTACCTGAATCCGCAATGGGACGCGGCTGAGGGCAAATGGCAGGCCGATTCGTATAAAGCGGTTTACGACATGGCCAACGCTAAAAACGAAAAAGAAGATATGTCGGGCAAGTCTATTATTACGATTAAATAATTTAAGTTAACCACATAATAAATTTATGCAATATACATAACATAATGGTGTATTTTATTAAAAAGATAAATTAAAAGGCTGTAGGCAATAAACTAATATGAATATTATAAAACCGGACTTAAATTCAATTAAATCATCGAGCTCCAGTAAAATAAATAAGAATATAATAATATTCTTATTTACGCTGGCCGCCTTTTCGTTTATCCTCATCAACTGCGCCTCACCGGCGTTTGCCATTGAAGGCCCCAAAAATTCAAAACTGATTTTTTCATGCGATGATCCCAGAAACGACGACTACGGCCCCGGAAGCTATACCTATCCGCGCGGCCCGGTTTATAAATCCAATCCGGATATGTTTGATATCACAAGAATCAGAGTTTATGAAGTAGGCAATTTTTATCGTTTCGACGTCGAATTCAAGGGTAAAATAGTGCGCTCATGGCCCGGATTTATGGGACATCGCAACGGATGGCTCTTAAACGTGGCGGAAATTTATATCGATACCGACAATAAATGGGGATCGGGCCACAAAAACGCCGCATTGGGACGCAATATATCGTTTAAGCCGGAATCTTACTGGGAAAAAATGGTATTTATAAACCCGGTGGCAAACGATATTATGATAAACGAAATCAGAAATAAAACTGACGATCTTGAATTCGCCGAATCGCTTGATGATTTTATCTTTCCTTCCAATATCGATATTTACGGCTACACGCTTTCCGCTACCGTAAATAAATCAGAAATAGGCGAATTCAACGGCAAATGGGGAATACAGGTGCTTTCAACGGTATTAGATAATTCTTCATCATCTAATACCTTTTATAACAAAAGAATTTATAAAAGCCCTACAGATGATGAATTCGGCGGCGCTTCAGAGCTGTTCGGCTCGCCTAATGTTTTAGACATCATAGTTCCTGAAGGTATGTCGCAAAAGGAAATTTTATCGCAATACCGCGTTCATCCGAACTATTCTTACGCGCAATTTGCCGTAGTGCCCATGGTTTACGGCGGCACAAAAGCCGCGAACGCTGAAACGGCGCAAATAGCCTCTGCGGGAGGAGCTTTATCTAAAAGCATTGCCGACGCCGGCGAAAAATTACAACTTAAAGTGGAAAATATTAAAGAAAACGAATATAGCGTGCAGGAAAGAGACTTAGAAGATTTTAAAATTGGCGGAAATACCGGCTCGGACGGCGCTTTATTTAAAAAGAACGAAACCGCGGCTGAAAATAAAATCAGCGGAAAAACTCCAAACACTGCTCCAGACGCTGAAGAAATTAAAGATAAAGAAGATAATAACGCGGGCCTGAATCAAGATTATAAAAATAATAAAGACGACGAGTATAAAATTAATAAAATAAAATCCGATAGTAAAAAGGTAGATAATTTTGAAAAAGCGAATTTAAAAAAAGCTGAAGCGCCGGCAAATACGCCGGCGGGTAAGCCCGCGAATAAAAGCGACGCTAAAAAGAAAAACATCGATAAATACGATAATTTCTTAGCTAAATTAGACTCTCAGAAATTAAAATTCAAAAACGACGACGAAGAAGAATCGTTAAAAGACATAGAAAGATTTTTAACTAAACAAAGTGCGGCAGTTTACAAAAAAAATACCTCCGGCAAAAATGATAAAATAAAAGATTTCGACCCGGATATTTATGAAATGGCTAAAATAGACGGCGGAAGCAAGAAGAAACCGCTAAAAACCGAAACGGCTTTAAAATCTGAAAAGACAGCCTCGGAAAGCGCGTCTAAATCGATTGAAAAAAATATAACGGATAAAGACGAAACCGCTAAAAAACGTCTGCAGGAAACCGAAGCGCTTAAACCGCTGATAGAAAACGAAAATGACGGCGGCGAGGAAAAAGCCGAAGACAAAAGTATATTAGGAAGGCTTTTCGGACGCTCTAAAAAGAAAAAAAATAAAACGACAGGCGCAACAGGCGCTCAAAAAGTAATCAGCGAAGAAGATATGGTTGAAATCGCTAAAACTGAACTGCCCGAAAACTCCGTCAAAAAACAGATCGCGTCTCCTGCCGGTAGAAATAATGACGGCGGCGAGGAAGCGGAGGACGGAAAATGCCGTTCGAATATGAAAAAATTATATGAAATCAGTCTTAAATACATAGAACAAAACCCGGACGCGCAAAAAATATCTATGAATATGCTTATAACCTCGGGCCTGCTGGACAAACCTTTAAAATGCGAAGACGGCGGAAGATATTTAATAGAAGTTAAAAACTCGAAACCTAAAATCAACTGCATAAACGTAAATAACAGCGGCCACGGAAGTTATTCGAAGTAAAATCTATTTATAAAATTATACGACAATACCTGTCAGGAGGTTAATATGGAAGCCGTAGCACACAGCCGAAGCATTTTAAAAACACTATTCACCAAAATTAACGGTGTATTATTAATATCACTTATCATATTATCATGTATGGCATCAGGCGCGGCTGAGGCGGCGAGCAACGTCATACCGACCCTTCCCGAGCAGCGCGGCGTGCGTCCTTCGGGATTCGGCGAAGCGGGAACCCGCCCAATAGGCATGGGTGAAGCTTATGTAGCGCTCTCGGACGACGCTTCCGGTTTTTTCTGGAACCCGGCCGGCCTGGCTTTCTTAAAACAGGGAAAGCGCGTCGCTGAAGTAATGGTAAAAGCTAACGACAGGCATTCTACCACATACGATTCGATAGCTTTAACCGGTTCGGTTTATTCGGACGCTAAAAAAGCCGAGTTTTCCATCCAGCATTACCTCGAAAGCAACCTTAAATCGCCGGTTTACGATAAACAGTTAAACTACAACTACGGCGTGGGAGGCATCTTTACCAATCAATACGGCGGCGTCAGAATCAATAATTTCGTATTCGGCGTGGGCAAAAAAATCGATAAGGTAAAAGGCCTTGCCACAGGCACCAAGGTCAGAATAGTTAATTACACGGATTATATGAACGCGCAGAACCAGATCGAAGGATTTACCGAGTTTTCCGCCGGCGTCGGCGCTATATACGAAGTCAATCAATATTTAAAAGCCGGCCTTAACATCGATAATATAATCAAAAACAGCCGCTACGAGCTGCCCGCTTGCTTCACCATGGGCCTGGCGCTAAATATCGCCGAAGGCACGGTAATAGCGATGGACGGCTATAATTTAATCGACAGTAAAAATATACTCGGCAGAACGGAGTTCCGCGCCGGCGTAGAAAAATCGTTTATGGATAACGCTTTCACCATAAGACTCGGAACTAAAAACGGCAATTTAAATCTCGGCTTCGGCATGCAGTTCACTCCCGAATTTCACTTCGACTACGCGTTTATGGGCGATTACGATACGAATATACAACAGCATTTCGTTTCGGGCAATATAAAATTTTAATGATTTTAAAGGCGATAACCAATTATTTTTTATAAAACTTTAAAAGTTCTATAAGTAGTAAATGAACCGTTTTCGGACCCTGATCTTTTCGTAACAACGCACCACATATAAGTTCCCGGTTGTAAAGTTCCCGTATAAGTGGAACTGGTAGATGAAGAAGCGTTTTCTCCGTTCCATATATTTTTATAGTTCTGATCCACTATTTCAACGCGGTAAACCGCGCCCGATAAACTTACGGGACTCCACGAAAAAGAAGGCTGCGATGATACCGTGGCGCCGTCGGCCGGAGATATAACCGCGGGCCTTTCGTCTATAAAATCTCTTCCGAGATTAAGCGTTTCAGTGTAGGTAACGCCATTTGAAATTATCGTAAAATTATAAAGCAAATCTGTCGAAGGTTTTACCGTACCAAAAGACGGCATCGGCTCCGGCGCCCATCTGGCCGGCATCCATGAATAAAACCCATAAATAAGAGATGAATTCGCAGTTGTAACTCCGGGACCGCTCATGGTAACCGAGGTAATTTTATGCTGCGGATCATCTACGTACATCTCGACCATATAATTATTCGGAAAATTAGCCGTGAAACCGCTTATCGCCCACTGTTTCTGATTTCCTATTATCAGCCATTTACCGTTTTCTTTTGTAAAGAAGCAATGACCGGCGTCATCGAGCGTTTCGTCCTCTTGAACGACGCCGTCCATAACGGTTTTACAATGCGCCACAACCCGAGCCGAAGAAGCCGACACCTTCATCGAAAGAATGTCCCAGGAAGTGCCTTCGCCGCTGGCATAATTGAAGCTCGAAAACATAGACTGCATACTCGACTTATTTTCAAGCTCATCATCGTTCATATGAAGAAAATTTTCGGAATAAACGGAAAGCATCGAGGATACATTTTTTGTTTTTATTCCGGTAACAAGCTGAGCGTAAGCGTTTCTGATTTCTTCTTCGTCGGAAGCGGTAGCGGAGTTAAAGCAAATATAACCGTTGTCATAGCTAAACGACGAATCTGATTCCATATGAATGAAAAAAGACTGCGCTGAAGCTATAACCGGATCGACGCCGTCGATTTGATAGACGGTTCCATTTGAATCTTTAATTACCGATATAAAAGAACCTGAAGCCGCGCTCCATTTATAAATTCCTTTTACCGAATTATTATTTTTGATAAGCTCGCTGAATTTAAGACTGCCGATAGTTTTTGAAATGCCTACAAGATTGAATCCAGATTTAAGGCTTATATTGCCGACGGTAGTTACCGCGGCGCCCGAAACCGTTATCGACGCGATTGAATTAGCGTACATTATATAACCTTTTCCAGCGTTTAACGCCGTAAGAGAGCCATCGAAAGTGCTTAAAAAACTTCCCGCGGCCGCGCTATAAAAATAAATATCGCCGATTACACCGTTACTTTGTTTTAACTGCGAGGCACTCAAATCAGGAACAAGCGTAAAACTTATAAAATTAAAACCCTGCTTTAAAGCTATAGTCTGCTCGAGAGCACATGCCGCGGAAACGTTTGAAAAAACAACCGCGGCTAAAATTAATAAAATCAATAAATAATTTTTCATTTTAACTCCTCTAAAAAATAAACTGCGGCGCATCGATTACTATCGATACGCCGTGGCAATTATATCAGATTTAGTTAATATTGTAAAGCAGGATTTTAATTAGATTGTCCGCAGCAGCTTTTTTACTCGCCAAGCGCCGTCGGATCGTCGGATAATTTATAAACTTCTTCGGCGATAAACAGATCGAGCAGGTCTTTATCTAATTTTCCGGCGGCCGCTTCTTCTTTTAATATTTTAAGAGCGACCTCCGCCGGCATGGCTTTTTTATAAGGCCTGTCCTGGGCGGTAAGCGCATCGTATATATCGGCTATGGTTATTATACGAACCTGAACAGGAATATTGGCGGCAAGTATCTGATTTGGATAACCTGTGCCATCGAGTTTTTCGTGGTGCTTACCCGCGAATTCAGGAACGTTTTTAAGTTCGCGCGTAAAAGGTATATGTTTTAAAATTTCGTAAGTTTTAGTAACATGTGATTCTATTTCCATACGCTCGTAATTAGTTAAATTTCCTCTTATGACCATAAGGTTTTCATATTCGAATTGAGATAAAAAATCAAAAGACTGCCCCTGCGAGTTAATATATTTTTTATTATGGATCGATTCGAGACGCCTTATTTTTTCGTCGGTCATAAAGCCGGGAACGTTGATTTGAACGATATAATTATAATCGGCTTCAACTTCGGCTTTAAATTTATTAACGTTATCTTTGAGCGATTGAATAACTAAATTATCTTCGCAGCCCGGCGATTTATTTGACATAATCTGGAGCGCCTGGGTATAAGCGTCTTTTTGCATCATTTCGCATATCATGCTCAGGCGGCATTTAACCACTTCGAGCTGAGTATTGGTCAGTTTATTTTCTTTGCTTAAAACGGCTTCGCGAACGCCTATTTTACCTATATCGTGCAGCCACGAAGCGTATTTGATTTCTTTGATCTGCGCCTGCGAAAAAGTGCCGAGCGCCGCGGCCAGACCTATCGAATATAAAACGACACGGCGTGAATGACCGCCGGTGCAGGGATCTCGTTCGTCTATAGCGGTCGCTGAGTAGCGGACGAAGGCGTCAAATAGATTTTCAATTTCTTTATAAAGAAGGGCGTTTTCAATCGAAACGGCGGCAAGCGAACCGACCGCGTTTATTAACTCGAGGTCGGTCCGGTTATAACCAATAATTTCACCATTATCGACTTCTTTATTTATTAACTGCAATATGCCTATAATCTCATTTTTATGAGAAGATAGAGGCACGACAAGCATCGATTTAGTGCGGAAGCCAGTTCTTTCGTCGAATGATTTATTGAATTTATAAGGAAGTTCCTCGGCGAGTTCATAAACATCGTCGAGCACGAGAGTTTCTCCCGTAACTCCTACATAACCGGCTATAGATTCAGGCGTAAGCGGGATGGTTATTTCGTTAAAGCTCAACTGATTAGTTACATAAAATATTAATTTATTTCTTTCGCGATCGACTAAATAAAGAGTGCCCCGCGCTGATGAAGTTAACTGCATCGCTTCGTTAGTGATTAAATTCATCAGCTTTTTAAGGTCTTTTTCCTGTGAAAGACTGACTGCGATTTTAATAAAGCGCATCGAGGTTTCATCAAATAAAGCTTCGTTTTTTGAATTGATGGCGTTAATTACCATGTTATGAGCCGGTATGGCTATTTGATTAGTTTTTCCTTCGCCGCTCAATGCGTTCATTTACGCTCCGATACATGCTCAGCATACTTAATACTTACTTCTTTTTAGCGTCTTTAGATATATTGTCGCCGCGGTCGCTTATATTTTTATCTTCTTTTAATTTATTTTTAAGTTCGGCTATTTTAACATAAAAATCACTATGTTTAATTTTTTTAAATTTTTGAACGAGTTCGCTTTTTTCAGCGTCGCTTTTTGCTTTTTTAATGCTTTTAAGTACATCTAACGACGGTATTAATAAAATATCGCCATCTTTCAAGCCTAAATCTTTAAAACTAGTTTTATTGGCATCTAAATCGGCGACGTTAATATCGTTAAATTTTAAAAATTCGGTCAAATAAGACTGATCACTGAGATTTTGCTTTGCAAACCGATATAAAACTTCGTCCGCCTTTACCGTGTAATCTTTAAATATATCTTCTGAAAACGAATTCGAAGTAAAACCGCATAATAAAATCAATAAACATGAAAACGCGAATAAAGTTACTTTAGCTATGGATTTCATAAGTATCATCTCCTCTATTTAACTATAAATCTTTAAATGAAATTAAACGCTACCAATGCGCGCCTATTATATTTTACCATAAAAACGAAGTTTTTGTTTCAATTTTTACAAAAAAAATTAAAATTCTTTTTCTTTGAGCTGTAAATTTTTATTTAAAACTCTTGGATATACCGTATAATGAACCTCTACCTTAGAAAAATTCTGGTCGATGGTTTTAATTTTTATACGGAAATATACTGGAAAATCGGGTTTTTTAGGATCGTAATTATGCTTTATGCCGAAATCTTCTATGCGGCCGCGCCCGAATTTTTGGGTTGAACCGTCTATGGATTTAACGACTTCTTTATTGTCTTTATCGAATTTATATTCGATAGTGCTTAATTTTTGAAAATTAATATTGCTTTTAGCCCCGGCGTCGGCCGCAGTGACCGTATCATCCCACTTAACCTTGTTATATGAAAATTTAGTTATCCAATTGCCTTTTTCATCTAAAAAATTAGCCGAATCGATAAAATTATTAAAATCAGGAAGCGACGAAAGTTCGTAACGCAGGCCTTCCATCAATACCGAAACCGCGTGAACGTTTTGAAGTTTATCTTCGGAAGTGCGGACGAAAAAATAACTGCCCGTGAACAATCTGTATGCCGCATAGGTAACTATAGTAACCAGCACCATCGTCACCAGGACCTCGACTATGGTAAAAGCCCTGCTTTTAATTAAATTTGTTTTCATTAATAATTCACCAATTTTCTAACCAGCGTATTTAATTTAACCGATACCGGTCTTGTTACCATTTTACCCTTGTCGTCAGGATTTGAAACCGTCCATTTAACTTCGACGCTGACTTTTTTTATTTTAAAATTATCTTTTTTATTAAATTCCTGCTTTTCCTCTTTAATTGTAACCATGCGCACATAAGGTTTTTCGGCTCTGGCCATTTCTTCGTCGCTTATTTTAAGTTTAGCGAAAGAATCATCGTCTTCGCTCGCGTTTAAAATAGGTATATCGCTGTAAGGCGTAGTTTTTATGCGGTCGATCATATCGGCGGCATAGGCTATGCCCTTCATTTCATCGAAGGTCGCCTGGGCGCCGCGGCGCGTGGTTAGAATCTGTCCTGATATGCCTACGAAAGCTATTGAAAGTATAACCAGGGCTACTATAATTTCGATAAGAGTAAAGCCTTTTTTTATGCCGCGGCAGTCGTTGCTTTTAAACCACGCTAATGATTTTACCATTCCGAAGTCACCGTCCATTCTTCGATCGTAGGCATAAGGTTAATAGCATAAGCATACTCGTTGGTTAAGTAACTGCCGCGCCCTGCCTCATCGGGATTAGGATATAGCATCGGATTATATTCGATCGACGACAAATTACCGTCGCCTTTTTTCTGCATATTTAAGAAATCGCTTAACTTGATTTTATTGACCGCCATGCCGCCGAATATATCGAGCGTCTTGGTTTCGAGCACTATTTCGCCGTTGACGGCGGCTCCTGACGCGTCTTTTTGAAGTGAAACCAGTTGAGCGCATATAGGACCGCCTTTAATCGTTATTTTACCGCCGAGACTTACAACGGTTAAAAGACCGAGAGCTAATTTATCTTTCTGCGAAAAATCTTTACGGCCCTTAAAATCTATCTTTTGAATGGTTATATCTTTTTCGCATACTATAATGCCGCCGCGCTCTATATCGCTTATTACAGGCATCGTCAGATCGTCGGCAAAAACTACCACCTTACCTAGTTTTAAAACTCCGTTCTGGAGAGATTCTTTCCAGAATTCGTCGGCTTCGCTCTTTTTAGTTATACGCATCGTCATGCGGCCTACCGAACTAAAATAACGGTTAGTAAAGCCGAAATCGTTCAATGACTGGTCTTCGGCATAGTCTTGATACTTGACCACATTTTTGAAAAATTCGGAATTGGCTTTAGTGCCGGGAATAACCGAAGAATAGTGATTTTTATCGTCCGGCTTCAAAAGCTCTTTATAGTCGTCACGGTTAAATTCAGACGATTCGAAATAATTATCGACTTTGATCTGCGACATTGCGTCGCAATATTCCTGATAAGTTTTAAGGTCGAATTTCCACATAGCATACTGTTCGGTTGTAATAGTATTATGATTACCCGGCGGCCAGGGATCGCTCGAAAGTAAGGTCGAAGGTTTCGGCGGATTATTATTACCGGTATTGGCTATAGCATCACAATAATCGCAGCCGCACGGCCCGTTTTTAGCCTTAGCCCATTCGCTGGCGTAATCGGAGCTTCCAAGGCATTTGAAAAAACCGGCGTTAGCGAAATTGCTTCCCTGTTTATCGCATCTGAAGATGCCAAGAACGCCGTATGCGCGCCATACGTTGCCGAGCATTACGTTATTTTTATTGTTATCGTCTTTAGCCGAACCGAAAAAATGGAAGATCGATGAATACGCCTTGTCGTTAGCCGTTGCGGTTTGAGGTTTAAATTCGTTTACAAGCGAGTTAAGATTGACTAAGTTATCACAGGCGATAAGATCGTCAGAAAAACCTACGTCGTAAAAGGCCGCTTCGTCGGCCGCGGAATTATTGCCTTTAACGCCGTGGCCGGAATTTCCGGCATTTTTATTTAAATAACATGAAGCCGGCGGCGGTGCGTTAACTCTGAATATATGATGATCTTCACCCAGTTCGGTAGCCCCACCCGCCAGGTTTATAAGTATAGGATCTTCGGGCTTGGCGCCGTTAGCTTTTCCGCCGAGAAAAACCCAACCGTGCTCGCCGGCGGCGGAATTTTTAACGATTACAGGATTACCGTTAAGCGAACCGCTTCCGTTTTCTTTTACTTCGACTAGATTAAACGCCGAAGACGGTTTTTTTGAAGCCCCGTTTATCGTGAGCGGCACTTTTTGATTAAGCGGCGTCATATTGGCTTCTCTTAAATAAAAAGAAAACCTCGATACTACCGGAAGCGCGCTGCATGTAATTTTTATATTGCGCTTTTCGCGAATGGTTTGAGATACCATGGAATTATATGCCTTCGCCATTACTTCAGCCACGCCTATTTTTTCACGATCGTTGTTAAGTATATGCCCTTCGGGCAAAAATTCGCGAAGATACCTTATTTCGATAGTTATATTAACTTTAGCGTCTGGAAGAATTTTGACGATATCATCAAGCGCCTTGAAATCTTTATGCGTATATTCGATCTTTTCGCCCGTTTTTTCCGATAATTTAGAAACCACTTTACCTTTAGTATCGATCGAATAAAGCGCCTGAAAAACTTTTGATTTTTGATCGTTAAGCTGGGCCTCAAGTTCGTTAAGCCCCATCGCGCAGCCGGCATCGGCCAGATTAGCCATCATAGATACCTGCGAATAACGGCCGGTCATATAAGCCTGCTGTCTGAGCGTATTGGAAAGACTGTAAAATAAAATAAAAATAACCATGAACAGGCCTATAATAATAGCCGTAGTCATGGCTTTTTTATTACCTGCCGGGTATATTAAATTAAATTTCGAGGCTTTTTTATAAGCATTATCGAACATAAATCGCCTTTCATTATATATCTTTGAATTACTGGTAAACCAAAAATAAAAATAACACCGATATAAATTTTTTGAATTTTTTATCAGTGTTATTATATACTATTTTCAATTATTTTGCAATATTTTTATAGTTTTGCTATTATTTTATTTCGTTTTTGAACTTATCGATAACGTCTTTAATATTGGCGCCTTCTATTTGAACGGGAGCGGTATTAGTTTCGATTATATGAGCTGCGTCGCCTGATTTTCCAGACACTGTGGAAGCGGCGCCTGATTTCGAGACGTTATTATTAAAGCCGCCGTTAACTCCCGTGCCGTATTCGATTATTACGGGAGCCGTTTCGTCTATATTTTTAACTTCGCCCTCTGACGAAATTATTTTTGAACCGCCGGCCGTTAATAATGAAAATTCTTTGGTTTTTAAATCGGTAACTTTAACACAGCCGTTTTTGACGCTGACTTCGGTTTTGCTATTATAAGAGGCAACGCTAAATACCGTGCCGACGACTTCGACGACGCTTTCAGGCGTAATTACGCTGAATTTCGAAAGCGATTCAGGTTTTAAATCGACCGATACCATGCCTGATTCTAGTATTATTCCGTCGTCATTTATTTTAAATTTAGAATCGGTTTTAATTATTAATTCCGCCACTTTTTTATAACTTATAACAAGATTTTCGCCCGTTTTTACCTGATAAATTTCATCGGTTTTATACTCGCCGCTAAAATTTGCGACGGCGCCGCGTTCAACCGTAAATATATTTTTTTTGAATTTTTTATCTACTTCTTCTCCGGCAGCCGCTATAGTTTTTTGAGAATCGCCGATTATTTTTTTAAATTTCTTTTCAGCCGGATCTTTTGCCAGAGTTATGGTTTCATTAACCTCGCCGTTTTTTACTCCGGCAAATTTATCGACGCTATCGTCTGATTTAAGGCCGTAACTATAAATAAGCACACACAGAGCAGTCGCGGCTAAAACGATAACCGGCAATGCAAAAGCCAGATTTTTAGGAGTGATTCCGAGAAGCCCGGCTATTTTTTCGATAAAACCGGGTTCGGGCCGGCTGAAAGTTTTAACTTTCGATTTCGCGCGCTCGGCCGAGGGAATTACACGACTCATTATATCGGCCGCAAGGTTGGCGGGTATATCTATTTTATCGGAAGCGATACTGGCGTTCATATCGAGCATACGCTGTTTAACCAACGCGCAGGCGGCACAGGAAGCAAGATGAGAGTTAAGCTCAGCCGCTAACCCGGAGCCGATCCTGGCACCGTCGATCTTACCGTTATATTCAATTATAAGGTCTTTAATTTCGCCGCAGTTCATAATTCTCACTTCCATTTCTCGAGCAGTCTACTGTAATTTTCAAGCAGGTAATTTTTAGCTCTTTTCAACCTGCTTTTAACTGTTCCAACCGGTATTTCCATTATTTCCGCGATTTCTTCGTATGAATGATCGCCCCAGAAATATAAGGTTATCACCATTTTATAATTAACCGGCAGTTTATTTATTACGCTTATTATATACTCTGATTTGACGGCATTTTCTATTTTTTCGTCGGGCCTTGGCGAACCGTCTATAAATTGTTCTTCGTAACTTTTGTTTGAATCGTCGTCGCCGAAGGAAATCTGGTTTACTATGTGAACTTTTTTAGTTTTAAACCTGTCCTTGTAAAGATTATAAGCGATTCTTACCAGCCAGGTCGACATTTTAAACTCGGGGTTATATTTATTAATGAAACGAAATGCCCGTAAAAATACATCCTGCGATAGATCGCGGGCCTCTTCAGCGTCGCGCAACAACCTGTAAGCTATTGAATAAACCATCTTAGAATACTTGGTGATGATTTTTTCAAATTCTTCGGGGTTGCCTTCTTTAACCTTTTCTATTATTTCTACGTCGTTTATAACGTTACATTCCATTTAATCACACTTGTTTTCAGCACGCCACCGGCGCACATAATATATTACGAAGATATTCAGTTAAAAGTTCCATATAATTTAAAAAATATTACTACTATGTTATCGCTATTACTATTTACCATTTATTGCTCATTACTCAACCCGAAACTTAAAATTACCATTACTCAATTATCACTTATATATTTGCGTAAAACTTCGATTATATTTTTTTCGCCCGCTACGGGCTTGGTCATATAATCGTCCATGCCGGCCTCTAAAAATTTTTCGCGATCACCTTTCATGGCATGGGCGGTAAGAGCGATTATAGGAATATGGCCGCCTGACTTTTTTTCAATTTCGCGTATGATCTTAGTAGCTTCAAAACCATTCATTTCAGGCATCTGACCGTCCATTATTATAGCGTCGAATTTGTTGGTTTTATATAATTCGACCGCTTCGATACCGTTATTAGCCATCTGAGTATTCCAGTTTAAATTCGTAAGTATCGCCTTCATCAGTTTTTGATTAATAACGTCGTCTTCGGCTAAAAGTAAATTTAAAGGCCTTTTAAAATTTTCAGGCTTTGCCGCTGAATCCGAAAAATCAGGTTTAGCCGCTTCAGCCTGCTGTTTAGCTATAATAAGATCGCTTTCGATTTTTTTTTGCTCGGTTACATCTATTGTGAAATCTATAGTTTTTTCGTATTGCACATGCAAATTACTTATTTTTCGGATATAAAAACAAATAACGACCGACACTGAAATGAATAATGCAAATAATATAAATACGACGTTCATAAATTTAACTTGCCTTTAATTTGTCCGAAATATTTAAGTCGTCTATATTCTAATTAAAAAAACTTTTTTTTTCAACTTAATTTTTATTTTATCTGAAAATATTTTAAATATTAAACCGGCAATTTTACAAGCAAATTTAAAGACTTTATAAAAATAACTTGAAAACGGCAGTATAATGTAATATAATATAACGGTAATAGAGAGACCAGATGATTTTAACACATAGAATAACTCGACTTAAAATAAATAAACTGGAGATGATATTAGATGAATCCGCCCAGAATAGTTCTTTCTTCGCTTAAAGCCCAGATTAAAAGAAGATTTTATTATCGTTTCTCGCCGCAGAAAGTTAAAGAAGATTTAAAAAGAAGACGCGGCGAATGTTTAGGCTGCGGTAAGTGCTGCCAGGCGGTAGTTCCATGCCCGATGCTTTTCAAATCTGGCGAAAAACTTCTATGCAAGATACATCAACACAAACCTTACGAATGTCATCTATATCCGGTTAACAATAAAGATTTTTTCAAGCATCTGAAAACAACCTGCGGATACTGGTTTGTTGACGAAGATGGAGAAAAGGAGATTTAACGAAATTGGAAAAAATTAGCGCCGTTAAAGGCATGCAGGACATATTCCAGCCTGAATCAGGGCTGTGGCAGTATATAGAATCGCTCATACGCGATGAAATGAGCGCTTTCGCATACGGCGAAATAAGAACGCCGATACTCGAAAAAACCGAATTATTCGTGCGCGGCGTGGGCGATGCCACCGATATAGTTAAAAAAGAAATGTACACATTTTCAGATAAAGGCGGCCGTTCGGTAACCATGCGCCCTGAAGGCACGGCGCCGGTAGTTCGCGCCATGAACGAGCACGGACTTTTAACTTCCGGCGATCCTATATCAAAATATTATTATATAGGCCCGATGTTCCGCTACGAACGCCCGCAAAAAGGCCGACTCAGGCAGTTTCATCAGTTCGGCGTCGAGTGCTGCGGCTCCGAATCGCCTTATATAGACGCCGAAGTAATTCAAATTTTATATAACGTGCTCACCAAATTAAAATTATCGGATATCAGCGTCAGGTTAAACTCTTTAGGCTGCGCCGAATGCAGGCCGGTTTTCAGGCAAAGCGCCGAAAAATATTTTAGCGGCATAAAAGATAAATTATGCCCGGAATGCGCCGAGCGCATTACGATCAATCCTCTGAGAATTTACGATTGCAAAACTCCGTCCTGCAAAGAAAATATAGCCGGAGCGCCCGTCATTTTAGAGCATCTCTGCGCGGGCTGTAAAGACCATTTCAACGAGGTCAAATACGCCCTTAATTCAATAAAAGTGCCTTTCGTTACCGACGCCCTTCTTGTGCGGGGCCTCGATTACTATACCCGCACGGCATTCGAAGTTACTTCGAAACACTTAGGCGCACAGGACGCCTTAGGCGGCGGCGGCCGCTATGACGGCCTAATTTCAGAGCTCGGCGGGCCGAAAACCCCGGCGGCGGGCTTCGGAATGGGAATAGAAAGAGTCATTATCGCAATGAAAAACCAGAACGTAGCGCCCGAACTTAAAACCGGATGCACCGCATATATAGTTCCGCTTACTAAAAACGAAGCGGGCTACGCTTTCAAACTGCTCGATATATTAAGAAAAGCTAATATTTCTTCACAGATGGCCGTTTCAGAAAAGAAAGCGGGAGCGCACTTTAAAGACGCCGAAAAAACCGGGGCGGATTTCGCCGTAATTGTGGGCGAAGACGAAATAAAAAACGGGGCGCCGACCGTCAAAGATTTAAGAAAACGCACCCAGCAGAGCGTCAGCGAAACCGAACTCGCAAATTATATCGCGCGCAATTTATAATTATAAAAAGACGATTAATTAAATTTAAATTGACAAATTAAATCAGTAATAATATTAAATTCGAGGAGAAAGTAAATTTATGTTAGACAAGTATGAAGGGTTTAGCAGAACACACGGCGCGGGCCATTTAAACGAAAAAAACATAGGAGAGACAGTCAGTTTATGCGGCTGGGTACACAGACGCCGCGATCACGGCGATCTTACCTTTTTAGATATCCGCGATAGATACGGCTTATGCCAGGTTGTCGTCGACCCTAAAATATCCAAAACAGCTTTCGATAAGGCCGATCCGATAAGAAAAGAATTCGTCGTCGGAATCAGCGGAAAAGTCGTCGAACGCGCCAATAATGCTATCAACCCGAATTTGAGCACCGGCCGCATCGAAATTTTAGCCGAAGAAATTAAGATATTCAACGAAGCTAAAACTACGCCGTTTTTCATTGAAGAAAATATTACCGCCGACGAAAATTTAAGAATGAAATACCGCTATCTAGACCTGCGCACCCAGCATATGACGCGCAATATGATAATGCGCCACAAGCTGATCAAATGCGTGCGCGATTACCTGAGCGATAACGACTTTTTAGAAATAGACACGCCCATACTCTGCAAAAGCACGCCCGAAGGCGCGCGCGACTACTTGGTGCCGTCCCGCGTTCAAAAAGGTAAATTTTTCGCGCTGCCTCAGTCTCCTCAGCTTTTCAAGCAGCTTCTTATGGTAGCGGGCATGGATCGTTATTTCCAGATCGCCAAATGCTTCCGCGACGAAGATTTAAGGCTCGACCGCCAGCCCGAATTCACTCAGATAGATATCGAAATGTCTTTCGTCCGCCAGGACGACGTTATGCAGATGGTCGAAAAACTCACCGGCTATATTTTCGATAAAACCGCCGGAATTAAATTCGATACCCCGTTTTTAAGACTGTCTTACGACGAAGCCATGGACTCATACGGTTCAGATAAGCCCGATTTACGCTTCGGAGTTAAAATAACCGACCTTACCGAAAATTTCAGAAATTCCGAATTTGCGGTATTTAAAAATGCCGTAGCTGAAGGTTCATTGGTTAAAGGTCTTAAAATGGAGGGCTGCGCTAATTATTCCCGCTCCGAAATAGACGGGCTCGTAGAAATGGGTAAATCATTCGGATTAAAAGGCATAGTTACGGTGCAGTATAAGCCGGACGGCATTAAAACACAGTTCAGCAAAGCCATGAGCGAAGAAGCGGTTAAAAAAGCGCTCGAGCCGCTCGAAGCCAAAGACGGCGACCTGCTGCTTATAGCCGTTGACAAAAAAGACGTAATATTAAACGCCTTCGGGCGCATCAGATGCGAAATAGGCAAAAAATTAACCCTGATCGACCCTAAAAAATTCTCGATACTCTGGGTAACCGATTTTCCTATGTTTGAATACGACGATGAAGACAAGCGTTTCGTGGCCAAACACCATCCGTTCACTTCGCCGTTTTTAGCCGACCTTAAATATTTTGAAACCGGCGAACTCGATAGAGTGCGCGCCTCCGCTTACGATTTAGTTTTAAACGGCTGCGAAATAGCCGGCGGTTCAATAAGAATTCACGACCGCGGCGTGCAGGAAAAAGTATTTGCGGCGCTCGGTTTTTCAAAAGAAGCCGCCAACGATAAATTCGGCTTTTTAATGGAAGCCTTCGAATACGGCGCGCCGCCTCACGGAGGCATAGCCTTCGGCCTCGACCGCCTTCTTATGCTCATTACCGATTCGCCGTCGATACGCGACGTTATACCGTTTCCTAAAACCGCTTCGGCATCGTGCCTTATGACGGGCGCGCCCAACTTAGTAGATGAAAAACAACTGAAAGAATTGGCAATAAAGCAGATCACACCGGAAATAATCGCTCAATAATCGATTATAAATTATCAATCAGTTATAAAAGGAGAAATAAATGCGCAGATTCATAACGGCAGACGAAGTAAGAAAAGCCGCCCGCGCCCCGCAGAACGAAAGCGGCCGGGCCTTCATTTACGTCGAAAAAGACGACGTGGTAACCGCGGAAGCCCGCGATCTCGCCCGCTCGCTCGGAGTTGTAATTTCATCCGAAACGAGCCGCAGGCCTTTAGTTTGCGCCAATTTTAAAATGAACGGCAGCCCCGGCTTTTTAGACAGATATACATCGGAACTCGCCGGTTATCTGGCGCAGTTTTATCCGGATTACGCGGCAGGAACCGACGTGATAATAGCTCCCCCCGCGCCGCTTATACCAATAGCTTACGGGCTTTGCGAAAGAAAAACCATTTATTCCATCGCCGGACAGAACGCTTATATTAAAGAATCAGGCGCCTATACGGGCGAAACCTCGCCTTACCTGCTTAAGGAATGCGGCGCCGATTACGTTATTATAGGCCATTCCGAACGCAGAAAACTTTTCGGTGAAACCGACGCGCTGGTGGCGCAGAAATTAAAAATATCCATCGACGCCGGATTGATTCCGATAATGTGTCTCGGCGAAAATCTCCAGGACCGCAAAACCGGTAAAACCTTCGAAGTAATAGCGCAGATGCTTACGGCGCTTTATTCGGTCCCGATGGAATACGCCAAAAAAGTTATACTCGCCTACGAGCCGGTATGGGCGATAGGCACGGGCGTCAACGCTTCGAACGACCAGATAGCCGAAGTATGCGATTTTATACGCAAAAATGTAATGCAAAATCTTGGCGTCGATTTTTCAAATGCCGTCAGAATTTTATACGGCGGCTCGGTCAATGAGATTAACGCTCTTGAAATAGCCGTTATTAAAGGCATAGACGGCGCGCTGGTGGGCGGCGCGTCACTGAAGGCCGTTAATTTCGCTAAAATAGCGGCGGCCTTTAAGCCACGCAACGGCTCAAATTAAAATAATCAATATGAAAAAGGTGGTAACATGTCTTTTCAAAATTTTATAGACACTCTGCTCGATAAAATGAAAACGACTATCAAAACCGATTCGATAGTCGGCGATCCGATCACCGTCGGTGATATAACCATACTTCCTGTAGCAAAAGTTACTTTCGGATTCGGCGCGGGCGGCGAAGATCTTGAAAAATCTAAAGGGTTCGGCGGCGGTTCGGGCGGCGGCGCTACCATCATGCCTATCGGTTTTTTAGTGATTAAAAACGGCGAGGTAAATTTAGTTCCCATCCGCGAAAAAGAAACGCTTTTCGATAAATTAATCGACCCGGATTCATACGATAAACTTGAAAAAGTATTCGACAAACTTAAAGACAAAGTAAAAAAAGAAATTAAAAAAACTAAAACTAAAGAACAGGAAGAAAAATAAGAATAAATTTTATAAATATAAATACAAGAATATAAACACAAAAATATAAACACGATAAGACAAAAAGGCTTAGCCGGTTGATAAGTTGAAGATAATAACCACTCATCAGAATCCTACTTTTGATTCAATAGCGGGGGTTTTTGCCGCTTCTTTACTTAATCGGGACGCGCTTATAGTTTTGCCGAAAAAATTAGAGCGCGTCCAGAAGAACTTTTTATCGCTTCATTTCAAACCGGGCGACTTTATTTACGACGACGAACTCGACTGTTCTAAAGTAAGCGAAGCCACGCTGATATGCGTAAAAAGTCCGCACAGAATCGCCGCCATATCAAAAATATTAGATAATCCTAATATTTTAATAGCCGTTTTCGATAAATCGCCGGCCATAAAATGTGAAATACCGGCCGATTCGCTGATACAGCAGGAATGCGGTTCGATCGCGGCTCTTATATGCCGCAGGATATTCGAAGCCGGCATCGAAGTAAGCCCTCTTTACGCGACGCTTTTTGCACTCGGCATTCATGAAATAACCGGCTCTCTTCTATACCCCAACACCGCCGAAAACGATATAAACTGTCTGGCTGAGCTTTTCCGGCGCGGTTCCAACTTAAAAACAGTCAACTTTTTTTTAAAGGAAGACGGCCTTTCAAATATTCAAAAAAGCCTGCTCGACGATTTAGTTAAATCAAAAGAAACAGTCAATATAAACGCCGTCGAGATAAATTTTTATTTCGCCGAAAACCATAAATTCATCTATAAATTCGACAGCATAATCCAGCGCATTATCGACGTTGAAAAATTCAATATAGCCGTTTTTATTGCCAGAATGGGGGCGAATGTCCATGTTTTAGCGCGAAGCAACGTCGAACAAATAAATCTCGGTGAAATATTTACCTCAGGCGGCGGCGGCGGGCCTAAATATGCGGCTTATATCACTTTTAACGATTCAAGTATTAAAAATGCGCGTGAAAAAATAATAACGCTCCTTAAAAAAAATATGAAACCGGCCGTCACCGCCCGGGATATCATGCGGCCGAGCGTCCTGTTTTTAGATCCGAAAGTTATAATAAGCGAAGCTGAAAAAATTATGTTCCGCTACGCTTATACCGCTGCGCCTGTTACCGACAAAAAAAAAGTCGCCGGTTTTATCCGTAAAACGGATATTGACAGGGCGCTACATCACGGGCTGTCCCACGCGCCAATATCGGGATTTTTATGCCGCGAAATAATATATTCACCGGCAAACGAACCATTCGACAGAGTAGTCGAAAAAATAGCGCGCAGCGAAACAAAAACGATTCTTGTCGGAACCGAAAATAAGATCGTCGGAATTATCACTTCAAACGATATATTAAACCATACTTTCACTGAAAGTAAAAACCTCAAATACGGCCGTGAGCGTGTCTTAGCTTCCGCCAAAAATTCCGCCGGAATAAAAATCGAAGCGAGCGCCGCTAATTTAAAGGAAGAAAGGCTCAAATTAAAATTAGATGATTATTTTAATAAGCCGGTATTGAAACTTCTGAAAAAAATCTCGCGAAAAGCTTCGGAATTGAAAGTTTCGGCATATATAGCCGGCGGAATAGTACGAGACATAATATTAAAAAAAGCGAGTTCGGATATCGATATAGTTATAGAAGGCGGATCAGCCATAGATTTCGCCGTCAGTCTGGCCGGAGAATCCGGGCATATTACCAACCGCCACGAAAGATTTAAAACCGCCGTAATAGAAATTCCGGGACTGCCTAAAATCGATTTCGCTACGGCGCGCTCTGAATTTTACGAATCGCCGGCCGCCCTGCCCGACATATTTCAGGGAAATTTATACCAGGACCTGCTGCGGCGCGATTTCACGATAAACGCTATGGCTATTTCGCTCTGCCAGGACAATTTCGGAGAAATCATAGATTACTACGGCGGCCTTGACGACATTAAAAAGAAATATATCAAAACGCTTCATAACCTTAGTTTTATAGAAGACCCCACCCGTATATTCCGCGCGCTGCGGTTTAAAACGAGGCTTAAATTCAAACTTGAAAAGCATACCGAAAGCTGCATTAAAGAAGCCCTCAAATTCGATATATCAAAAAAAATCGAGCCTATAAGAATTTTTAACGAATTAGATCATATATTCAACGAGGCGGCCGTCTATGAAACCGTCTGTGAATTAAATAAATACGGGCTTTTCGATTTTATATCCGGCGAGATTGTCTTTACCGATATCATTAAAAAAATGATTAAAAACGCCTCTAAATATTTAGAAAAAACGGCTAAATTGTTCGCCGGCGGGCCGCGGCCAAATAAAACAGCCATATTCCTTTCCATATTGCTTTTAAACGAACCGGCTGATAAAATTATGCCCCTGATGGCTAAAACGAACGCCTCCCGCAAAATTCGCGACGTAATAACCGAGGCAAGTGAATTTTTACTTATAACGCGAACCGAGTTCGACAAGCTGATCGAAAACGCCGGCGGCCTCGATATAACCAAAGGCTCTCCCGGCGTCGATCGAGCTGAAAAAAATAATAAAGCGAGTCAAAAAATAGCGGCTATAAACGATGTGGATATTTTCAGACTTTTTAAAAACCGCTCTTCCGAATTTTTAATTATCTTTCTTTCAGCCTTAAATAACAAACACGCCTATGAAGCCGTTATAAAATATATATTCAAATTATCGAATATTACAATAAGCATAAACGGAAATATATTAAAAAATATGGGCGTCCCGCCCGGCCCTGTATTCAGGATTATAATAGATAAAATAACCGAAAAAAAAGCCGCCGGGCTGCTTAAAAATCATATAGACGAAATCAAGTGCGCCAGAGAGCTTATAAGCGAATTGACGGACATCAAAAAAGAAGGAAAATATAATGAATAAATTTATGAACCGGGCAAGTTTTATTAAAAATAATATTTTTATCTTATCAGCCTGCTTGCTGATGTTTTTTACGATTTTAAGCGGCGCTCCAGCGGCAGCTCTTGATTACGAACAGGAATTCACTCAGAAGATCGACCCGGCTTTCTTTTCTTCGCTTATCGCTCGTAAGGGCGAGCCGCGCGCCATTTTTGCCGAATGTCAGGATTGCGCGGCCGATCTAATTATGTACGCGGTTTATAAAAGCCCGAATTTTTACTTAACCGCAAAACTTCCGGCGGCATTTGAAAAGTTTATCAGCCCCGAAGTATTAAATTCAAATAAAATTGTTTTTGAAACTTATAAAAAAGGCGGAAGCGTTTTTTACGGGCGTGGAACGGCTTTTAACTTAAAAGCGGAGCCGCTGAAGGGATTATCGTGCGAAATTACTTACGTGCCATATTATATAAACGGCGGCGTTAATTCAGCATTCATATGCGATAAAGGGTATTTGAAAATAACTATGGCCGGCGGCCAAAAGTTCGATAAATCAAAAGCGGCGGCCGGCCTTTTCAATTTTATATTCAGCGACCGGAAAGTCCGGCTTAAAAAGAAAGTTAAATACAACCAGTATTATTATGAACGCGGCGATTATTTCGGATATATAAACCGCGGAATGCCGCATAGTCCTGATTTATATTTAAATAAAGTTTTATTTTATCCAACCCACAAAATAACTTATAACCGCAAAATATCGGGCCATCCCGAAAAACACAAGCTCGACATGCGCCAGGCGGTATCGTTTTTAAGGCCTGATTATCCTTTGATATCGCAGGATATGAGGGTTAAAAAATCGCTCGTCGAAGACCATATAAAAGTAAAATTTGAAAGCATAGAACATTCGGATTTAGGCTCGGGACAAAACACATATATTTATCTTTCCTATGGCCCGGGAATTAATTATTTCGACGGCCCTTACTTAGAAACAAACGATCAATTTCACGCACCGCGTTTTATATTTAACAAAGATATGATTTTTTTAGAATCAGCCCAGTTTTATCCTAAAAATAGCTGGGAAAGTTTCGGAGCCGGCGTAAAGCGTTATGAAGAAATAAACCTTTTTCAACTGCGGCTGCCGGTAACTCCGATTAGCGTAAATTTCGGCGTTTTAGAGCAAAATCATAGCTTTAAAGATAATATATTTTACGGTAAAAACACTTTTGATAACCGTCAGAATACCAGCGACGCCGCTGTTTTAGCGGCTAAACAGTCTTACGACGAACCGGTTTTTATGCCCTTTGATATCAGACTCGATTACCTCGACGAAATCAACGATAAAATAATCAACTACGGTCTTCTTACAGACACTTCTGAATTAATCTTAAAATTCGATTTTTTTACGCAAAAACATCGCGGCAATGTTATAAACAACGAATTCAGAACGCTCAACGCCGTTTATCCGGCGTTTTCATCCGCGGCTCTCATAGTCGCTCCTGGAACAAAGGACGAATATATTAAAACATTCGAAGAGTATATGAAAAAATACGGCCTGATTGAATATATCGCCGGCGTTCATTACCGTGATTACTTTATCGAAGCCCACGAACGCTCGGAACGCGGAATGAGAACGGCTTATTTAAAATATTTAATCGCCGGGGCTGATTTGCGGCTTAACGCCGTGGCCAATTCTTTCGCCGCCGCACCGGGCGATACCCACGAAACCGGAATAATGCGTCCTGGATATGATATATTTATGAAAGCCTGCGAAAAAATAATTAAAAAAAATAAAAGCGAATTTTTCGAATCCGACGCCGCCGTTTTTGCTTCGTCATGGAATATAAAAGTTAGAGAAGCCTTTCGCGATTACCTTTACACTTTACGCACAGCCAGACCGGCGGCCGTTCAAAAAAAGGCGCTCGATAAATTTATTAAACTTTACGCACAATACCGCCTGCTGCTGAATCAAAAACTATTTTAAAAAATTGATTTTTTTTGTTTTATCTGTTTTTTTTAATGCTTTTTATGCGTTCACGGATGCCGCTTTTTTGCTGTTTTATTTCCTCTATTTTTTGTTTTGTCTCTTTCATACGTTCCTGCACGGCTTCTTTATCGCCCGATTCATAAGTTTCGAGATTTGCGCTATTCGATTTTATCTCGCCGGCGGCTTCTTTCGCCGATTCGGCATTCAGCTTTGAAACGGCCGCTATAGATTCAAAATCGCCTTTAAGTGTCTGCTTTTCTTCATCTGATATATCGGCGGCCTCTATTATCGCGGCGGCGTCATTTACAAGAATTTTGGCGTCCTCAGGCGATATATTCGCTGAATTTAATATAGCTTCAACGTCGCCGGCTAATTTGACGGCCTCCGCCGAAGTTATCTTCTGATCGGAAACCGCGCCGGCTAAATTACCGCAAAAACTTTCAAGCGATTCATTCGAAGGCATATTTGCCGCAGATAAACTCGATTTAAAGTCCTGCGCGAGTTTTTCCTTCATTTCCGGCGTAACTTCGGAGCCGGACTTAATAGAATCGATGTCTGAGGCTAATTTTTCAAAGTTTGATTTCTGTTCGCCCGTTTTTTTTTCGTTTATTTTTAAGCGAAGCTCATCGGCTTTCACGGTATATTCGGATTTTTGCATAGACGATTTTTCTTTAACCGCCGCCGCCTTGCCTTTTATTTCCATATTATTTTCTTTTTGCTCCGGCAAATTTTGCTTTAATCCAGAAATTTTTCCGTTTATTTCACCGGGCCCGCCCGTGATTGTATTTTTTAATTCTTCAGGTTTTTCAATATTAACCGCGTCTTTAAAATTATTTTGTGGTTTTTCCGGCCGCGTCATTTTATATTTAATGTCGGAAGCGCCGCCCGCCTTTGACCCGCGTCCCGCGGCTTCCGCCGTAACCCGGGATAGTAATAAACAAATAAATAATAAAGTTAACGCTTTTAAGTATTTCATAATAATCTCCTACTTAAATAAATTTTAACAAAGATAATTATACTACAAATCGAGTGAAAATAATATACGATATAATATAATATGACATAACATAAATATTACTTGATTTTTTTACTCCATTATATTATCATTATGTAAAAATTTTATCATTCCATTCCTTGAAAAATTCTGAATATAAAGCGAAAATTAAATGACAAAAATTACATGATTGATGTTAAAAATATCGATACAATTTTAAAAAAATCGGCCATCGAGGCTATTAACGCCATTTCACGCGAAAAATCCGGCATAGATTTTTCTATTGACGAAAATAGATATTCTTTACCATCCGTTAATAACGAAAATGAGCTTGCATGCGTCGCGCTCGAAGTTGAAACGCCGGTTAAACTAATTTTTTCTCTACAGTCAACACTCGGCCTGATAGTACCGATAACCGCCGCGGCTATGGAAAGTAATGAAAATGAAATCGGGACCGAAGAATATATGGACACGGCCGCTGAAATTTTAAATGTAGCCGCAGGAGCGTGTTCTAAAAAAATTTTAACTCAAAATCTTCCGCTTAAACTCGGGATTCCTCGAAAAAATATAGTATTGAACGAAAGCAGTCTTTGCCTTCTGGCAAAATGCCGATTCATAAAAAACGAACTCGATTATATTATTTTTTCAGTTTATGCGCCTGAATAAAAATCTGAAACGCGACTTAAACCTGGTATAATACTTAAATAATTTAAATAATAAGTA
Source organism: bacterium UBP16_UBA6123 (assembly GCA_002423385.1). Taxonomy (GTDB): domain Bacteria; phylum Muiribacteriota; class UBA9980; order UBA9980; family UBA9980; genus UBA9980. Next base: position 42,047 of record DIVV01000026.1, read on the forward strand.
ATAAGTAATAAGAGGTTAGATATGTTAAATTTTAAAATTGAGGAAAGTAAATGTATTAAATGCGCTAAGTGCTTTAAAGAATGCCCGACAAGAGCTATAAAACTTTCAGATAAAGATAAAATACCGTTCATACCGGCCGATAAAGAAGAATCATGCATATTATGCCAGCATTGCCTGGCGGTATGCCCCACAGCCGCATTATCTATAGACGGCCTCGATCCTCTAAACAGCGTTTCGACTGATAAAACTTCCGTCGAATCAGAAAAAATGGAAAATTTAATCCGCTGCCGACGTTCCTGCCGCAATTATTTAAACGAAAACTTAGACCCCGCAACAATCAATAAAATGCTCGAAATGGCCGCGAACGCGCCCACGGGAGTTAACAGCCGCAGCACAGCGTTCAGCGTTATAAATGACATGGAAACCATGTTTAAATTCAAAACGGAAGCCATGAACAGACTTTCTGAAAAAATCAAAAACTCTCAACTGCCGCAGCAATTTGATTTTTTTACGGATTTTTCTAAAAAATGGGAAGAAAAAAAGATAGATATAATATTTAGAAACGCCCCGCACATGATAATAGCTCACGCTCCTAAAGACTCTCCCACGCCGGAAACAGATTGCGCCATCGCGCTTTCTTATTTTGAAATATACGCCCAAACTCTCCAGATCGGCACTTTATGGTGCGGCATGGCAAAATGGCTGATATGCGATATAGCTCCTGAATTAAAAAAAGTTTTAAAAATAGATGAAAACAATTCAGTCGGATATATAATGGTTTTTGGCCGCCCCGCGGTTAAATACGCGCGAGGCGTCCAGCGCAGGGCTGAAAAAATCGATTTTATTAAAATGTAACTTTCATTTTCATTTAACCGCCTGGATAATTAAGTGATTAAATAATTATTGCAAAAACCCGTTATTTATGATACCTTATTGAATAAATTATAAAACAGGCTTAAAATATTTTAATTTATGAATAATTTCCGGCGGTTTTTTTTATACGCTTTGATACTGCCGTTGACGCTAATTCTGACAACTTTTTCGGCATCGGCTTCATCGCCGGCCGACATACGCGTCGGCATAGTGGCTTCGGAAGATTTCGACGCCGAACTCGCACGGTGGCGCGAATGTTTTTCCAATTGTTCCGCAGCCGCCGGAGGCCGGCTTAACTTCCGTATCGCTCCGGGGACTTACGGCGACATATTGCACTGGATGAACGAGGACTTAATAGACCTTGCCGTAGCCACTTCGGCAGTTTTCGCCGAGAGCCAGGCCGGATACGGCAATTTGGATTCGTCGGAAGCCGGTTTCGAATATTTAGCCACGCTGGATATGCGGCCGGCGCGCGGCCCCTGGGCCTTAGAATCACGAAGGCGCGAAGGCAGTCATTATACTTACAGAGCGGTATGCGTCGTTTCCGCCGACGCTCCCTGGAAAACATTCGATGAACTGGCGGCAGATCCCGCCCGCGAAGAAATTCGATTCGTTTTTACCGATCCGCTATCGGTTTCAGGCAGAATAATGCCTGAATTCATTCTGCGCAAAGCCGGAATAAAACCAGGCCGCGAAGCGGTCCGCTATACTTTTTCACATACGGGCGTTCTGCGTTCACTGGCGGGAAAAAAACCGGGGCTCAAACTTGTAGGATTTGTCTGGGATGACGCTATATCGGGCGCTGACGAATTATGTTCAAAACTAAGAAAACTGCCGTTTCCCGATTTAGAAAAAATCGAACTGCCACACGACGTTATCGCCGTGCGCCGCGCTTTGCCGCAAAAGGAACTTCTTTCAAAAACTCTTCTAAACTACCGCGACCCGAACGGCCGTCTTCTTATGGAACGGCTTGAAAGCGGCGCAGCTCCCTACGCTCAGGTACGCGAATGGTCTCGCGCCATCGGGCTTTCTCCGCGCTCGCCGGAATTACAAAAAGTATCGCTCGATGAAATCGGACAGATTCTTCAGCACTACTCAAAATCGCAGCAATCGGCGCCGCGGCTGGCTTTAGTGCTTTCCGGCGGCGGAGCGAAATGTTCTTATCAGGCCGGAGCTATAGCCGCCATCGAAGAAAAATTAGAACGGACGAAACGGGTTTTCAAGGATACTAATTTCGATATAGACATGGTAGTGGGCACTTCAGGCGGCGCGGTCAACGCTCTCCCGGTGGCTATGGGCATAACGCGCACAGCGGCGGGCCGTGAAGAATTAAAACACGTCTGGCAAAAGTTAGACCAGCGCGTCATATTGCGCCCCTCGACGCCCGTAAGGGCAATGTCCGGGCTATGGCTGGCACTGCTTGAAGCCGGCATTCTTCTTATTCTCGTACGCTATCTGGCCGCTTCGCCGGAAAGCCACGCTCCAGCTTATTTTAAAATGCTCATCGCTCTAAGCGCATTTCAGGGATTTCTGATCGCGCTGCCGATAAACCCATGGCGCGCACTGGGCGATAATCATATTATCCATCACATCTGGCTCTGGTTCGATATCGCCATGCGCGCTTCCGCGCTGCCGCTTCTTATATTCGCTATCGGCGGATATCTGCTCCAGAAGCGGCTGCGGCGAAACGGCCGTTCGCTTCACTTCAAAAGCGCTCCGCTCGTTTTAATTTCAATAACCATGCTCGTTCTTCTGCCTATCATACTGCTTGTGACTATATTCTTTTTTTCCGAAACTCTTTCAGGTTCTGAAGGGCTTGAATTAACCCTCGCAGACAGTTTTCAGCCGTTAGTAGAACACGCCTTAATCCAGGGCGGCAGGCCGCCGCTCGCATTAACCACAAAAACCACGCCGGCGGAAAGATTCACCGAAATGAGCCGGCGTATTTTTTCCGACCGCCTGCTCACGCGCGATCTTATAGTTACCGCAAACGCCCTTAAACAATCGCATAATATTCTGCCGAGCGATCTTTACTTTTATTCGTGGCAATCTGGTAATAATTCGATTTTCGGAGCCCGCGGAGTAAGCATTAACGACCATCCCGCAAGGTTAATCGACATTATTATGGGTTCGAGTTCGGTATTTCCAATTTTTCCTCCACATCGCCTCGCTGATTTTCCAGCCGCGGAAGAATATTTGGATTTAGTCGATGGCGGTTTCGCGCATAACAGCCCGATCGAAGCGGCAGTCCTGCGCGGAGCTACTCATATTATTTTAATCGAATCGACTCCCGAAGAATTCGGAGAGCATAAAAATTTGGCGGCAAATATAGCGGCCGCTTTCGAACATCTTCATAAACAGACTCAATTGATCGATCTAAGATCGAAACGATACGTAGTTATCTTCACCCTCGTTCCAAAACCTCCGCATATATGTATGCTTGATTTCGCGGATACGCTTATTTCTAAATCCACAGAGCAGGGCTACCGGGACGCGCGCGGCGAATCGGCGGCTTTTGACTCGCACAATTCGGTAATGCCTTCATTCCGCAAAGAATTGGGCGAACCGATCTTTTCTGATAAGTATAAATAGTAGCGAATAATAAGATAATTCCCGCCCCCATGAACAGACTGGCTATATCATCGGCCTTAAAAATTTCAACTTTTTAATAAGCCTGAGTTTATTGAGTGTTTTTTCGTCACCGAGTGAGCCGGGGCCGAATATTTCGTATGGCTCGCCTTTTTCGTCTATGCCGATTTTATATTCTTTTGAATAGCTTAAATCTTCAAAAATTTTAGTGCGGCACTCTTCGGCGAATTCCTTCGAATTAACGGCACAAACGTTTTCGGCGTTGATATCTTCGCTCATCGGATCCATGTTATACGTACCAATAACCGTTACTGCGCGGTCGAAAATAAATACTTTAGCGTGCAGTTTAAGGGCTATGGCCACTCCATAAATTTTAGCCGTCGGATTTTCTTTTAAAAACGGCATCCACTCATCTAAAAAGAAGGCCAGTGTCATTAAATCGCCGTTAGCGGCAGGAAAGCAGGTCGGGCTGTTCGTATTTATAATTATTTTAACGCCGCGCGCGCTCGCCGCTTTGAGGGCGGTTTTAGCCTTATCGGTAAAAATAACGTAAGGGTTTTGTATTATTATTTCGTCGCTCGAAGCGTTAATAAGGGCTATTATATTATCGGTTATATCGTTTCGTTCCTGCTGTATGCTGTTTTTACCGAACAACTTAACGGGCGCGAAGTGGGCGCCTTTAAAATGTTCATATTGATTGTAAGATGTCATGTGTTTGAACGATTCAATTTCTTCGTTAAGTTCTTCTATTTTTTTAGAATGATAAACGCCGTTTCCTCTTATCCAGGAATCTAATGAACGCGCGCAGTCTAAAAGCTCGCCGTCGCGCTTTACCCAATTGCCGAGAAGGTCTTTTTTTACATCGAAATTTTCAAGAGCATCGAATTCTTCCTCGAAAGTCATCTTTAACTGAGCGCACAATTCAGCGCTTTTGACCATTGCGTCGGTATCGCGATAAGCTTCTTTATAATCGCGCGAATCGGCTAAATAATGCGCTGAAATATTACGGCCGCCGGTAATTAAAGTTTCGCCGTCAACTATTATTATTTTTTGATGATTCGAACTGATCAAATTTCTTAAATCGGATATAGCCATTGAAACGGCCTTATGAACGGGATTAAATATTTTAACTTTCGCGTTTTTTTCGGCCGCGAGTTCCTGTAAATAATCCTGCGATTTAGTGCTTTTAGCGAATTCGCCGCAGCCGTGGGCATCTAAAATAAGGCGGACCTTAACGCCTTCGCGCGCTTTTTTCAGAAGCATTCCCAGTATGGCATTTCCGATAGGGTCTTTATCGAATATAAAGTAACTCATATCTATAGTCTGTTTAGCGCTGTTTAACATATACCAGCGGGCGTAAAGCGCCTCAACGTTATCGGCAAGGTGTTTAACGGGAGCGGATATATCGCGGATCGAAATATTCGAATTGTTAAAAGCGTCCTGCACGCCGTCGAAAGCCTGGGCACCGCCGAAAATATCGGCTATAAAACCGTAATAAGCGAAATTTTGACTTTTATCGAATTTATTTTTAAACGAGCGGTACTCAGCTATCGATTTTCGATATTTAAATAGCGACATATAATAACCGGCTAAAGCCGAGCCTTTTGTTAAAGGCTTATATATGGGCGTCTGCTGATATTTAGCCAGTAATTTTTTCGCTTCAGCGCGGGTTTTATCGATATTTGCTATCATTACCGAACCGTTTAAGTGAAATTCAGCTCTTTTAAGCGCGGTTAGGGCTTCATCGTAATATTTTACGCCCTGATTCGAACCGGAGGTCACTTCTTTTAAAATTTCGACGGCGCGGCTGTAATCGTTTTTATACATCGAATACACATTGGCAAGTTCGATTTTAGCAAGGTTAATTTCAGCGGCATTAGCGAGCGCACCCTGCCGTGATATTAAATTTTCAAGTTTTTGAATTACGGCGTCCGGGTCGTTTTTAGCTTTGTAACGGACATTCGAGTGTAAAATAT
>DIVV01000126.1 GCA_002423385.1 bacterium UBP16_UBA6123
TCTTTGCTTGAAAAGGCAATCAAAGATTTTTCAAGGCAATTTAATGCTATCGAAACAAATACATTTCGACTCATAAATTAGAAAACTCTTATATGAAACTCAATTTAATATACTTTTTACTGTCGAAATCAAATAATTTTATGATATAATATATGAGTCCGCTCCAGAAAGTCAAAAAATGGCAAAAATATGCCTGAAAACTATTGAAAAATCGTTGCCTAAATTCAAAAAATCGACTATTTGGAATGGACTCATATATTATGCGAAAGTAATTATTGCGCACGTTAGATCAGGAATTGCGGCGCACCATCCGTGAGCGGCTCGATGAAAAACATCTCGCGCTGTTTGACCTTCTAATAAAACCGATGCCGAGCAGACAGACGATCGACAGGTAAAAAAAACGCGGCATTATCGAATAGAAAAATCGGGAGAAATATATTATGCCATTAAAATCATCTGCTGAAAAAAATATCGACGAAATTTTACATTTTATGGAAGGCGAGAATGTTGAATTCAAGGAAGCTAAAAATAACTTTGAATTTGAAAATCTGGTAAAATATGCTTGTGCCATAGCTAATTGTGGCGGCGGGTATATCGTATTGGGTGTCAGCGATAAACGTCCCAGATCTATTGTCGGAACCAATGCCTTTATTCAGCCCGAACGAGCGCGCATGGGACTTGTCGAACAACTTCATATAAAAATCGATGTCACGATATATCAAAAAGATGAAAAACGAGTTCTCGTCTTTCATGTTCCATCAAGGCCTATCGGTGTTCCACTTAAATATAAAGGAATTTATTGGTCGCGTGAATGCGATAAACTCATTCCAATATCTGAGGAAGAATTAAGATCTATTTTCGCCGAATCCGGCCATGATTTTTCCTCGGATTTATGCCGCGAAGCCGAATGGAACGATCTTGATAAACATGCAATAGAAGACTTTCGCAAGCGCTGGATAGCCAAGTCACGAAATTCCGCCCTGGTGAATCTATCTCCAGAACAGTTGCTTGACGATTGTGAAGCGACCATCCGAGGTAAAATAACATATGCTGCTCTGGTTTTATTCGGTAGGCGTGAAGCTCTTGGCAGGTTGCTCGGGCAGTCGGAAGTAGTTTTTGAATACCGATCCAGTGAGGCTTCCGGGCCCGCCCAATATAGAGAAGAATTCCGGCAGGGCTTTTTCTCTTTTTATGACAGACTCTGGGAACTTGTCAATCTTAGAAACGATAAACAGCATTTTCAGGATGGTTTATTTGTTCTTGACGTTCAAACATTTGAGGAGCGCGTCGTACGTGAAGCTATTCTTAATGCAGTGAGCCACAGGGATTATCAATTTGGCGGAAGTGTTTTTATTCGGCAGTATCCCCGCAAGTTGGTAATCGACAGTCCCGGAGGGCTGCCGCCAGATATTACCGTTGATAATATTCTCGACCGCCAATCTCCTAGAAACAGACGCATCGCGGATATTTTCTCGAAGTGCGGCCTTGTTGAAAGATCAGGGCAGGGTATGAATCTGATGTATGAGCTAAGTATAAAAAGTTCGAAATTATTACCTGATTTGAAGGGTACGGACCGTCATCACGTAACATTAACCCTTGATGGACAGATTCAGGACCCAAAACTTTTGCAGATGATGGAAAAAATAGGTCAGGAAACACTTGAAAGTTTCAGCACATATGATTTTCTCGTGGTTAATCATATTCACCGCGAACAGCCAATTCCTGATGTTCTTCGCGACCGTCTGCCAAGACTTCTTGAACTTGGGATCATTGAAAAATCAGCAAAAAACAATTATATACTGGGGCGCAAGTATTATACAGCTATAAAGAAAAAGGGCGTTTATACCAGAAAAAAAGGGCTGGACCGCGAAACCAATAAGGCCCTTTTATTAAAACATATTAAAGACAACAACGCCGAAGGCAGCCGGTTAGAAGAGTTTTATCAAGTATTGCCTGGCTATGACCGAAGCCAGATACAGGTTTTTTTACGTGAACTCAAGGACGAAGGAAAGATCCACGTTCATGGCAAAACTCGTGCTGGCAAGTGGTATCCGGGAAAAGAAGGAGATAATTGCGATAACCATAACGATAATAAGCAATAAGTTGCAATAGAATAAGCAATAAGTTGCAATAGAATATTAGAAAAGTCAATGAATATAAATGCTTTGATGAATTGAATGTGAAAATTTAGTTGCAATGTTGACAGACTGAAAAAAGCATGTTATTATCAAATGGGTCACCAATTCAGTGAATATTCTCGCGGCACCAAAAAGTTAAAAACCGGTTGAAACAGATAGGCACCGGCATCACAAAGTTAAGAAACCGGCATCTGAAAATAATTGAAAATCAAGAGAGATTGAAGAATGATGAAAAGCATTGCAAACCCTGACATGCACCTCGAAATCGAGTTTCCTGACACAATCGGGAACCTGAGTTCAAATCTCAGTCTCTCCGCTAACGGCAAGGGGTTTGGGGCATGTTCCCCGAACCTCTTGCTGCTATTTTCAGGGGTGTTTTTGGCCCTGCCGACGCCATCATCTTTGCTTGAAAAGGCAATCAAAGTTTTTCCAAGGCAATTTAATGCTATCGAAACAAATACATTTCGACTCATAAATTAGAAAACTCCTATATGAAACTCAATTAATATACTTTTTCCTTGTAAACTCGTAATAGACAGTCCGGGCGGGTTGCCTCCGGACATTACCGTCGAAAACATTCTCGATCGCCAGTCTCCGCGCAATAGACGCATTGCCGATATTTTTGCTAAATGCGGTCTGGTCGAAAGGTCGGGACAGGGAATGAACCTGATGTATGAACTGAGCATAAAAAACTCGAAATTGCTGCCTGATCTAAGGGGAACTGACCGTTATTGCTTCACCGGGGGAATTCCGGTTTTAAGCAAATATAATATCAATTAATAATTTTTCAGTCAATTCACGCCTTCGCTTCGCCCTTCCTGTAAAATGTCAGATATAACAATCTATCGAAGTTAAGCCATATCCACAGTATCAGGCACAATACAAAAGTATCGAAAAGCGATATCATCGTCAGAAGCTCCGCCAGGGCCATCATCGTGATGGCGCCGTTGTCCCAGACAAGTTTTTTGCTTATTTTCAGTATTCTCGCGCCCACTTTAGGGTATTTAAGACAGAAAGACAGGACCTTTTTGCCGTTCTTGCCGGTATAATCGAGCGCCATCTCGCCGTATTTCAGAGCCTGTTCGCCGCCGATCAGCAGCAGCGAGTATGCGCGCTTTCCGTATCTTTCTATCATATGCGATATCCACTTGAAATGCTCGCCGTCCTTCGCTATCTGGATGACATCGACGATGCCAACTCCTATCTTTTTGTATATGCCGCCCAGCGTCCCCATAAAATCGTAAACTTTATCGTACTTTTTGAGTTTAGCGGCTTCTTCCAGAATGAAGAGCAGGAACTTGCGCATGCCGGAGGTCATGAACTTCGCCAGGCTCTTGCACAAAGATATCCCGACATCTACATGCGGCGCGACCGTCGCAGCGAGGCCTATCCCCGAAAGCAGATAGTTGATCTTGTCGACCTCGCCGCCGGTATAATAACGGTATGAATTTTTAACGAAGTCGCGGAAATCGCCCCATACGAAAACATCGCCGCTGACGCAGCCTATGAGCGACGGAATACTTTCTATGTCGCCGTAAACGAAACCGGTAACGAATCCTTTGGCCCTGGTATAATACGAGTCGCGCTCGGCCTCGACGATCTGCCTGCCCGATAACGCCACTTCATAGCCGTCGGCGCCGCTTTCGATAATAAAATCGTAAACCGCGATGGCGCCGTCATAATTTTTCTTCGCGCGCAACTGCTCGGCTGTGTTAAAAAAATTTTCTTCCATGTCTTTGTTCCTGTCATGGCGCATGTACCAGCCTGTAAGTGGCGGAACCACGACGAGCGTGATGAAAGTGACCAACAGCCATATTTTTATAAATGCCGATCCTTTTTTCATGTTAGAACACGCCTTTCAATTGTGGCTTAAATGATATGTAAATCAAACTATTATGATATGATTGAATTATATTCCTGCCATTATAATTAAAACGGCTGATAAAGTCAAGTTAACTCACAAAACTCACAAAAATCATTATAGACATGGCAGATAGAAAGACAATCAAGGCAAAGCAAAAACAACCACCATATCCATGAAATTGCCCAAAATCAACAAGCGCAGGCGGCTGAATAATCTTTAGTGGCCAGTCTTATGCATTGAGGTAGAGGCCGTCGCTCAAATAAAACATTGAGTTTTTTTGCGTAATGTGATACCATATTATTTTATCGCCGAACGATAATTAACGAGGTTTTATGAGTAAGATCTATTCTCCTCCTTATAATGTGACGCCGGCTATAATCTCTCTTATAGCACGAATATCGGAACATATTGGACGCATTTCGGCGCTCGACGATGTGTCTGAGAAACTCCGCTTGCGTCGAACCAATCAAATAAGGACGATACAGGGATCACTCGCCATCGAAGGAAACACTCTGAGTATCGAACAGATCACCGCCATCATGGAAGGCAAAAGGATAATCGCGCCGCCGCGTGAAATTATAGAGGTCAAAAACGCTATCAAGGCCTATGATCGCATTGAAAAATGGAATCCATTTCTGGAAAAAGATCTTCTGGACGCTCACTGCCTTTTAATGTCAGGACTCCTGAATGACGCGGGAAAATTTCGAACCCGTGGAGTCGGCGTCATGGCAGGCGAAAAAATAATGCACATGGCGCCGCCGGCGAAAAGGGTTCCGGATTTGATGCGCGACCTCATGCAATGGCTTAAAACTACGGACCAGCATCCGCTCATTTCAAGTTCCGTGTTTCATTATGAGTTCGAGTTCATACATCCTTTTCAGGACGGTAATGGCAGGATAGGTAGAATATGGCAGACATTGATGCTCGTAAAATTCAATCCTCTGTTCATCGCGATTCCCGTCGAAAGCCTCGTTTATGAACATCAGGCCGATTATTACGCCGCGATCGGTCAAAGCACAAAAAATGGTGAATCGACCGTATTTATAGAATTCATGCTGAACATGATCCTCGATTCCTTCAAATCTTTGGCCACCCCCGAAGTCACCCCTGAAGTCACCCCCGAAGTCAGAAAACTTCTTCTGGCGATGAACGGAGAAATGAGCCGCAAGCAGCTCCAGCAAAAACTCGAATTAAAAGACGAAAAACATTTTCGAGAAGCCTATCAGCAGCCTGCCGTAGCGGCCGGACTTATCGAAATGACCGTTCGGGATAAGCCGAACAGCAGAATGCAGAAATACAGACTCACTTCTAAAGGCGCCGCGATCGTAAATATGTAAACATAAAGACTTGTTGCCCTAAATTTAATCCTGAATTCCGCCAAAGTTATAACAATGACATAACCATAATAACTTGATTATATTGAGTTTTTAGTTCGGCAGAGGAATAGCAAACGCTGTAAAAATCTCTTTTTGTTTTTTTGAGATTTCTGTAATTATTGTTTTGCCGCTTGCAAACTGTATTCTTTTGATTTTCTTCAACTCACATAATAATTTTTCTCTGGTAAAATTTTTATAAAGGCCTTTTTCTTTCATTGTTTTATGAATATGTGATTGTAAGATTAAAGCAATAAATCCTATAAATATTCGGCCTTCCAATGCAGGTATATTTGAACTAAATCAATTTAGGATTATTTGTTCAGAAATTCTTAAAACAATAATAATTTCATAACCAGTCAATTTTAATATGAGTGCCTTTTAATTCTTTCGGTTCATAAAAAATGGCGGGCAAGAAAATTTTATTGCTATGTATTACTTAATAATTCAGATTTACCAGTCATTTTATGATGTAATTTTTTTACTTTAAAAAAATACTGAAATATGTTACAATGTTACTATATTTTAAAATCTACTATGCTTAAAAAGCATATGTTGTTTTTAAGGAATTGACATGTTAGACAACCAGGAGCCTGAATTAGATGCATTTATCTTTGATTCAGAACACCAGAATATTTTATTTGAAGCCTTATCCACAAAAGATAAATGGCTTGCAAAAAGGTATCAAGGCGCATTAATGGTATTAAAGGATGCCAGTAGTCCTTATCGTTATCCTTTGGCAGCCCATTGTATGCGTGAAATAATGGGAAAATTGCCTTATTATATAGATGTTCCATTGCAAAGCGGTTATAACCTCAACCGTGAGCTTAACAATCTTATGAATGTGATACTATTTTCAAATAAAGCATGTCTGTAATTCATGAAAGGTTGGTGTTTTTAATGATATTGGTTATATTCGAAGTTACAATAAAAAAAAGTAATATGGATAGTTATTTAAACCTGGTCGCTGATCTCAAAAACGAACTTTCTAAGGCTGAAGGATTTATACGAGCAGAACGCTTCACTAGTCTTGCAAGCGAAGGCAAGCTGCTTAGTCTGACCGTTTGGGAAAACGAAGAAGCGATAAATAAATGGCGTAATCAGGCAGAACATCGTATAAGCCAGCAACAGGGACGCGATGCAATATTTGAAAGTTACACTATTACCGTTGCGAAGCAACTTCGTAGTTACACTAATATTGAGCGATCTGACGCTCCGGAAGATTCAAATAAGTTCTTTGGTCTATGAAGTTAAAATGAAAAACAATGGAATAATTTCTTAACTTTTGCACCTCGGAAGGCGCATAAAATCGTTTAGTTCGATCTTTAAAAAAATAAACAGATTTATTCGGAATAATAAACAAATTAATTAACTGCAATTTTTTCGAATGTAGCGAACAAAAATATGCATAAGGGCATTCAAACGGATTCACAAGGGGTTCGGGGTGCGAAAGTTAAGTATGTGTATTCATGCTGGTCATGGTAAAGTGATTGAAGATAAAATTAACGAATATTTCCATCATTTCTTTTAACTTTAATGCCACTTTTTAAATCACGTATTTTAAAATATTTTTCATAATAATCTTCATTGGTATCAATTTTTTCTCCGGTTAATATTTCTTGCTCTAATTGCAATATTTTCTTCAAAAATTCCTTTTCTTCATGAGAATATTTTTCTTTATTAAAGAAAACGTGTACATATATTTTTTTGTTATTCCATTTTTGGTTTTCTATTGTTGTAGCGCCTGTATTATTTCGCCGTTTATCATAATTGTATATATCTTCAAGCCCGCTTGTTTTTGTAATAGTGTTTAAAAAATAATAATTACCATAATCTCTACTAAGATTTGGATTATCAAGGGTTTGTATTGTATTATTTCGTGGCCTTGCTATAATTTAACGGGAATTCAGGATTTAAATGCCATAACTACGACAACTTAGTAAAATAGCATTGACAAAATAGAAATATTGATGTATATTCATTTTATTTAATGCCATAGGGAGAAAATCTATAAATATGAATTTTTTTAATACCGTTTACGAATCCGCTTATAATAATTTAATAGCCGGCGATTCTTATCTTTATATACTATCCGGGCTTAAAACAACTGTGATTATAACGCTTGCGGGACTTTTCGCGGGAAGCGTTCTTGGCGCCCTGCTCTGCCTTATGCAGTATTCGGAAAGTAAAATATTGCGTTTTATCTCCAAAACCTATATAGTGATAGTAAGGGGAACGCCGATCCTTCTTTTATTGATGCTTCTTTTTTATGTCGTATTCGCCAAAAGCCGTATGGACGCTATTTATATAGCTATAATCGCCTTCGGGCTAAACGGCGCCTCGCACATCGCTGAAATAATGAAATCGGCTTTAGAATCGGTAGATTCCGGCCAGGTAATGGCCGCAAGGGCGCTCGGCTTCACGAAGTTCGGGGCCTTTTATAATATAACGCTTCCGCAGGCGTGCGAATTCGCCCGGCCGGTATATCAGAACGCAGTGATTAATCTTATCCAGTGGACCTCGGTTGTCGGATATATCACCATAGCCGATCTTACGCGCGTTATTAATAATATAGGCGCGCGGACGGCCGATCCGTTTTTTGTTATATTTATAGGTATTCTCATTTATTTAGGACTCGCTTATGCAGCCTATTTGATCTTTAAGATGACAGAAAGAAAAAAGAGGGTCCGCAGATGATTAAAGTAGAAAATTTATCTAAAAGTTTTGGAAGTTTAAAAGTATTGCAGGGCGTGAACGCCGAAATAAAAAAAGGCGAGTGCGTTTCTATAATAGGCCCTTCGGGCGCGGGTAAGAGCGTGTTTTTATACTGCCTTAACGGGCTTGAAAAATGCGATGGCGGCAGTATTTATATAAACGACGATAATATCTGCGATAAAAAAACCGACATCAATAAAATCAGGTTGAAAATGGGTATGGTTTACCAGAATTTCAATCTTTTCTCGCATTTAAGCGTTATTGAAAATATAATACTTGCACCCGTTATGGTCAAAAAAATCAGCCGTGAAAAGGCGATCGAGACGGCTGATAAACTGCTTGAAACGGTATGCCTTTTCGATAAAAAACATTCTTATCCCGATGAGCTGTCGGGCGGACAGAGGCAAAGAATAGCCATAGCCAGAGCTCTTGCTATGGAACCGGAAATAATGCTTTTCGACGAACCCACTTCGGCTCTTGATCCGGCGATGAGCGGTGAAGTTCTCGCGGTTATAAGAAATTTGGCGAAGCTTGGCTATACGATGGTTATAGTCACGCATGAAATGAATTTTGCAAAAGAGATATCCGATCGCGTATTTTTTATGAATGAAAAATCCATTTATGAAAGCGGTTCGCCAGGCGACATTTTTAACGACCCTAAAAAACCAGCTACCATAGCTTTTATTAGAAAACTTAAAACTTTTAATTATAAAGTGAGCTCGCACAGCTTCGATCTTATTGAAATGAGCTCCAGGCTTAAATTATTTTGCGTTAAATATAATATCGAAGCTAAAAAAATCGATTATACTAATTTAGCGATCGAAGAGCTGATAACCTATATATTAAACCATTGCTACGACAAAAAGCAAACGCCTGAAATCGATATTACCGTGGAATTCGGCGATATCGATAAAAAAATAGAAATAGAGGTCGTCCACGACGGCAAAACTTTAAACCCTTTCGATAAAATTTCATATACGCCCGACGAAACTGAAACTAAAAGCGATACGGACAATACTGACGATACGGACGATATGGGAATATTCATAATATCTAATATATCTTCCGGCATAAGTTTTAGCGGCGAGAACGGGATTAACAGATTTAAAATTAAAATTTAATAATTATCTTAATCCTGTAAATTAACTTTTTAAATTTTATATGCCAAATTTTTATATTTAAATATTGATCTATTTATAGCGTAATGGCGCATAATCAAAATTATTTGTATTGGAGTTATATAAATGCGGGAAGTTCTTCATAAGATATTAAAAAGGCATTTTGGCTATTCGGCTTTCAGAGAAGGCCAGCTTGAAATTATTTCGGCCATAGTTTCCGGCCGCGACGCGCTCGGCATAATGCCGACGGGCGCGGGTAAGTCGCTTTGCTTTCAGGTGCCGGCGCTTATGGCTTCCGGCGCGGTTCTCGTTATTTCTCCGCTCATTTCGCTTATGAAAGACCAGGTGGAATCGCTTCGGCAGATAGGCCTTCCGGCGGCTTTTATCAACAGCACGCTCACGGCGCGCGAGCGCAGAGAAATTGAAAGCGAGGCCTTAAAAGGCAGATATAAATTAATATACATGGCGCCGGAAAGACTCGAAAACCTTGATTTTATAAATTTTTTAAACGATATCCGTATTTCGATGATAACCGTTGACGAAGCCCACTGCGTGTCGCAATGGGGCCATGATTTCCGCCCGAGTTATCTTAAAATATCAGAAATGATAAGCATGCTTTCTAAAAAACCTGTAGTTTCAGCGTTCACGGCTACCGCTACGCCGATCGTTAAAAACGATATTATGAAAATGCTTAAACTTAATAATCCGGTTACGGTCATTACGGGATTCGATCGTAAAAACTTATATTTTGAAGTGAACAAACCGGCCGATAAAACACGGTTCACTCTTGATTATCTTCATAAAAATTCAGGAAATAGCGGTATTATTTACTGCATAACGCGCAAGCTCGTAGAAAGCGTCTGTGACAGCTTAAATGCCGCCGGCATAAAGGCCGTCCGCTATCACGCGGGATTGCCGCAAAAAGAAAGAAACCAGGCGCAGGAAAGTTTTATATTTGACGAAGCCGGAATAATAGTTGCCACTAACGCTTTTGGTATGGGTATCGATAAATCGAACGTCAGGTTCGTTTTGCATTATAATATGCCTAAAAATATAGAAAGCTACTATCAGGAAGCCGGCAGGGCGGGGCGCGACGGTGAAAAAGCCGAATGTATATTGCTTTTTTCAGGCCAGGATATTATCATGAATAAATTTTTAATAGAAAACAGCGACAGGGATAAAGATAAAACCGGCGGCACTCGCACCGATAAAAGCGGCGAACTGCGCAAACTTTCTCAAATGATCGAATACTGTTCCACTTCTTCGTGTGTAAGGCGTTACGTCTTGAATTATTTCGGCGAGAACCATTCTTATGAAAACTGCGGCAATTGCGGCAGTTGCCTGAGCGGTCCGGCTGAGCTTACGGATATGACGGCGGCATGCCGCAGTATACTTTCGTGTATAAAACTTATGGGCGAGCGTTTCGGGCGCACTTTCGTATCGGAAGTGCTGCGCGGCGCTAATGGCGAACGGTCGCGCGAATTCGGTTTTGATAAACTTCCACTTTATGGCGTTTTAAAGCAGCACTCGCAGGAATCCGTTAAAGATATGATATCCTCGCTCGCCGATTGCGGCTATATAATAGTTGACAGCAGTCAGTATCAAACGCTGTCACTGCATCCTAAAGCTGTAAACGCCTTAAAAACCGATGAAAAGATAATGATCAAGGCGGCTGCGGTTAAAATTAAATCAAAAGCCGCGCCTAAATCTAAATCAGCCGCTGCCGCAGGTCAGACGGCCTCTATCGACGGCAGCCTTTTCGACCGTTTAAGGGCGTTGCGTCGCGATCTCGCTATTAAACAGCGCGTTCCGCCTTATTTAATATTTTCAGACGCGGCTCTAAACAGTATGTGTCAGTTGATGCCGCAAACCGATGAGCGTTTCTTAGAAGTAAACGGAGCCGGCAGGCGCAAGTTAGAGCAGTACGGAGAGGCTTTCATGGCTGAAATCAAACGGTTCGCAGAGTCTAAATAACTTTTTACCAGTTGAAGATTTTTCTGAGGCTTTTGAAACCGCTGTCCACAACGGATGAGACGGCGTTGCCGACGCCGGAAACGACTTTGCCGGCGGCGCTTACTACGGTGCCGACGCCTTTTGCGGCGCCTCCGGCTATTTTATCGAGCGTGCCGTCTTTTTTAGACATTTTATCGCCCCAGTTTTTAATGGCGTCGCCGCCGTCCGTCAGAGCGGAACCGGGAATGCCGAACATTAATTTTTGCGGAAGAGCGGTTAAAACTTCGGCTGCGCCGACGATCGCACGTGGAAAATCAACTTTTTTGAAATCGAAATCTTTGATGCTCTTGAGCTTTGTAACGTCCTGGCCAAGGCCGAGAACAAGCTGGTTGGCGCCGTTGGCTATTTGATCGTTAATGGCGGTGCTGAAATTATTTGGAAGATTTAAAAAGTCTTTTATACTAAAACCGCCGTCGCTTTTGCCTTTAGGAGTGATAAGAAGGCGGTCGTAGTTGAGCGCGATTCCCAGCGCCGGATGAGTGGCGGCTAAAGGTTTGCTCCAGCGTTTTTCGAATTCATCGACGGGCATTTCTTTATTTGAACTAACGCCCCAGAATGAATCACGCATGATAAAACTTTTTATGGTGCCGTCGTCGTTTTTGTTGTAACCTATGATGGTTATCCAGTGACCTGTGCCGTCGGCATCGACCATACAGACCGCGGGGTTACCGCTGTCGAGCTGTTTTTTAATATCGTTAAGGGAGCATTTGTTTTTATAATCGACGTCTATCCCGTTTTTCTTCCAGTAATCTACTATGCGGTCGGGCGCAGTGAAACTGCCCGTAGGGTTCATATTTTTAAGAGTGACCGGATAGGTTTCGTCGATGCCGTAAAAATTAAATACGGTGCTGGTAGCATACTGGCCGCAACTGTTATTGCCGGAATGATCGTAACCGTTCGGGCCGATCGAGCCGAGCGTTGAAGCCGCGCTGTAAGCGGAGGCGGAAGATGAAGATGCGGCTGCGGATGAATCTTCGGCTGCTTTAGATGAAGATGAAGATTCGGAGCCGGCTGTGGTGTCAGTTTTGATATCGCCGGTATTTATTTTGGCGTCAAGGTCTTTAATCGACATTTGTGAGAAAGATGGAGCGGATAAAGAAAATAATGTAGAAAATGCGACAATAAAGGTTAATATGAATTTGGCTTTATTCATAGAGGCGCCTCCCTTAGTTTATATAAAAATATAAAATCCAATTTGATTTCTCTGTACCATATTGATTATACTACAAATTATGTCAAATGTTCCGTATTTATATTAATTATATTAATTTTTTTTGCCGCTAAGCGTTTTATAGTAACAGAAAGATACAAGTAAAATTATAATTGTCCATGAAGTTATCATAAAAATCCAGCCGGTAATAGTCATTGAATTCCTCCGTTTTTAAAATAAAATAGAATAAATTGAAATTTATTAACGGTTTTAATTTAATTTATCAGCTAAATTTAATCAAACTAAATCAAACTAAACCGAACTAAGTTAAGTTAAGTTAAGTTATGCTAAATTAAGCAAGATTAAATTAAATTTCAATGACTATTATAACATTAAAATTAATTCAAATCAAATAATAAATGTGAGTAATAAAAATAAATACGAGTAATAAGAATAAACATGAGTAATAAAAATAAATATGAGTAATAAGAATAATAAATATGAATGAAGTGGCAGGAGTAATAATCGAAGGGCAGGCTAAAAGAAGCCGGGTTTATTTATGGGTATTTAACGCTTCGCGTTTGAGCTGGCGGCTGCCGGTTTGTTTCAATTTCCAGGAAGCGGTGCGTTCCTTCCATTCAGCGACGGTCTCTTTTACGAGCCTATCTAAATCGTCGTCAGTTTTAGGCTGAGACAGAGGGCGCATCGGAAATATGTTGCTGTGGCTTATCATTTAACTCTTCTCCAAAAAAATATACATAAACGGTTTTATTAAAACCGAAAAAACAAAAATAACTTTAAAGCAGGTATATTTTACACTAAATTTATTAAAATGTCAAATATTGAAGGAAAAAGTTGAAGGAAAAAGTTGACAATGAATATAAGCGATTGTATAATGAAACTATGAAAACAAAAATAATGATATTAACTGTTATCGCGTCTTTAACCGTCTTATTTGCCGTTATATTATTCAGGGGCGAGGCACTCGAAATATCCGGTATTCAAGCGTCGAAAAAGTCTGCTGAAGCGCAACCTGCCGGCGGTATTGCCGAAAATCATCCGCAGTCGAATGATTCGTGTGGATATGAAGTTGAACTAACCGGCGTCCTTCGTTTGATAGGAAGCGCGCCGCGTTATGAGTACGTGATAACTTCCGACGGTGTTGATCATTACATCGAAGCCGATGCTGAAGAAAAGAAACCTCTTCTTTTACATCAGGGTAAAAAAGTCAAAGTAAAAGGAATATTGATAGTTAATAAACATATCTACCCTGATCCTGTTTATAACCATGAAAAGCGGTCTATCTATCCTGACACTATCGAAGTTTACTAATTAGAGCATCATTACGAGCCGCGTTGAGTTTAACCCTGGCGCGTTTGTAAAGAATTATTGAAAAGCAGAGAAAAATTATAACTCGCGCTCTATTTCTTCTTTGACTTTATGCCATTCGGTTTCGAGCCTGTTTAAATTATCGCGGAGAATATCATCGCTGGCAAAATTATTTTCGGCGGTTTCTTCCGCTTCGATCGCGATGATGGCGAGGCGCTCAAAACACATATTTAAAGCGGTACCTTTGAGCTTGTGAGCAAAAAGTCTGAATTTTTCGTCATCTTTATTGTCTAAAGCCCTTTTTAAATTACTGATTTCTTCAGGCACCTGAAGAATCGATTGTTTGATTAATTCGATGAATAAAGAATTATTTCCGAGAAGTTTTTCTAAAAATCCGGGTTTATCGAAGTGAGGTTTATTATTGTTGTTGATTAAAAAAGCGTTGGATTCACTCATGGAATAATTTTAACAAAAATAATTGGTATTGTCAACATTAATCGTTATTAATCGTTATTATCGTTAACATTTCTCTTTTATTTAAATTATAAGCCGCTCAGACTGAGATAGTATATGAATTATTTTGAAAAAGATGTTTTAAAGTAAGATTGACAGTAAAGCGATTATTTGTTATAATTTAGCGATATGAACGATGAAATTATTAACGATACAAGCGGCGGTCCGGTTAATCCCCGTCAAAAACAGCTTTTGGTGGATATAACCTGCCGCGAAGATATATATGTAGTCGAGATAGAATTTTTAAAATCTTTCGCGCATAATCCTGATTTTGCCGGATTATACGCGCTTAATTTAAATTTAATGCCGTCTAATTTTCAATCTTCGCTTAAAACAAAATTTATATATTCGGCTTTTTTATCGCTTTATAATGAAAACCGCACCATTAATTTTCAAAATGCCGCACTGTTTTTAAAGCAGCAGTACCATCAACAGAAATTGCATTTTGATATCTGTGGCGAGCTGTGTGAGCACATATTTAATTTAACCGGCGAAGCGGGCGAAACTTCAGTTGAAACCGACGTTAAACCGCTTATTTATAAGATCAAAGAAAACAGCCTCAGAAATGAGTCTAAAAAACTTCTCGCCAGCTCGATGAATAAACTTAATAACGATAAGGGCGATTATGTAAACACTATTAAAAGATGTTCCGAATCGATAAATGTTTTGCTTGAAACTTCAAATCTGTCCAGCGATTATAGCTACGAGCCCGACGCGGCTAAAACCAATATCGATCTGGAAATAGCCACCGCCAAAAATAACAGGCCGTTTTGCGGGCTGGACACCGGTTTTGAAATATTGAATCAGGCGATCAACGGTATAGAAAACGAAATGTATCTCATAGGCGCCGCGAGTGCGATGGGTAAAACAACTTTCGCCACCCAGCTCGCTTTTCAAATTCTTAAAAATAACGCGGATGTTAACGTTATTTTCTTTTCGCTCGATCAGTCTCAGAAAGATATTTTAGTCAAATTCATTTCGGAGGCTTCGGGTATTTCGGTTAAGTATATAAAATGTTCGTTTCCACGCACTGAAAGCCTGGATATAAAGAAAAAGGAAGGCATAGCCTTCGTTACCTCGCTTACTAAAAGAATGCGCATAGTAGATGAAAGTTACGGCGAAGTCACTATTAAAGATTTTAAGAATATAATCAGAAAACACAAACTCGAATTTATAGATAAGCCTTTAGTGGTTATAGCCGATACCATTTCGGCTATAAGGCCGGTGTCGCACGGCGGCGATAGGATCAGCGAAATTAGCGATTTATTATCCGAGATGAAAACTCTTGTGCGTACCGAAGAATTTTCTTTGATAGGCACTTTCAATCTCGACGGCGGCGCGGAGGTAAAAAGACCGAAGCGCGAAGATCTGGCGCGCGTTCCGGCTTTTATTTATCAACCATATGTAACTCTTACGCTTTACTGCGATTTTATCTTTAATTTTGAAACGCCCTTTATGGAATGGGAATGGGGCAGTTCCGATCTTATGGTGCCTATCGTAGAATTAGAAGTTATCAAAAATAAAATGAGCGGTTTTAAGGGCCGTATATTTTATAAATACCTTGATTCATTAGCTTCATATAGAGAATGCGTCGAGCTCGAGAATGAAAATTATAACGCCATGATCGAAAATATCGAGCATTATGAGCATAAGCGCGGCAATCAGCCAATACCCTCCATAGCTCCCGCGCCGCCGCCAGTCAGAAATATTCACAGCGATAATAAAGCCTCGCAGTGTGAAGCCGATCTATCTCCTAAAAATAAGCCTAAAGACGGCAAAGATAAAGATCGAGACGGCGGCGAAGATATATTTTAACCGGCGATTTTTTTGGCCGTCAGCAGACCTCGCCGCCCGCGGAGTCTGAGCCGCTAAAAATTATTTCAGGCTCGTAATGACCGCCTGCCTTATTTTTTTTCATTCACACTTTTTCAAACTTAGATAAATTTATAATTTTTAGTAGATTTTTGTTTTGAATTATGATATTATTAGGTTAACTTTAACTAAACTCTCCGACATATGTGCGCGGAATTTAGTTTGAGATTAAAATACATTATGGAGGAAATTATGGCATTAAAAATTAACGAAGATTGCACAGGCTGCGGCGTATGCGTTGATATCGCACCCGACACTTTCAAAATAGGCGATGACGGCCTCGCTAAAGTTATAGGCAGCGGTCCTAAAGCTCAGGAAGCCGTTGACAGTTGCCCCGTCGGCGCTATCTCGATGTAATTTATCAGTAAAACTGAATATATCTCAACTCATCCGTGACTTAAATTTTAGTTTAAAACAGAGTCATTGATGAGTTGATTTTATTATTAAGACAATATTTATAAAAGTAATATGTAATTAAATTTTTTGCGTTATATGGCGATGTAATGGTTTGATTCGATACAATTGCCGATTTGTAGTAATTTTTAGCCATGAAATATTCAAAAATACTTATATTGCGGCTTTCAGCCGCTGGCGATATAGTTCTCACTTTTCCCGCTTTTTTCTTTCTGGCGGCTAATAGCGGCGGCGCGGCGATTGACTGGGCGGTCGATGAGCGTTTCGCCGATTTATTGGACCTTCTGCCCGGCGTCAATAAAAAAATATTATTTCCATCTAAAACGCTTAAAAGCAAAACCGTTTCATATCTGGCGAAAACCTCCGCCGCGTGGAATTTTATAAAAGAGGTCAGGCGTGGCGGATACGATCTTGTTATCGATTTTCAGGGGCTTTTTAAAAGCGGCGTCGTTTCATTTTTGTCAGGCTGCCGCACACGGGCGGCTTTTGCCCCGGGCGGCCATGATTCGCGTGAATTAAATCACTGGCTTAACAATAAAATTATCAGCGTGCCTGAAACCGGCCCGCTTGCCTCTAAAATAATATACCGCTCGATTTGCCTTGCGGCAGGGGCTATCGACGCCGCGCCGCCCGCCGGTTACCAGCCGCGTAAATTAATATCGCCCCCTGGCGATAACGCTAAAATCAATTCTTTCATAGATGAAATAAGCCGCGCCGGCCGCGGTGGTAATGAGGGCGGCGTCGTTAATGGCAGCGATAATGACGGCGGCGGCTGTAACTCCGTTTCTAAAATAATAACTATAAACCCTTTTACCAACTGGTCCACTAAAACATGGCCGGTCGATAAATGGATAGAGTTGATAAAACTTATAAGGCGCGATGACATTTTGAAAGAATCGCCCGTCGTAATTTTATGGGGGCCGGCGGAAAAAGCCGCGGCGGAAAGTATAGCGGCTTCGGACGAACTTTCTTATATATCGCCGCCCACTTCCTTTAAAGAGGTTTTTAGTCTGATTGATAGATCCTGCGCCGTAATATCGGGCGATTCATTCGCGCTTCACGCCGCCTTCGTTTTAAATAAACCGGCCGCCGCCCTGTTTGGCGCCTCAGATCCTGCCCGCTGCGCGCCTTTCGGCGATAACGCGGCGCTTATTACTCGAAAACTTGAATGTCAGCACTGCTTCAAAAAAATATGCCCGCTGAGCGGTACCGCGGCGGGAGACGAAACCGGCGATAATGTTAACGCTTGTATAACGGGTATTTTGCCCGAAGAAGTTTTAAAAGCGCTGCGTAAAATTATTTAATATGTTTAATATGGCTGAAATAATTTTTTGAAACAAATAATTTAAAAAATCTTGACTATAAAGCTCAAAAAGTGTATCATAACAAGGCTTATTTATAATAAGCTCATCATAGATCAGACGAACGTTTTCTTTTTATCCAGTCATTTTTAGCTGCCTGATAAATTATTATTATTATTTCTCGCAATCCGGTTTTTAACTTAAAGTTTCAGGCCAGGAGTTAAATGGAATTTTAAAAGTCATATATTATTGCAATGGGGGTGTATAATGACCAATCAAGCGATCGCGACGGCGGAGCTGATAAAAAAAAGCCCGGTCTTGAAATCTTTTAATACTTTCTTTCTTTCAGAAGTGCTTAACATCAAGGTATATGATAAAGACGATAATTTTATCGGCTATATAGACGATATCGCGATCGACGCTTCGGAAAATATACGCCATCCTTACGTTTCGGCTTTTATCGTGCGGCGCGGAAAGAATATTAAATCTTTTGAATATACTGAATTTATAGATTACCGTTATGATTATTTCGAACTCGGCCCCGAAGCCGCGGAACTTTCAGTTAAATTAGATTCAGACGGCGAATATGAAAGCGACACTGAAATTTTACTTAAGCGCGACGTTCTCGATAAGCAGATTGTCGATACCTCTGGAATGCGTTTAGTGCGCGTTAACGATATCAAACTCACATTCGTTAAAAACGGAATAGTTACTATAGGCGCGGATATTGGCCCTACAGGCCTGATGCGCCGTCTCGGGTTGAGCCGTATATATAAGGCCACGGCGGCGCTGTTCAATAAGAAAATACCCGACCAGATAATATCGTGGCAGTTCGTCGAGCCGATCGGTACCTCGCATAAAAATAAAATAAAGCTCGTAGTGCCCTACGCGAAACTTTCGATTCTTCATCCGGCCGATATCGCCGATATTATCGAAGAACTCTCCGTTCAAGAAAGTACCGAAATATTAAAATCTCTCGACGAAGAAACGGCGGCCGAAACGCTCGCTGAGATAGAAGAACAGGACCTGCAAATATCGCTTATAGAATCGCTCGGTACTGAAAAGGCCGCCGACATACTCGATATGATGCCGCCTGACGAAGCCGCCGACATTCTCGGTGATCTGTCTGAAAAGCAGGCCGAAGAAATACTTTCGGATATGAATTCGCAGGGCGCCGAAGAAGTGCGCGAGCTTATGAGCCACGACGAAGACACGGCGGGCGGACTTATGACCACCGAATATATTTCGTTCCCCGAAAACTTCAACGTGGAGCAGGCGCTCGCGGAATTTCGCTTGATAGCGCCTAATATCGAAATGGCGTATTATCTTTATATAGAGGAAAAAGGCGGCTATTTGAAAGGCGTTATAACGCTCAAAGACCTCGTGGTGGCTCGCCCTTATCAAAAACTGACCGAGATCATGAATAGAAAGGTGTCGTATTGCCTGCTTAACGAACATCGCGAAGACGTGGCGGAAAAAATAGCCCGTTATAATCTGCTCGCGATACCTGTAGTCGATGCAAATGACGTTCTCAAAGGCATTATAACCTTCGATGACGTGATGGATACTATCATCGAAATAAATGAAGAACTGCCTCACTTTTTAAAAGGCGGTGAGTGAAAATAAATGCTTGCAAAATTAAAACAGAAATGGAAACAGATTTTAATATTTTTATCGCTGGTCGGCCCGGGCATTATTACCGGAAACGTCGATAACGATTCGGGCGGTATCGCTACTTATTCGATAGTCGGCGCGCATTACGGTTATGAAATGCTCTGGACGCTGATTCCGGTGACGGTGCTTCTGATATATACTCTTAACGCGAGTTACCGCATGGGAGTGGCTACCGGTCAGGGTCTCGGCGATCTTATCCGCGAAAAGTTCAGGGTGAAGGGCGCATTTATTCTTTTATCTCTTGTGTTTCTGGCTAATCTTGGAACTACTACTTCTGAATTTGCAGGCATTTATGGCAGCATTCAGATCGCAGGAATTAATTTTTCGCAGGATTTTTCACTATTGCAAAATAAAGTTTTTCTTACACTCATCACTTATGTTTTAACTGTACTGATGGCTTTTTTCGTGTGGACGGTCGTGGTGAAGGGCACCTATAAAATGGTCGAGCGCGTCTTTATATTTTCGTGTTTTTTCTATCTGTCGTATGTTTTTTCCGCTTTTTACGCTAAACCCGAATGGAGCGAGGTGTGGCGCGGCTTTTTCGTTCCGACGATACGCTATGAAAGCGCCTATATCTTCGATTTAATAGGCGTGATAGGCACTACCATAACGCCGTGGATGAATTTTTACATGCACGCGACCATGCTCGAAAAAGGCATTACGGCTAAAACATATTACATAAGTAAGTGGGACGTGGTAATCGGCAGTATAATGACCGACATAGTGGCCTTTTTTATGATAGTGGCCTGCGGCGCCACGCTTTTTAAACAGCAGGTGAGAGTAGAATCTATTTACGATATAGGCCAGTCGCTTATTCCGATAGCCGGCAGTTACTCGTCGCTTCTTTTCGCCGCCGGGCTTTTTAATGCTTCGGTTCTGGCTTCGGCCGTGCTGCCGCTTGCGACCGCTTACGCTATATG
The DNA here is from genome assembly GCA_002423385.1 of bacterium UBP16_UBA6123. Taxonomy (GTDB): domain Bacteria; phylum Muiribacteriota; class UBA9980; order UBA9980; family UBA9980; genus UBA9980. The sequence goes on from DIVV01000126.1 coordinate 20,395, forward strand.
CGAAACTTTCGGCTGGGAGATCGGAATTGAAAAAACTTTCGGCGAAGCTAAAATGTTTTATTCGATATTCACTTTTATGATCGTAACCGGTTGCTCGCTCGTTTTAATACCGGGTATGCCGCTTTTAATGATTATGCGCGTTTCGCAGGTCGCTAACGGTATATTGCTTCCGATATTTCTTTTTTATTTAATTACTATCGCCTCCGATAAAAAAACGATGGGTGAATTCGCTTTCAACCGCTATGAAAAATCATTCGGTTGGATATCGACTATTATTTTGACTATTTTGAGCGTTATGCTCGTTTATCAGGGCTTATCTGGAATATAGCCATAAATATAACCGTAATTATAAATCATAGAACAAAAGGGCTTGTAATTCGTAACTACGCTTTTAATTACTTTTGCTATACTTTTTCACTCTTTTTGAGATTCTGCTATAATTTGTATGATTACTTATATTGACATTATCATCGATTTATAATATAATTCTTGAGTAATAAATTTTTAAACTGATATTATGATGAAATTAATATTGGATAATCGGATTTAAAATTATAGACAGGGGGCGGTAATAATTATGACGGCTACTATTGAAAAGGTTATTAAAAGAAATGGTTCCATCGTTGATTACGATAAAGAGAAGATAATTAACGCCATATTTAAAGCGGCGCAGTCGGTAGGCGGTTCCGATCGCAAGCTCGCCGAGAGCATCGCCACTAAAGTTACTAATACCGTCGCTAAAAGTTATCCGGCGCCGCAGGTAGCTACGGTTGAAGAAGTTCAGGATATAATCGAAAAAGAATTAATCGAGCACGGCCACGCGAAAACTTCCAAGGCGTTTATATTGTATCGCGCCGAACATCAGATGATGCGTGAAACGCGCGACGCTAATTTCGCCACTTCCGAAAATATACCGTATAAAAAAATATGGCAACTGCTCGTCTGGTCGGTAGATAATAAAGCTTTTTCGATAGAAGCGTTGAACGAAAAAGTGAAAAGCAAACATGAATTTATTAAGCTGATAGAAGCTACCGAAGAGGCTTATCATCAGGATGTAGCCATGGCTGCTGAAAAAATATTAAGAAAGCCGAAAACGCGCATAGTAATTATAGCCGGCCCGTCGTCATCGGGTAAGACCACTTCCACGATTAAAATAGGCGAAAAATTGGGCGAGAAAGGCCTTAACTTAGTCGCTATGAATCTGGATAATTATTTTTTCGACCTGGAAATGCATCCTAAAGACGAATTCGGCGATTACGATTTCGAAACCCCGCAGGCGCTCGATTTAAAATTAATAAACGGCCACCTCGCCGATTTGCTCGATGGAAAAACCATACAGCAGCCAATTTATAATTTTAAAACAGGAAAGCGCGAAACTGAAACTATTCCGCTGAAGCTCGAAAGCAATCAGATATTGCTTCTCGACAGCCTTCACGGCCTTTATGACGAAATGACCTCGTCGGTCGGCGAAGATTATAAATTTAAACTTTATATCGAAACGCTCAGCCAGCTTAAGGATAATCAGAATAATTTCATACGCTGGACCGATGTTCGCATATTGAGGCGAATGATACGCGATTCGTGGCACAGAAGCTACGATCCGAAGCGCACTATCGAGCACTGGCATTATGTGAGGCGCTCTGAACTCAAGCATATTATTCCCTTTATCGGAACGGTAGATCATATATTAAACGGTTATCTGGCTTATGAATTGCCGATTCATAAAAAATATATGTTTAAGTATTTCCCTGAATTTATCAAAGAATATAAAGACAACCCCAAAAAACAGGACGCATATATCAGGGCGCAGCGGATACACGATATGCTTATGAGCATTAACGAATGGGACGACGAGAGCGTTATACCTAAAAATTCGCTTATGAGAGAATATATAGGCGGATCTATATATAAATATTAGAATTTAATAATATTACTGGTTCTTTTTCATATCGTATGGGTAAAATATTTAAATTTAAGTTAAGAGTTCAGAGTGGAGANNTTTAAATATTTTATATATAAAGCTCGCAGGGCGAGCCCCAGCCTCAACTATTCACTATTCACTATCCACTCTACACTGATAAACTTACCCACATGAAATGAATAAGAGCCATATTACTTAATGGCGGACGCGCCGCCCTCAAATTAATTCGGCGGCGCGGACCTTAAAAGGACGGGTTGATATTTTATGGCTTTGACTTCGAAGCGCGAAATTTTCTTTTTAAAAAGAGAGCCGGTTTTTATCGTTATATTTTATATTTTAACCCTTGTTTTTTTAGCGGCGATATTTACGCCAGCCGGTGATATTTACGCCCAGCAGAGTAAAAAAGCGACGAAGCGCGCGGCGGCGAAATCATCTGAAAAAGCCGTCGAAAATAAAGCCGGTAAAAAGGCCGGCACGGCGGCGGCGTCAGCGCAGCTAAGAGGCGCCGGCGGTTATATCGAAAAAACCCTTATGGATAATGCCGATGCCAGTATGCTCGATTTAATTAATGAAACGGCGCGCATTATGGCGGCGGGTTCTAAAAATGCCAAAGAAGCCGTTAAATTTAGCGTATATTGCACGCTTTTCGATCAGGATTCCAATGAAATCAGATTTATATTCACAAAAACTTATAACTCGCCCGTGTCGGTTAAATCGGATTATGCGTCGAAGTATAACTCAAAAGATTATTTTACTTTTGAATCAGATTTTCTCGGATTCAGGGGTTATCAGATAGTGAGCAAAGCTTGCGCAAAATTATATGCCGATATGGTTTGTTACCAGATGGCTACGGATTCGGTGTTTTTAGCTTACGCCATTCCCGCGGCGAATTTAGCTTCGGCGCGGCCTAAATTGACTATGGAAGCCGGATTTTTCAGGGGCGCGGTGATATCGGCGAGAGAGTTCGAAGAAAATCAGGGCTATACTTTTTTTGAAATGAGGCTTTTAAAAAATTTCAAGCCTAAAAAAGGTTCCGAATTAATTTGCGCGCAGGCCGGCATTTCATATGCGGGCGCGGCGCCGGCGATTTATATATACAGTTATAAAAACCGCGAAAGCGCTTTTAGCGCGTTTAAAAACTTCAGGCTGACCGGCGGCGCGTTAAGCCGCGTGAACGATATTCACCAAAAAGACGGCGAGTATAACTATTACCTTAACGCGGCGAATATATTAGCGGTTTCTAATAAACTTTATAGATAGGTTGTTTTTATGTTATTTGGTTTTTAATCGGGCGTATTTAAAATTAAGTGGAAAGCTGACTGGTAGATAAAAATGTATTTGAAAGTTGAAAATAATAAAAAAAGCAAGCCGTTTAAATTGAAATCTTCTTATGTTCCGACCGGCGATCAGCCGCAGGCTATCGAAAAAATACTGTCGTGGTACAATCAGAACAATGAAAAGCACGTTACGCTGCTCGGCGTTACGGGCTCAGGAAAAACCTTCACCATGGCTAATGTTATCGAAAACCTCCAGCGGCCGACGCTTATTTTAACTCATAATAAAACTCTCGCCGCCCAGCTTTACGGCGAATTCAAAGAGTTTTTTCCCGATAACGCGATCGAATATTTCGTAAGTTATTACGACTATTATCAGCCGGAAGCCTACATTCCGCATACCGACACTTATATCGAAAAAGATTCCGATATCAACGAAAAAATAGATAAATTGCGCCACGCGGCCACTCACGCGCTTTTAACGCGCAGCGACGTTATTATAATAGCGTCGGTTTCCTGCATTTACGGCCTCGGTTCGCCCGACATATACGAAAGCATGAAGATACTCATACAAAAAGATTGCGATTATGATATCGATTCCATATTAAAAAGGCTCGTTGAAATGCAGTACACGCGCACCACGCTCGATCTGGCGCGCTCGATGTTTCGTATGCGCGGCGATCTGCTCGAAATTGTGCAGGCGTCGGGCGGCGACGTTATAAGGATAAGTTTTTTCGGCGACCGCGTTGAAAAAATATCGATAGTAAACCAGGTAAGCGGCGAAATTATAGAAGATTTGCACGAAGTCGCCATATTTCCGGCGCGGCATTTCGTCGCGCCCGAAACGCTCCGCGCGCGCGCGGTTATTCAGATACAGGACGAGCTCGAAGAAAGGCTCATAGAGCTTAAAAAAGAGGAAAAATTAGTCGAGATACAGCGGCTTTCGCAGCGCACCGCCTATGATATCGAAATGATAAAAGAAATAGGTTATTGCAAGGGCATAGAAAATTATTCGCGCATATTGTCCGGCAGACAGCCGGGAACGCCGCCTGAAACGCTTATAGATTACTTTCCAGACGATTACCTATTAATAATAGACGAATCGCATATCAGCGTGCCGCAGATATCAGGTATGCAGCTCGGCGATTTCGCGCGTAAAAAAAATTTAGTGGAGTTCGGTTTCCGGCTTCCGTGCGCATACGATAACCGGCCGCTTAAATTTCACGAATTCGAGCAAACCGTCGATCGGGTGTTATACGTTTCGGCCACGCCGTCCGAATACGAGTTAAAAAAATCGAAAGGGCGCGTCGCCGAGCAGATAATCAGGCCTACCGGACTTCTCGATCCCGAAATTACGATACGCGAAACTAAAGGCCAGATAGACGATTTAATAACCGAAGTTAAGGCGCGCGTCGAAAAAAACGAGCGCGTGCTGATTACGACGCTCACTAAAAAAATGTCGGAAGACCTTACCGCCTACCTTCAGGACGCCGGAGTGCTCGCCGAGTATTTACACTCCGAAATAGACACTCTCGAGCGCACCGAAATTATTAGAAACCTGCGTATCGGCAAATTTAACGCGCTGGTCGGCATTAATTTATTGCGCGAGGGCCTCGATATTCCTGAAGTGTCGCTGGTGGCTATTTTAGACGCAGACCGCGAAGGTTTTCTGCGCTCGCATCGCTCGCTTATACAAACCTGCGGGCGCGCCGCCCGTAACGCTAACGGAAAGGTTATATTTTACGCCGATAAAATAACGGACGGAATGCGCAAAACTATCGAGGAAACTAACCGCAGGCGCGCTATTCAGATTGAATATAATCTTAAAAATAATATAACGCCGAAGACTATTATTAAAAATATATTTGAAAGCATGGCGATCGCCGGTTATGACGGCGCCGCGCTGATAGCGGCCGGTGAAAGTCCCGAAAAAATAAATGAAATGATAGCCGATCTCGAGAAAAAAATGTATGACGCAGCGCTTTTGCTTAATTTTGAAGAAGCTTCCGCCTGTCGCGATAAGATAATCGCGCTCGGCGGTAAGTTAGAAGGCGTCGATTCGGGCGGGTCGCGCGGCGGCTCAAAATTTAAAAATATGAAAAAAAGGCTTAAAAAAGGTGCGATATGATAATAACTAATTCCAGGGCATATACCGAATGTTTTATGCAGCTTGCCAATGTTCTCGATTTAGACGAAAACAGGCCGTCATACCACAGCCTGCGCGTAGCGGCCATAGCTTATAAAATGGGCGAGCTGCTCAATTCTAAAAATCTTCAGGAAATATTCTGGAGCGGGCTTTTACACGATATAGGCGCCTTCGGTTATAACGATTTCACCGTATCTACTTCCGAGTCTATTTCAGTGCTCGAAAAAGATAAAATATTCAATCATACGATTAAATCGGCCCATATAATACTCAAGGAACTGCCGGGCGAAGTGGGCGCGGTGGCCGAATTCGTTAAATACCATCACGAAAAGTTCGACGGCACCGGATTTCCTGAAGGACTCGCGGGAAACGACATTCCGATATGCTCGCAGATCATCAAATTAGCCGACGATTTAGACACGGCCTTGAGGATAATACCTGAAATACCTAAAAAAGATATTTACGAAATGTTTAATAATAATATAAATCGCGAATATTCGGCCGAAATGGTATCTCTTTTAATCGAAACGCTCGAAAAAGATAATTTTTTCTCTGAAATCGAAATGGGCGCTTATGTGCCTATAGTGGTCAACGATATTTTGAATTCGCTGCCCTGCTATAATATGTTTTTAGGCGCCGACCTTCTTGAAAAAATAACGACGGTTTTCGCCGATATTATCGACGCCAAGCACGAGGCCACTCTCGGGCACTCGGGGCGTGTGGCGGCTTATTCCCAGCATATAGCCGAATTTTTGAAACTCAACCCTAAAGATATTATTAAAGTCAAGCTGGCCGGTTTCATGCACGATATAGGCAAAGCCGCCGTGCCGCGCAATATATTAAATAAGCGCGACGACCTTTCGCCGTTCGAGCTTCACGTGATTAAAGGTCATCCCGTGCTTACCATGGATATATTAAAAAAGATGAGCGTTTTTAACGATATAGTCGAAATCGCCGGTTATCATCACGAAAGACTTAACGGCTCGGGGTATCCAAATGCGTTGCCGGCCGAAAGCATTCCGTTTTTAGCCAGAATAGTCATGGTGGCTGATGTTTACGACGCCATGACCTCGGGGCGGCGTTATCAAAAATTTGTGAGCCGCGAACAGGCGCTCGATTATATAATAGCCCAGAAAAACGTTCTCTTCGACGCGGACGCCGTCGGGGCGATGGTCGAAGTAGCTTCGGGTGAGCTTAAAAAACTTTCGGCCGATAATCTGGCCAAACGCGCGGGCGAGTAAAATTAAGGTTAATAAAGGGGATTTTATATTATGAGAAAAGATGAAGTGAACGCGTTATTAAAAGAAGCCGGGGTAGATTTTTTAAGAGTGCTGTGGTGCGATAACGCCAACGTTATTCGTTCAAAAGCTATCGCTACGGCTATTTTAAACGATAACTACGATTATCCGGTCAGTATTTCGGCCGCTCAGCAGGCGGTTCCGGTAATGTTCGACGGGGTAGTCAACAATTCAGGGCTGGGCCCGGTCGGCGAGGTTTATTTAAAGCCCGATTATAACACGCTTACACTGCTTAATTACTCTGAAGGCCACGCTTCGGTTATCGGCGATATGATATTCAACGGGAAAGTATGGGAATGCTGCCCGCGTAATTATTTAAAAAAGGCCGTGGCGGCCGCCGCTAAAATGGGATATAAAATTAACGCCGCTTTTGAAAATGAATTTTATTTATTCAAGCCGGGCGACGACGATTCAAAGCCGGTGCCGGTAGAAGAGTCGCTCTTCGCCATGGCGGCCGCGATGAATGTGAGCGGCCCCGTCATAGGGCGTATTGCTAAAAGTTTATTACAGCAGGGCCTCGTAGTTGAGCGTTATTACGCCGAAGGCGGAAACGGCCAGCAGGAGCTGACTATAAAATATGACCACGCGCTGAAGGCGGCCGATAACCAGATAATATTCAGGCAAACCGTTCACGGCGTTACCATGGCCGAAAATTTAACTGCGAGTTTCATGCCGAAAGTATATGAAGAAATAGCCGGAAGCGGCTGTCATCTTCATTTAAGTTTGTCCTCCGTCGACGACGGCCGTGATTTAACGGGCGATCCAGGCGAAAATTACCGCATTTCCAGAGCCGCGCAAAGTTTCATAGCCGGCATTATGCGCCATCTTCCGGCCCTGTGCGCGGCTACGATGCCCTCCACTAATTCATATAAGCGAATCAAGCCCCGCTGCTGGAGCGGAGCTTATAACTGCTGGGGCTTCGATAACCGCGAGGCCGCGGTGCGAGTAATAACCCATCCTGACGGCGCCGGCGTGTCGCAATTTGAATTAAAAGCGTGTGACGCTTCTTCGAATCCTTATGTGGCCCTGGCTTCGGTTATTCTGGCGGGGCTCGACGGCATTAAAGAAAATTTGGAACTTTGCGCGCCCGTTGACTGCGATCCGGGCTGCTACGACGCTAAAACGCTTGCGGAAAAAAATATAGCGCTTCTGCCGCAGGATTTAGGGACAGCTCTCGATGAACTCGAAAAGGACGAAGTAATTAAAACGGCTATGGGCGCTAATTTTTATAAAGCGTATTCGGCGGTTAAGAAGACCGAATGGAATTATATGAAAACTTTTTCGATCGACCGTGAAAGAAAACTTCTTTTAAGGCGTTATTAATAGTTTTGATCGGGCTTGTATCCGGTAAGCTAATATTAAGATGAAAAGCGGGGATTTTTTTGCCTTCAAAATTTATATGCGGCGAATGTGGCGCTGAAAATATAATATCAGGGTTTGCCGGAGCGGGGGAGCCCAGACGTTGCGCGGTTTGCGGCGCAGTTCAAAATAACGCGGCCAGCCGGGCGTCGGCTGATTCGTCTTTAGAGCCCGGCCGGCTGGAATCACCTTCTACGCCTCGTTACGAAGAACAAAAATATAATAACGATTACAGGCCGGCTCGCCCGGATGCGTCCCGTAAGCTCAGAGCGGAGCCGCTGACCGGTAAAATTATAGTGGCTCTGATAATTTTTACTTTTATAGCGGTGGCTCTGTCTAATAAAAAAGAACGTCTTTACTATGAAAGTTCTAAAGTTAAAATGTGCGTATCCAATATGAAAACTATAGAGGGTGCAGTGGCGCTCTATCTTATGGAAAACGACCTTGAAAATAAAAACTATCCACCCGTGCTTGAAGTTAAAGTATTGGTTAATAAAGGCTATTTAAAAAAAGAACCGCGCTGCCCCGAAAACGGCACTTATAAAATGTCGCTTTTTAAACTAGACAAGCTTAATCTTTACGATGTTTCCTGCGATAAACACGGCGGCCTTATAAACCTCAACGATAAAAACCGCGGGCTGTAGTTTTTCAAATTTATAAATATGACATATGGCATGCGATAAATATTAAGTATTAATTTATTCAGCGTTAATTTTCTTTAAAAGCCAGGTCATATTGCGGCCGAGGTTTACCATGGTTTGCAGGCCTTCGGCGTCGTTAGACACTTCGCCTTTTTCGCGGCCGAATCCATCGTTCCAGTAGGAGGAGCCCGGTATTATCATCTGGTTGATCAAAAAGAAATGGTTCATGGTGTCAAACGCGTGTATGGCGCCGCCTCTTCTTACGGCCACGACGGCCCCACCCACTTTATATTTTAAAACGTCGCGGTTGGCTTTGGCTAAAAAGCCGGTGCGGTCGATGAGCGCCTTCATTTCAGTGGAAACGTCGGTGAAATAAGTGGGCGAGCCCAATAAAATCGCGTCCGCTTCGATCATTTTAGCGAAGCATTGATTTAAATCGTCGTTAACTACGCATTTCAGGTCCTTATTTTCATAACATTTGCCGCAGGCCGTGCAGCCGCGGATTTTTTTCTGGCACAGGTTGATCACTTCGGTTTCGATTCCTTCATTTTTAACTTCGTTTAAGACCGTATCGATTAATATGGCCGTATTGCCGTTAAGACGGGCGCTTCCGTTGAATGCGACTAATTTCATAATTCAAATCCTCCTGAATTTAGCGTTAATTTTTTAAAACCGGCTCTCACGGCGAAGCCCGTTTTCAGCGTGTAAATTTTAATTATATAAGCGGCGGTTCCCGTGTCGTTTATTATTGTCGCTTTTTTAGATGCCGTGTCGAAAATTATGGTGAATTCGGGTATTTTATCGCCGTTGATATCGATTTTTTCTTCGATGGCAGAGGGAAGTTTATCTTTAGCCCGCCATTCCACCTGGATGAACCCTTTTTTAGTTTCGCCAGCGAGGCAGGCGAAAACAGGCTTATTGATTATAGTTTTATAGCCTTTATTTTCGATCGTTTCGTTAATTTCGCCGCCGGTAAAGACTGAAGATATTTTCATACCGGAGGCGTGGACTAATTTTTCGGCGAGTTTATTATTCGACATAAAAACCGCCGGTATGGCTAATATAACTAATAACGCCCACAAAAATCCCGTTAATGTTTTTATTTTAATCAATTTAATATCCGCCTTTATATAAAACTGCCCGTGGCAAAAAAGTTTAAGATTTTATGAAGGCCGTCCGTAAAGCTGCCGCCTAAAAATGCCGCCATGAATATAAAATACGCGTACAGCGATAAAACGCGGCAAAGTTCGTCATATCCGGCTTCGACGCCTTTAATATGAAACGCCGCCGCGCCTTTAGGGCAAATATCGACGCATTTACCGCATCTGAGACAGGTAAGTGCGGGCGCGCCGGCTTTTAAATTTTCTTTTGAAATCGAGGCCGCCGGGCAGTTGGTTATGCATAATCCGCAGCCACAGCATTTATTGACATCTATTTTAATTTCAAACGGACTTATGTAATTAGAGGCCGACTGCATCGCGCCGAAAGGGCAGAAGAATGCGCACTGCGTTCTTTTTTTAGTTAAAATAGGAAGTATGATCACAAGAATTATAAAAAGAGATAAAAATATTATAGTTTTAATGATCGAGGCCGTCGAAGTTATAGGTTCGTACTCGGTAACCGCTTTGAAAGGGCATATCCAACTGCAGTAGGTCGGCTGAAGCAGATAGGCCGATGAAATGACAACCAGTAGAAGAACCGCGACAGGCAGGTATTTAAATGAGGGACTGATATGTTTTATAACGGGTTTATTAAGTATTTTAGAAAAACCTTCGTCGAGCCCGCCGAAAAAACATGCCCAGCCGCACCACGCGCGACCTATCGTAAAGACCGACAGCAGCCATATTATAATCATAGCCCCGACCGCGGCGTAGCCCTGAGTGAGCGAACCTGGAAATATTATGGTTTTAGTGAAGGCGAAGGGAATTAAAACCATCGTGGTTACAATGTGGCAGAACGGTATCTGGCAGTTAAGAAGCGCGTCGTCGGTAAAAGACATGCTGCCGCGTTCTTCTATCATGTGGCCGATAAACGATATCACGAAAAAAAAGGCCGTGGTAATAAAAAGCGCGGAGCGGTACCTGTCGGTTTTTTTAGTGTAGATCATCATAAAAAACATTGAATTAAAAAATATAACGGCGGCTGAAAACGAAATTAAAGAAAGGCCGCCCTGCGGCATTTTACCTTTGCTGATAAATAGCAGCGATAAAACGAATGCGGGAACGATGATAAGCGCTGAGGTTAAAAGTTTTTTCAATTTAATGGCATCTCCGTGTTTTATAAGTTGATAGAAATTAGTATATATTAATTTTAATATATTACATTTAATTTATAAATTTTAACTCATAATTTCAAAATAATTAACAATAATTATTAGCTATTATATAATATTATTTATACTTTTGAAATAAAAATAATAAAAAAATAATAAAATAAAGTAAAAAAATTTTATCCGTTGACTTAGGTCAATTACTTTACTTTTAATTTTTAATATAATGGGAGTATAAGATTAATTAAAAATAAAAATTAAATGGAGGTAGTTATTATGAAAAGAAAGATAATCGAAATCAATGAAGAATTATGTAATGGTTGCGGAAACTGCGTTACGGGCTGCTCGGAAGGCGCTCTTAAAATAATAGAAGGCAAAGCGAAAGTGGTTAACGATAAATTTTGCGACGGATTCGGCGACTGTATAGGGCATTGCCCGACCGGCGCTTTAAAAATAGTCGAGCGCGAAACAATTGAATTCGACCAGAACGCTGTCGAAGACCATCTCAGAAAAAACTTCGGCGAGGAAGCGGTCGTTAAAATGAAAGACGCGCAAATGAAACATTCGCAAAATCATTCGGGCGGCGATGGAAAAAGCCATGGCGGAAATGATTCGCAGCAGCAGCAACAACATCATCAGCATAATCATGGCGGCTGCCCTTCGGCGCGTTTTATGAATTTGAACAATACGAAAAACTCTTCGGCGGCTGGTTCTAATGAAAACCCGGAAGGAAGCGGAGCGCCCGGAATAATTAATTCCGAACTCCGGCACTGGCCGGTGCAGCTTCATTTAGTTTCGCCTCAGCATCCGGCTTTTAAAGACTGCGATCTTCTTATGGCGGCGGATTGCGTGGCGTTCACTTTCGCCGATTTTCACCGTAAACTTCTTAAAGGAAAAACTCTCGCGATCGCCTGCCCGAAACTCGACGATACCGACGGCTACGTTGAAAAATTAGCCGAAATATTCAAATATAATAATATTAAAAGCGTGACGTGCGCGGTTATGGAAGTTCCGTGCTGTAACGGGCTTTTAAGAATAGTAAAAACCGCCCTGGCATCCAGCGGCGCTTCCATACCGCTTAAAACTATAACTATAGGCGTGGACGGCAGTATTAAAGACATCTCTATATAATAAATTCTTATTTATCTTGAAATAAAAGTTATAAATTATCGGTATAACAGGAAATAAAAAATAACAGGATTAAGCGGATGATAAAAGTATATTATTAATAATTAATATATGACCGCGGAACCTTTATAAATACCATAATTTTATTGAAATAATTTGAATTATCGTTTATAATGGTCATTGATAAAAAATTCTTCAAATATTATAAAAATAAAAACCAAAATAAAATAAAAGTAAAAATAATTTAAAAATTGACGTAAGTCAATTTAATTAAAACTAAAATGGTTTATAATCAAAATATAACTGGTAAAAATTTAAAAGTGGTCGTTTCGATTATCACATTACTTTTAATTTAATAATTACTTGAACGGAAAATACTTAATAAATTAATAACGGAAAAATTTAAAGGAGGAATTAGAATGTTTTGTTATCAATGTGAACAGACTCTTGGTGGAAAAGGCTGCGTAAAAATGGGTGTTTGCGGTAAAGACTCAGAAACTGCTTCGTTGCAAGATTTATTGATATATGTAGCTAAGGGTATTTCGATGTACGCCGCGCGTCTTAGAAAAATGGGTGTTGTTGACCGCGCTATCGATATAGCCGTAACCGAATATTTATTTACTACGGTTACAAACGTTAATTTCGACGCGGATAAACTGGCTCTTTTAGTTCAGGCCGCCGGCGATATTCGTTCGAAGGCTAAAAAATTATACGAAGAAACCTGCGCTAAAAATAATATCGCTCCTGAAGCGCTTAACGGACCGGCGGCATTAAAACTCGCTTCGGATAAGGCCGGCTTAGTCAAGCAGGGCGATGAAATCGCTATCGATAAAAGAATGCAGAAGCTCGGCGAAGATATTACCGGATTGCAGGAACTGCTTACCTACGGCCTTAAAGGCACTGCCGCTTATGCCGATCACGCGCATATACTCAATAAAGACGATGAGAGCATATACGGTTTTTTCCACGAAGCCCTCGATTTTCTTACAAAAGAAAATCCTACGGTGGACGAACTTCTTGGCCTTAACCTTAAATGCGGCGAATATAATTTTAAAGTTATGGGCCTGCTCTGCGAAGCAAACACGGGAACTTACGGTAATCCCGTTCCTACAAAAGTGCGCATCCATCCGCTCAAAGGCAAGGCCATACTCGTTTCCGGCCACGACCTTAAAGACCTTGAAGAATTGCTTAAACAGACCGAAGGCAAAGGTATCAATATTTACACTCACGGCGAAATGCTTCCCGCGCACGGGTATCCCGGACTCAAAAAATACAAACACCTCGCCGGTAATTATGGCGGTGCATGGCAGGACCAGCGCAAGGAATTCGATGAATTCCCCGGCTCGATCCTTATGACCACCAACTGTATTCAAAAACCCCAGGAAACTTATAAAGCCAGAATATTCACCTGCGGCCTTGTAGCGTGGCCCGGCGTTACCCATATTTCCAACCGCGATTTTTCGCCGGTCATTAAAGCGGCCCTCGATGCTCCCGGTTTTGCCTCCGACGGCGACAATAAAGAAATACTTGTCGGTTTCGGCCACAACGCGGTTCTTGGCGTCGCCGATAAGGTGATTGAAGGCGTTAAAGCCGGCGCTATAAAGCATTTCTTCTTAATAGGCGGCTGCGACGGAGCCAGGCCTGGCCGCAACTACTATACTGATTTCGCTGAAATGGCGCCTAAAGACACAGTTATTCTCACGCTCGCCTGCGGCAAGTTCCGCTTCAATAAGCTCGAATTCGGCGATATAGGCGGCATTCCAAGACTGCTCGATGTGGGCCAGTGCAACGACGCTTATTCGGCCATCCAGATAGCGCTCGCCCTTGCCGGCGCTTTCAAATGCGGCGTCAACGAACTTCCGCTTTCGTTAATACTCTCATGGTACGAACAGAAGGCCGTATGCATACTGCTGACGCTGCTGTTCCTCGGCATCAAGAACATAAAACTAGGACCGACGCTTCCAGCATTTGTAACGCCGGCCGTATTGAGCGTCCTTGTCGAAAAATTCAATATAGCACCGACAACTACCGCCGAAGCCGATCTTAAGGCGATACTTAAAAAATAAAAATATAAAGGAAAATAAATTTAAATTAATACAACCTTATTAATTAACAGGGGAAGAAGAAGCCGATGTTTTTTCTTTCCCTGTTTTTTTCTTCCTCTATTTTTCTTCTGATTTTTAACATTACAAAACTTATTTTTGCGATATTATTATAAAATTTCAAGGGAATCCCAAGATAGGGTGTGCGACATAAAAGTAGG
>DIVV01000177.1 GCA_002423385.1 bacterium UBP16_UBA6123
TGATTAAAAAAATGCTATACTTTATGTTTAGAGGGATAGAAGGAGCTTGATAATCATGGAAGAAGACAAAAAAGACAGAAAAAACAGAAAAGACAAAAAAGAGAAAAAAAATAAAGAAGATAAAGAAAATAAGGGAAATAACAAAAATAAAGAAAACATAATAAAAACCGGCAAAATGAAAATATTGGTTACCGGCGCCCGCGGTATGCTCGGAAGTGCCGTAATGTCCTACGCGCTCACTGATAGCGGCGTTTCAGCCGTTGGCGCGGACATCGATGATTTTGATATATGCGACGCTTCGGCTGCCGCCGGTTTTATAGATAAATTGATGCCGGATGCCGTAATTCACTGCGCGGCGTTTACTAATGTTGACGCCGCCGAGAGTGATTCTGAAAAGGCTTTTCGGGTTAACGCGATGGCGGTGCGTGATCTTGCCGCTATATGCGCCGCGCGCGGGATTAAATTAGCCGTCATTTCGACCGATTATGTATTTGACGGCTCGAAGGAGTCGCCTTATGGCGAATACGACCTGCCGTCTCCGATAAATGTTTACGGCATGAGCAAGTATTATGCGGAGCGTTATTGCGGGCATATATGCTCTAAAAGTTTTATTGTAAGGACTTCGTGGTTATTCGGGGCTAACGGTGGAAATTTCGTTGGCGCGATATTGAAGAAAGCAGCCGCTGAAGGTGAATTATCCGTAGTTAATGATCAATTCGGCTCGCCAACCTACACAAAAGACCTCGCCGCGTTTTTAATCGAATTGGTTAAAACCGAAAAATACGGCATATACCATGCTACAAATGATGGTTATTGCAACTGGCATGATTTTGCCCGCGAAATTTTGAATATTTCCGGCCTGTCTTCGGTAAAGTTATATTCGGTAAGCACGGAAAATTTTAAAAGGCCGGCGGCCCGTCCTAAAAATTCGAGGCTGTTAAAAACCGCTCTTTATTGTTCGGGTTTCAAAAAATTACGCACATGGCAGGATGCGCTGGCTGATTATATCAATGAGATTGGTTTGGTACCCGGTTATAATAATAAGCAGTGAATGATAAAAAAAATGGGTGATAAATGGTAAATAATATAAAAAATAAAAAATTATGTTGATTTTTTTTTATTTGTTGGATAATATGTATCATGTTATAGTAATCACTATAAAAAAGCCCGTCCGTTTATTACGGCCGGTGTAGATCGGGTTTATCTTTATAATATAAAATACGGAGGTTGTGATGAAATTAAAATTTATTGGTTTTTCGTTGACTGCGGCAGCGGCGGCGCTTTGCGTTTTGTCGTTTTTAGCGTGTCCGGCTTTAATAGTTCCGGCGTTCGCGCAGGATGTATCGGCAACGATAATAGCCATCGAAGGCGATGTAACCGTTAAAACCGACGACGGCGCGGAATGGAAGCCCGCGGTTATAAATCAGCAGCTTCGTCAGGGAGCTTATATAATGACAGCTTTCGAGTCGAATTGCGAAATCGAATTTATGGACAAATCGAAGATGAAAATAAGGGAATTGTCTAAAATCCAGGTCAATAAATTTACCAGCGAGCTTAAAAAAGTCGATACGGAAGTGACTCTTTATAACGGAAAAGTGCGTGCCACCGTGCATAAAGATGTCGATAAAAACACTAATTTCCAGGTTAAAACGCCGGTGTCAACTATATCGGTGCGCGGCACTGAAAAAGAAATAACCGTGCATCCCGGATTTGGTACCCAGGTTCACACTATTACCGGTGTCGTTGAGGTTTCGAACAATTTAGGCCAGAAAGTTAACGTCGCTAAGAACGAAACTACGACGGTCCAAACTGAAACTTCCATCCCCGATAACACTTCGCGCATAATTACGGAAGATTCTAAGGTCAACGTTACCAATCAGTCTCTTACTACCGAAGAGAAAAAATTCGTCGAAACCTTTACCGACACGCGCACCGAAGTTAAAACCGCCAGCGAGGAAGTCAAGGAAATATTAGAAGAAACAAAGCACGAATTCGGCCGTCTCACCGTAAGGTGGAAATAATCAACGGATAATAATTTAACGAGGTGATAAAGTGTATAAGTCAGTTACAAAAAGTTTATTAATAGCGATGGTTTTTTCTTTTATTTTAGCGCCTTCGGCGGCGTTGTGCCTCGATAGTCAGGCGCCGGCGGCTAAGGCTACCGGTTCTTCGGTGGTTTTTACTCTCATGGAGCAAAAACGCGCCACCGTTAACGATTTAATAAATGTCCTGTTGATTTTTAACAATAAAAATACGGAAAAAATGTTGGACGATGAAAAAATCACGATGCTTCGCGATATGAAAGTGATTAACGGCCGCACTAAAATAAATATGCAGCAGCCTCTCACAAAGGGATTTGCCGCATTACTTTTCCACGCGGCGTTAGATATGAAAGGCGGAATTACAATCCGCTTCGGCGGCCGTTCTCAAAGAAACTGTCTGCAGGATATGATATTTTATAAAATCATGCCGGATTCCTCCGCTAAAGACAAGATGAGCGGCCCGGATCTTGTTTCATTACTGCAGAGGGCCAAAGAATATAAAATATCCAGAAAGCAGGGCGGTGAAGCGGCGCCCGAAGAAAGCGACGTAAAAGTGCAAACTCCCCGGAGTGAAACGGCAAAATAAAGAAATGTATCGGGCGGTTAAGGAAAAGAAATAAGCGGCCCGAAATAATCAAGCAATTGTTTATTTTATAATTATAAATTGGAAGGCGGGAGACGGGAAGAGATGAATAAATTATTAACCGTGATCTTTATAATAGCTATATCGTTGAGTTTAACGCTGGCGTCCGGGCCGGCGGCTTCGGCTGAAGAAGCAAAAAACGGCAAAATGTTTAAAAAATTTTCATCTGAAAATAAAAAAAGCGTTAAAAAAACAGTTAAGGCCAGGCCGGCCGGCGCCGCAAGCCAAAATAAAGCCTCCGTGGCAGCGGATGATAAGCACACGGCGGGCGCGGTTGAAACGGCTGCCGCAGCCAAAACGCCCGGCTCTTCGGCTTCGGCAGCGGAAGACGTTATTTCGAATGCCGAACGCGGAGATTTGCGTTCATCTGAAGGCGCGATTCCACGCTCATCCGATATTTCTAATTTAATGTTTTCTTCCGGCGATATGAGTTATCTTATTCCGCGCGATCTTACGAGCCGCTGGGGCTTCGTATTCGCTTACAACTACTATAAATTCATAAACGAGGATAAAAACGCCGGGCTTCCCGATTCGCCAACCGGCGCCGAAGCTCCCGACCTTCGTTTCTGGATATCGAAACGCCTCGAAAATAACGACAGCTACTATGCCAGAGCTCGTTACGGCCGCCTCAACTTAAAGGGCGACAATAATATCGCGCCGCCTAATTCGAAGAATATAGGCCTTAAATTCGATATGCTTTATTACACTTTTAACCGTAAACCCGATACCAGCGTTAGAATAGGCCGCCAGTTCCTCAGATCCGGCCGCGGCTTTACCTATGCCGGTATCCACGACGGTCTTTATATCGAAAAATTATATCCGAAGTGGGTTTTATCGGGCTTCGCGGCGCGCACTCAACCGCGTGAAACTAACGCCGATCAGAGCAACGCCGGTTACTTAAACCGCAGCTACCGCGATTTTTACGGTGCACAGGCCGATTATCTCGGATTAAAAAACAAGAAAGTCTATGGTTATCTTTTAGCCGAACGCGACGGCAAAGTAAAAATACCTTACACCGTTAAAGATTTCGATTATAACGCCAATTATGCGGGCCTCGGGCTCGAAGGCAGCTTCAAACCGAACTGGCCTTACTATTTTGAATATGTTATCCAGAACGGAAAAACGGCCGCGGCAAACACGGTTACCGGCACCGATTCAATCAAAGCGAATGCTTATTATCTCGGCACCGATTATTATTTCCGCGATAATAAATATAAACCCTTTTTAACTTTAGAATACGCCCACGCTTCAGGCGATCCTGACAGAGCTTCGGTCACAGACGTTATCGGCGGCAACCGCGCCGGCACCGACGATAAAAATTTTATGCCTTACGGCGTTTACGATCTCGGTTTAGCGCTGCATCCGCGCTTTTCTAATTTAAACGTTTTTAAATTCGGCGGATTTATCAAACCTTTTTATAAATCCGAATACTTTAAAGATATGCAGCTCGGCGCTAAATATATGATTTATAACAAATCTGATATTAATGGCGCTATTTCCGACTCGCTGGCCACTGTGGCTAATAAAAAAATAGGCACCGCCTACGATTTATATTTAACATGGCGCCCGTTTTCCGATACGCTTATTTACCTTAATTACGGCGTATTTTCTCCCGGCGACGCATATCCTGCCGGAAGGCGCGATAAGGCTAAATTAATTAATTTCGGCACTACCCTTTTCTTTTAATGGCGATGGAAGAGCGTAATTCGCAGGTAGCCGTTTTTTTTGATTACGATAACCAGAAGGTCGATCCCAGAATAATTTTCGATTATTCCGATAATTTCGGCTGGGTGGTAAAAAAAAGGGCATACGGCGATTGGGTGCGCGACGCGCTTTATCGCCCCGAAATGTCTTCGTATTCAGTCGAGCTGATAGACCGGCCCAGGTTTAATTTAAGCGATAAACAGGGTAACGATATAACTATAACGGTTGATGCTATGGAAGTGATATTTACGCGGCCGAATATCAATGTATTTGTTTTTGTCACCGGCGACGCCGATTTTATTCCGCTGGTGCTTAAATTGAAAGAATACGGCAAATTCGTCGTCGTGATAGCTTCTAAAAACAATACTTCTCTTTTACTGGCAAAGGCGTGCGACCGTTTCACCTTTTATGAAAACTTAGTTAAAAGCGAGGAGCCGCCACCACTCGATCACCGCGATTACTATATGCTTCTAGCCAGAAAGGCTTACGGCGTCATTAAAAACCGCGGCATCAAGCCCACTATGGATAATATGATGGCCACCATCAAGCATTTCGACCCGTCGTTTAAATTCGAAAAGAGCGATTTTAAAAGCGCCGAGTCTTTGATACGCGCCATTGAAACTACCTGGGGTCAGGCTGAAATGGGCGGCCAGACGGCATCCGGCGAATTGTTGAACGGCGATGAGCACAAAGCGCACGACGGCGACGCCGATTTTATTAGAGGCGATATGCGCGGCGATTCGGCGGGCATAGGCATTAATTTTAAACAGGCTAATTTCATTAATTTTTTCATACAGCTTTTTGAAAAGCATGAATTATCCGACAAATCGGCCCGTCTCGATAGGGTGAAAAGGCTTTTCGACAAAAGTTATCCGTCGATTAAATTCGAAAAGTACGATATCAGGGATTTCAGGCACGCCATCGATTTAGCCTGTGAATCACGCAAATTTTGCTTGAACGGAAATATGTTTTCATATTCGAAGCGCTACCAGATCGAACGCGGCTTGAAGCGAATGGGCATTTATATAAATCCTTCGATGAAGCAGTCTATCGTTAAAAATTTTATCGAAGTGTACGCGAGTTTCGGCGACGATAAGAAAAGGACGCTTAATTATTTAGCGCGCGAAGTTTATCACCGCAATAAAAATACCTTCAGCAAGAGCGCTATTTCTAATATATTCACCGCGCTTAAATTTACCGGCGTTTTCGAAGGCATGGACGCATCCTCGTATATAACCTATTCACAGCCTATGCGCGTTAATTGCCCGATAGGCGAAATTAGGGATAAGCTCGATATTTTATATTTAAAACGTATAATTAAGATAACTAACGTTCGCGGTGAAGACCTTCCGTTAGTCAGTGAGTATATATTCGGCGTCAATAATAAAGTCGAGCAGTTGGTAAAAATGCTCGATGCGCTTATTGAAATGAAAGAAATAGTCAAAGAAAACGAAGAATATATATATAAAGCCGAGTAGCGTTATTTTTTGAAAGGCAAGATATGTTTTACCATGGCGGCGCCGGATATAAAATATACGCGCTCATCGCGGCGGCGGGAAGCGCTTCACGAATGGGAGCGGCCGCTGGTGGTGTAAATAAAGTTTATGCCGATTTAAACGGTGCGGCGGTTATTTTGCATTCAATCAATAAATTCGCGGCGGTCGGTTTCGTCGATTCGGTGACGGCCGTTATAGCGCCGGGCGGCGCGGCGGCTTTCGACAAAGCCGTTAAAAATGCCCCACCTGTGCCGGTTAATAAAACTACGGGCGGCCCATCGCGCGGCGTCTCTATTTATAACGGTTTGAAAAAAATAATGGAAAGCGCCGCAGAAGAAGAAAACTCAGTCGTTATAATTCACGACGGCGCGCGCCCTAATTTCAGAACCTGCGATCTCGAAGCCGCGCTTAAAATGTTTTTATCAGGCGATACCGGAAGTTTTCGACCGGCGGGTGTAGTTTTTGCTTCACCGTCCAGCGATACACTATGTAAAATAGATTCGCGGGCAATGATCGAAGGTTATGCCGATCGGGATAAAATATATAAAATAGCCACGCCGCAGATTTTCGATCTGAATACAATATACGGCTGTTTTACTAAATTAGAAAAAATAAATATGTCCGCCGCCCTTGTTTTTAGCGATGAATCGTCGCTCGCGGTCCATTTTGGTTATAGGGTTGGAATTTATAAGTGCCCCTCCGATAATATAAAAATTACGACGATCGAGGATCTGGATTATTTAAAATCAATTATGAAAACGGAAAGTGGTGTTTTATAATCATGGAAGCCAATATAATTTTTAATAAAGCCCTTAAAGTCAATTCATACGCTAAGATCAACTTGTTTTTAGACGTTATTAAAAAAATGCCTGAACCGATCGGTTATCACGAAATTATAACTCTTTTTTCGAGTATCGAGCTTTGCGATTATCTTCATTTTTATGTTTCTAAAATCGAGCATACTCCCGATTACGTCGCTAAAATTTTCAAACTGCCTTTTAAAAAACTTGTAAGCGGCTCCATTAATCTGGCTTCCGAAAATATCAAATTAATCCTGGCGGGTGAAGAAGATATCGAAAAATGCTTCAGCGTGCCGGTCGATAATTTAAATACCGTTTCAGTGGCCGTTAAAAAATTATTTTCGCACGTGCCTTTTAAAAGATTATCCGAAACGGCTTACATTTACATATTATTCGATAAGCGCGTTCCCGCCGGCGCGGGCCTTGGCGGCGGATCTTCTAACGCGGCGGCCGCGCTTCGCGCCCTGAATTATTTATTTAATTTTAATTATCAGCAGGATCTTTTGATGGCTATCTCGCAGCGCATAGGCGCTGACGTCGCTTTTACTTTAAGGGGCGGGGCCGTTATAGCCGAAGGTATCGGTGAAAAGTTCGGCGCGGGCTACGATTTCGAGCCATGGCCGCTCGTTCTGGTTTATCCTAATTTCGAGGTTTCTTCGCGCGACGCTTATAGTAACGTTAAAAATTTTATTAAATACGATCTAATTAACATAAAGCCTGAAGAAGAAGCTAAAATCAGGACGGCCGCTTTGGCGCGCGCCGAAAAAACCGCGGCCTTAATGGGTGAGGCCGATTTTAACCGTATAGGCGCTAATATTTATAATAAACTAGAGGAGCCGGTGTTTTCAAAAAAACATAAGATACGCGATCTTAAAGAAACGCTTTATACACTCGGCTATAAAAACGTATTGATGACCGGTTCGGGTTCTTCTATGTACGCGCTTTTAGACCCGCACGAAACTCCCGAAGCGCATAACGCCCATTTTGAAAAGATACAGGCCGAAATGCATCGCAAGTATTCTAAAACTTATAAGGTTATATTGACTAAAACGCGAAGGGCGGCCGCATGGGAAAAAATATTGTTGTAGTCGGTTCTACCGGCTCGATAGGCGTTTCGACGCTCGATGTCATTTCTAACAATCCTTCGGAATATAAAGTAGAAGGTCTTACCTGCCACAGCAACATAGAATTGTTAATCGGCCAGATAAAAAAATTCAACCCGTCTTTCGTTTCGGTATATTCGCCCGAAGCGAAGGAAGAACTTGAATATAAGTTGAAGCGCCTTAAATTAAGCGTAAAAATATATTGCGGCGAAGAAGGCAATATAAAAGCGGCTTCCGATAAGAACGCCGATATCGTCGTAATTTCGGTCGTAGGCGGTATAGGACTTCTGCCGACACTCGCCGCTATCGAAAAAAGAAAGAAAATATGCCTTGCCAATAAAGAAACTATAGTATGCGCCGGTTCCATAGTTATGAGCGAGGCGCGCCGTAAAAAAGTCAGGATAGTGCCTATCGATTCTGAACACAGCGCTATATTCCAGCTTTTAGAAAATTTTGACCGCGGCTCCATGAAACGTGTTATAATAACCGCTTCAGGCGGTCCTTTCCGTTCGCACTCTAAGGCGGCCCTTCAAAAAGTTACGCTGAAAGAGGCGCTGCGGCATCCGAACTGGAGCATGGGCGCTAAAATCACTATCGATTCAGCCACTCTGATGAATAAAGGACTCGAAGTGATAGAAGCGATGTGGCTTTTTGGTCTCGAGCTTAGCGCAATAGAAGTAGTGGTGCACCCGCAGTCCATAATTCATTCGATGGTCGAAATGAACGACGGCTCGGTTTTTGCCCAGCTCGGCTATCCGGATATGCGTATCCCTATCAGCTACGCGCTTTCTTACCCGCGACGGCTCGCGGTAAATTATATCAAACCCTTCGATTTTATAAAAGCCGGCGCCCTTACGTTTGAAAAACCCGACCTGCAAAAATTTCCATGTCTCACACTCGCTTACGCGGCCGCCGAAAAAGGCGGGACAATGCCCGCCGCGCTTAACGCCGCTAACGAAGCCGCCGTTAATAAATTTTTAAAGGGCGAAATAGGCTTTAACGATATCGCGGCGCTAATAAAAAAAGCCATGAATAAACATTCTAAAAATTTTATCGCCGCGCCGGCGCTCGAAGATATTATCGAAACCGACCGTAAAATAAGAAGTGAAAATAAGTAAATAGTTAAAAAATAGATGAATAGTTAATAAATAAATAAATGAGTAATAAATAAATAAGCAATTGAGTAATTATTATAATATGAGGATATAAAATAATTATGAATAAAAACGCGGATTTTAATATATTGAATTTAAGGACCGGGATCGGCTATGACACTCATAAAATAAAAAACGGCCGGCCGCTTATGCTCTGCGGCGTTAAAATTCCCTGTGACTTCGGCCTTGACGGACATTCCGACGCCGACGTTATGATTCACGCTCTTATGGACGCACTGCTCGGCGCCGCTGGCCTTTTCGACATTGGTTATTACTTTCCCAACACCGACAATAATTTTAAGAATATATCGAGTATGAAACTGCTCGAAAAAGTTAAAGGCCTCTTAGCCGATAATAACTTTAAAATTATTAACGTAGATATGGTTCTGATATCCGAAAAACCAAAAATATCGCCTCATGTCGTTAATATGAAACTCAATATAGCCAGCGCGCTCCAGATCGATTCGGGCGCCGTGGGAATAAAAGCCACCACTAATGAAAAATTAGGCCACCTCGGCCGCTGCGAAGGTATGGCGGCCTACGCTTCAGCACTTATTTACAGATGCGCGGCAAATAAAAAATAAAAATAAAAGTAAAAGTAAAAATTATCTGTTTGATAAAATATTCCATTTTATCAAACTTACGGTCATTTCAAAATCGCTTAAGACCGCTTAAGAC
>DIVV01000130.1 GCA_002423385.1 bacterium UBP16_UBA6123
CTTTTTGGAGTGGACTCATATATTGATATTGGTTTTAATTAATTAAGCTGTTGGTATCATTAGAAAAATAGTTATCAAATCGCTTTTTTGCACAGCGCGCCGGATCAGGCTAGTCATGTGAATGTGCAACTCGGCCCATGCCGGAAAGCGGCTCGATAACAATCGTCTATTTCTTTTAAAACTTTTTTTAAAATCATTGGATTGACTGGTTTAGTGATAAAAGAAGCAGGGTTAAGTGACATCGCAAGCTCAACAATACCCGGGTCTGTATTTCCTGTGGCAAAAATTATTGATAAATTATGGTTCATTTCACGCATTTTTTTAACGGTTTCAATACCATTCATGGCGCCTTCCAGATTTATATCCATGATAACGATATCCGGGCGCTCTTTGCGCGCGACGGTAATAGCTTCTTCTCCGCTTTCAGCTTTTGCGCATATTTCATATCCAAAAGTATTCAGGTATAAGTATAAAATATAAGCCGAAGTGCTGTCATCTTCGACAATGAGTATTTTTAATTTATCGGGCATAGCGCATCACCTTCTTAAAAAAGACCATTTATAACCTTATTACAAGTTAAATTCCAATACGAATTTTGTTCCGCTTTCACGTTCGACATTTATCTGGCCGCGCAAAGATTTGCTCATCATATTCACGAGTCTAAGCCCGAAGCTGTTGGCCGTCGTAATATCGACAGAGTCGGGAATTCCATTCCCATTATCCGCGATACATATTCTCACACAATTATCTTTCTGGATAGCCGACATGTTTATTATTCCGCTGGTTCTGTTGGTAAACGCGTATTTCATCGAGTTTGTGATAATTTCATTAATTATTATGCCTAAAGTAGACATTTTTTTCGTGTCGATAAAAAAATCATCGATTTTTTTTTCGATTCTTACTATTTCCTTATTCGGAAAATTATCGATTATCTGATCCACGAGTGTCGATAAATAACCTCTGGCGGATAACTTGTTGAAATTGTGCGAGATATAAAGTTTATCGTACAATAACATCATGCTCATTACTCTGCTTTGGGCGGCATTAAGAGCGTCTATTGCCATTTCATCTTTCAACGTTTTTGCCTGCATGTACATCATACCTACAACCGTGTTCATGTTGTTTTTGATTCTGTGATGAACTTCCTTTAATATTAATTCCTTTTCCTCAAGGAGTTCTTTAATTTTTTTCGCGGCGATTTCGAGTTCGGTTATATCACGGGCGACCACAAAAACACCTGCCACCGAACCGTCCGCATGGTGATATAATGACGCGTTAAAAATAACGTCGGTAACTTTACCGCTGAAATGGCGAACTGAGAGCGGGTAGTTACGAACATATCCACAGCTCAATGTGTTTAAAAAGCCTTCGCGGGCTTTCTGGGGATCGGTAAAAAAGTCCGTCAAATCACTTCCGATTAATTTTTCGCGCTGGACTCCGGTTATATCTTCGGCGGCCTTGTTAGTGTCAACAATTTTTCCATCTGTGTTTATCATAACCAATGGGTCAAGAGCGGACTCTTTTAAATTTTGTAAGCAGGTATATTGTTCAAAAAGTTTTTTTTCCATTAAACATTTTTCGGTTATATCGGAGAATACCATTACAGCGCCTACGATTTTTCCTTCTTTATTACGTATGGGAGCGGCGCTATCGGCTATATTATATTCAGTTCCATCTTTGCTTGTTAATACGGTATGTTCGGCCAGACGCTCCACTTTTCCGCTTTTTAAAGCCTTTTCAGCCGGGTTGTCGACGGCCTTGCGGGTTTTTTCATTATAAATTTTTAAAATATCTGAAATAGGTTTGTTGAACGCCTCGCCAATCCTCCATCCGGTTAAGCGTTCAGCGGCTTGATTCATTTTCGTGACAAGACAGTTCGTGTCGGTAGAAATGAGAGCATCTCCTACGGAATTCAGTATTATAGAAAGCAATTCTTCGTGTGCGTGCGTTTTTTCATGTGCCTCAAACAATTCGAACGCCATTTCGATCGTCGATCTCAGTACAAATTCACCGGAATTTTTTACCACATAGCCGTAACGAGTGATTTCTTTAACACTGTCAACATACTCTTTTTCCGAATGTGAGGTAAGAAAGACGATCGGAACAACCTTGCTTTCCAGTATCCGCCCTGCCGCTTTCGTGCCGTCTATTCCGTCGCCAAGATTGATATCCATTAAAATAAGGCTTATAGCTTCATCGCTCAAGGCAATTTCAACGGCTTTTTCACCACTATCTGCAACGACCACGTTGAAGCCGAAATTTTGTAAAGTTTCTGTTGTAAGTATTGAATTAATCGGATCATCTTCGACGAGCAGAATAGTTTTTTGTGCCTGTGTACTCATGTTACACCTCTCATTTATAAAATTTATTTTTTTACATATTTATTTTTTTCAAAAAAAATGACAATAAAATAGTATTCAATGCAATTTTCCAATCGGCATTGTTCATGTTTGGAACTTTGTTCTGAGGTTTTAAGAAATTTTATTTAAGACTCGGTGTTATTTGAGCAATATACATGCCAAAAAAAACAATGAAATTCAAAAACATTTCATTGGCCTAAAAATAAGGATTTCAGGGATAAATAAGTGGAATGTTATAAAATGCAACATCGTTTCACGTAATAAAATGGAATGTCACGTGAAACGATGTTGCTAAAGCGATGAATTATCTAATACCGTATTTTTTAATTTTTCGCCATAAAGTTATTCGGTCAATATTTAAAATAGTTGCGGCTTTTGTCTTATTTCCCCGGACTTCTTTTAGCGCCGCTATTATTTCTTTCATTTCATTTTTTTCGATATTTGATAATGTTGCATCGAGATTTTTTAATGATTCTAATGAACTACTATCGTTGAGCTTTTCAAACATGTGATCGAGTCCGTATTTTTTTATCTTTCGCCAGAGGGTTGCTTTGCTGATATTAAGTGTTTTAGCAGTTTCGGTTCTGTTGTAATTGCAGCTTTTTAAAACTTTGACTATATTTTCTTTTTCGTCCGTTTTTGAAACACTCATTTCATCTTCGGCTAATTCTTTAATTTCTGTTCGAGTTTCCACGTCATTAAAATCAGCACTTTTCATTTTTTGAAATAATGCTATATATTCATTTGCAAAATGTTGCATTTCAATTACATTGCCACTGCAAAAAATAATAGCGCGTTCGAGCATATTTTTAAGTTCTCTTATATTTCCCGGAAAATCATAAACTTTAAGAAAACAAAATGCCTCATTAGAAATACGTAGAATATTTTTGCTATATTTATTGTTGAAAAGATTTATAAAACTTTCAATAATAACCTCTATATCTTCAGGTCTTTCTTTAAGAGACGGTATCGCAAAACTTATTATTTTTAGCCTGTAATATAAATCGCTTCTGAATTTTCCTTCGTTGACAAGATAATGTAGATTTTTATTAGTGGCCGCAATAATTTTAACGTCAATTTTAATGGTCTGATTCGAACCGATGGGTTCATAGCATTTTTCTTCGATGATGCGTAAAAGCTTAACCTGCAAATTTAGCGGCATTTCTCCTATTTCATCAAGAAAAATAATCCCGTCTGAAGCGGCTGAAAATTTTCCGGGTTTATCTTTATCCGCGCCGGTAAACGCTCCTTTTAAATAGCCAAAAAGCTCCGATTCAAGTAAATTTTCTGGAAGAGCTCCGCAATTTACGGTTACAAAAGGTTTTTCGTGCCTGTTTGAAATGAAATGAATAATTTTTGCTATATGCGTCTTTCCGGTTCCTGACGGCCCTTCAATTAATATGTTGCAATCTGAATTCGCCACAACTTGAAGCATGGCCATGATTTTTTTCATTGCTTCGCTTTTACAATAAATTCCATGAAATGAATAATCTTCGCGTATTTTTTGCCTTGTTAAACTTACTTCTTTTTCAAGCTCGATTTCTTTCGTACAATCGGTTATTAATGAAAGAATTCCATCAAAAAGACCACTCTCTTCGAAAATGGGCGAGGCGGTGATTTTTAAATGGATGTTTTTATCGTTATCAGGTTTTATCACGATCGTAAAATCATTTTGATATCCTTTTTTACAGGATTCAAAAGCTGTTTTTACAATTTCCGTGTTTTCTTTTTTTGTATACTTAAATAATTTTAATATACTTACGCCAATTAATTCGTCTTTCGCATAACCTATAATTTCACAAAGCCTTTTATTAACATAAGTAATAATTCCGTCTTTGTCCGTTCTCAAATAGCCTTCACGGGCAAGTTCAACCAGATGACGATATTTTTGTTCACTTTTTCTCAGTTCATTTTCGATTTTTTTTCTTGCCGCTATATTAAAAGCTATGCCACCAATCAATGACGACGATGAGTTCCTGGGAATCTTGAATTTTCTAACGATAAAATTACCAAACTCGACTTCCGTTTCCATAGCCAGGCCTTCGTGTTCTTCTGAACTAAGAATTATAGCATCCTGCTCTGAAAATTTTCTGGCGGTTTCATAGTCATGCAATTCATAACCTTTTTTTCCTATGATCTCTTCTTTTTTTAATGAAAAATAGTTTTCAAAAACTTTATTAACATAAGAAATTTTAGAGTTTTCATCTACTATAAAAACGCCTTCGGAAAAATTATCCATGAAAGTTGAAAACAGTTCTTGCGATTCTACCAATTCTTTTTGATATTTAATATTGGTCAATATTCCTTCTAAAGCATGAGTAAATAATTTCAGCGATGAGATTTCTTCTTCAGACCATTTTTTTGTTAAAGTGTTCGAACTTAAAGATAAATAGCCCTTAAATTCGTTGTTTATGAATAATGGCAAAAAAATTATCGATTTTATTTTAAGCGTTTTCCAGAAATGAGAGTCCGATACCGGATCGTTTTTTTCAACATTATCAAAATTAACAATTTCATGTTCCATTAATCTTTTACTAATTGGACTTAATTTATCGAAGACTTTTTCGATCATTTTAATGACTTCAGCGGAGTTATGATCTAAGTCATACGACCATCGGTATAATTTTTCGATTTTATTTTCAGAATAAAGCATGATGGCGCATTTGTTCTGTTTAAAATAATTAGAGATTTCTTTTAAAATATTAACGAGTTCTTTTTCAAGATTATCGGGTGAGGAATTCAATGTGCGATAAAGCATATCGGAAGTCAATTTTTCAATAAAAAACGTATTTTTAATTTTTTCATATGCGTCGGAAAGTTCGTTGGTTCTTTCAGCGATAATATTTTCAAGTTCCGTGCTCATTTTCAATAGTTTTTCTTCACTCGCTTTTTTTTGAGTTATATCGTTGACGAATATCGTATGCAACATTATGCTCAAACATTCAAGCGCATTGATTTCATCCGTGGATTTGTTTTTAAAATCCTTGAACAAAAGAATCACGCCGGAGATGTTTTCATCATTGGCGATAATCGTTAAAGTGATGTTTTTATTGTTTATATGTGTAAAAAAATCGTTTAGAAAGGCTTTTTCTTCGGGAGGGTTTTCAGTTTCAAAAAAAAATACTTTTTTTCCGTGAAGGATTTCTTCGGATACAAATTGCTTTAAAGAAGGTATTGTTATTTTTACTATATCGGAGTGCTCTTCGGACAAATTATAAGACGATATTATTTTAGCGTCTTGGTTTTCATTAAATAGAATTAAAATTCCATTTTCATAACTTAGAATCCGGCATATCGCTTCAAGCATTTTTGACTGAAATTTTTGCGCGGAAGTATTTACGCATTGAGAATATATAGTCGAAATGTTAGATAAGAGCTTTTCTGTTAATGACATAGTATCCGCCTTATTTTTTTATTAAAAAACAACACCATGTTCATGATACTGATTTTATTCGGTTATTTTCGTTAAAATAACCGATTTCATTATAATCGATTTTTTGACAAAATTCAAGCAAAAAATATCGGCGGCCGTCTGACATTCAAAAAAGCCTGTTGAAAGCACTAACGAGCTTTTTTTATCGTTTCGCCTATATTTTTCAGCAATTACCATAAATAATAAAATTTAAACTCCGATATATTCCTTAGGAATAGTTTATTTTAGCAAAACTATACCTGGCAAAGTTAGTATATATTCGGAGGTGATTTATGTTACTAACCCAAACGGCAGCAGCCTCACCGCCTAAAACGCAGCAGGCACGGCCGGAACCTTTTATGGCGGAAACCGCGGCAAAATATGAACGAAGTTTTTTAGACGTATTAAACAGGCAGATAGATGTGTCTAAAAATAAAACTTATATGGCGGCGGACTCCAATGAACTGTTATCGAATAAATTCAGCAGTTTTCAGCTCAGTCAGCTTAAATTCGATACAACCGCCAGTATAAACAATATTACGATTAATCCCGGATCTTTTTCCGATAAATTCAACGTTAATTCGGAGCCCGGGCCTTTAGAAACCGAAGCAAAAAAAAACGAAAAGCCCTGCCGCGAAGCCGCCGATAACGGGCGGCCAGCCGAAGAAAACGGAACCGTCGAAAAAAAAGCCGAAGCCGGCGACGAAGAAAAAAATATCGATGAAACCGAAGAAGAAAAAAACGCAAAAGAGATTCAAAAATATCTTCAAAGCATTTTCGGTGAAAAATTCGATATTAAAATAAGCGTAAAAGCCGGCGGCACGAATAACTCTGACGGCATAGAAATCCAGATTAAGGGACTTAAAGAAAACGGCGGCAAAATAAACGTAAAAGATTTTTTAAATAAAATCGAAGCGATCTTAAAAAAACAATTTCCACAGGTAACGCTTTCCGGCTTCAATATTGAAATGATAAAGGTGGATGCACAGCCCGCCCTGCAATCGGCTAAAAATGGCGGCGCTCTCCAACCTTCGGGCGCAGGCATTGCCGGCGGCGGAGCTTTAAAGGCGCTTGAAAAGGGCGGCGGCGGTAAAAACACGGAAAACGGCAGCAAAAACCATAGCGACGGCAGTTCATCTGAAAAAGAAAGCCAGCTTCTGCAGGGTTTATCAGGCGAATCGGCCTCGCGAGTAAACGCGGCGCAAAAAGACGGCACGGCGCGCGCGGCGCAAAAATTCGACCAGGCTAAAATGCTCGAACAGATAAGGAACCATCTGAATGAATCAAAATTCAGCTCATCAGGCGGAACTTATTCGCTTAAAATGGTGATGCGCCCCGAAGAATTGGGCCGCATTAATCTTGAATTAGTCATGAAAGACGGTCAGTTGAGCGCTAAATTTAAAACTGACAGCCCGGCATCGGCCGAACTTTTAAACGCTTCAGTGGAACAGTTAAAGGAAATGCTCAACGAAAAGGGCATTAAAGTTGTAAACGTCGAATTCGGAAATTATGAACAAGATTTCGCCAGGGGCTCAGGCGGTGAGCAAAGCGGATATGAAGACCGGAATAACCGCGGCGGCAAAGATGAAAAAAACGACGGCGCGGGGACATTTTTTGAAAACAATATAAACGCGACGGGCGTATCAGGCCGCGAAACTTTCGAATTTGCCCAGATAGGCGGAGATAAAAATAAAAGCGTATTCATTTTAAATGAAAAAACGGTAAACGTAAGAGTATAAAACAGTTAAGGAGGCCATTATGAACGCAGTATCATCTTCGGATTACGCCAGCTCGGATGTCGCGCAGGAATTAATGAATAAATACGCGAAAACCGAAACGCGGAAACCTACGAACGAACTCGGAAAAGACGATTTTTTAAAATTGCTCCTCGCCGAGCTTAAATATCAGGACCCTACCAAACCGATGGATAATAAGGAATTTATATCGCAGCAGGCTAACTTTTCATCGCTTGAACAAATGACGAATCTCAACAGCTCATTTTCTTCGTTTTTAAATTCGCAGACGCTCAACCAGCGCATGGGCGCGGTTAACTTCATAGGTAAAAACGTAGAAACATCAATCGCCACTAACGAAGCAGGCAATGAATTCTTAAAAGGCAAAATCAGCGCCGTTAAATTTTCGGGCGGCGAATCTATATTCACGATAGACGGCTACGACGTTAAAATGGAAGATATTACTTCAATAGCCGCTTAGGACGGTGTTTTATGATAACTACAGGCGTTAATTTAAACGGCGCGAATATTATCAAACCGCAATTTAACGGGGCGCAGTTAAAACCGATGAGCCAACAGGGCGACGGCGCTTCGATAAATCAGGCGCAGGGCGCAGGCGGCGTTTTAAATCCGGCCGCTAAATCTTTCGGCAAAGTTTTCTCGGAAATGCTGGCGCGGGAGTCTAAATTGACTTTTTCAGCGCACGCGCAAAAAAGAATGACGAGCCGCTCGATAGAACTTAGCGCCGGCGATTACTCGAGACTCGATTCCGCTTATACCAGATTATCGCAGAAAGGAGCGAAGGAAGCGCTTGTAATGCTTGACGACAAAGCGTTTTTAGTATCGGTTACGAATAAAACGGTTATAACCGCTATGGATAAAAACGAAGTCAGGCAGAACGTATTTACAAATATAGACGGCGCTGTTATAGCGTAAATGGCCGGCCCGACTTTAATTTAACTAAGAAGGGGGCCTACGGCCTTCCGCCGAATGACCGAAGCGGAAGGCGCGCGCCGCAACATAAAGTGCTTGAAAAATAAAGGGAGGGTAAGTTCTTATGATGAGAACTTTTAATTCCGGCGTTTTAGGACTACAGTCCTACCAAACGCAGATGGATGTAATTTCAAACAACATAGCGAATGTAAACAACAACGGCTATAAAAAAAATAGAGTGCTTTTCGAGGACGTGCTCAACCAGACCATGTCGAACGGCCAGGCGCCCACCACTAATTTCGGCGGCGCCAATTCGATGCAGATCGGGCTCGGCTCTAAAATCGGATCTATAGACAGCATATTCACGCAGGGCACCATGCAGGGCACCGGACGCGATATAGACCTGGCCATACAGGGCGACGGCTTTTTCATGACGACCGACGGCAGCGGCGCGCAGTATTACTCTCGCACCGGCGCCTTCGATATCGATTCTCAGCTTAATTTCGTCCATAGCGTTTCGAGTACGAAAGCTATGGGCTGGTTAGCCGCCGAAGATCCCGCGAACAAAGGTTTGACCATAGACACAAGCAAACCCGCGCAAATTATCAACTTCGAAAAATATCAAAAAATCCCGGCGGCATCGACTACTTACGTCGATTTTGCCTCCAATCTTCAAATGTCGGCAACCGACAGAAATTTGCCGGCGGAAAGAACGCTGGCTTTTAAAGACGATCAGGGCGACACGCAGAATTTAACCGTTAAATTCGACAAAGTGGATAAAAATAACTGGCTCTGGACGGCTTTTGACACCAATAACAGGCAGGTCGGCACCGGATCGCTTAAAATTGACGACAACGGCAAGATTATCGAATCAAAAGGCGGTCCGATAGTTTACGATCCCGACGGCAGCGAAGGCACGCCAGCGTCTTTAAACCTTCAAAGCAATAACAGCGCCAATATTACAGGCGCGGTTATTAAAACCGCGGTCGCCCCGGCTGTAAACACCATAAAAACGGGCGTCCATTCACTCAGCGTCACAAAAGCCGAAGCGTCTTCCGCTACTGTAATAAGCGATAAAACAGGCGTTTCAAGGTTCAATACTTTAGGCGACCTGGGCATTGCCGAACCTGTCGATTTTAAAATAACCATCGACGCGGCCTCGGCTCCGCTTACTTTAAGCGGATTAAGCGCGACATCTACGATTTCCGACCTTATCGGCGCGATAAATAACCAGGCCGGCGGCGCGACGGCCGAAATGCAGGGCGACAGGCTCGTCGTAAAAAGAGCGCTCACCGGGCCTCAATATGATATAACCATAAGCGGAGCATCTGGCAGCGCACTTTTTGGAGCGGCCGCAACAAAAACCCCGGGAACGAACCAGTCGTTTAATATTACGGATTACTTTACCGCGGCCGACGGCACTTCCAACACTATTGAATATAAAAACGTGAGCGGAGATATAACTATCGGTAAAAACGCCGACGGCAGCATAAATAACGGCGAAATAGTCATTGCCAGTTCCAGCTTGCAGCCCGGAAACGCGACCATCACCACAAGAAGCGCCCATAACGCGGGCCAGGTAACCGTAGATGCGCCGTCAACCGACGCTCACGCGGCCGTTTTTAAATTAGTGTCGGGCGGAACCGAATTAAGCGGAATATCCGCGACGCTGATCCCCGGCACCATTCATAACGTATCGATGAATATATACGACAGCACAGGTTACAACCATAAAATAAACATGAACTTCGAAAAAGCCGAAAACAACAAATGGGTTTATACGGCGGTCCTGGATTCGGCGAATCCTTTAGTGCAGGATTATTTCAAATCCCATCCGATATCCGGCTCCCAGCCCACGGCGACCGAATTAAAAGAAGCGAGCGCCTCGATTACCGGATCAACCAATAGCGGCGTTCTTGTATTCGATAAGGCCGGAAAAATCGACACGGCAAAAACGGCGGAAACTAACGGCACCGTACCGCCGCAATTAGCTAAAGCAATATCGTTCACTCCGGCTAACGCGAATAAAGTTGAATTCAAGCCTGATTTCAATTTAATAACGCAGTATGACTCGGATTTTTCAACCGCGGTAAAAGACTCAAACGGTTATGAAATGGGTAAAATGAACGGAATTCTCGTTGACGAGTCGGGCATAATAAAAGGGTCTTATTCAAACGGCCAGAAAATCGCCATTGCCCAGATAGGTCTGGCCAAATTCGCCAATAACGGAGGCCTGGTAAAAAAAGGCGATAATCTTTACACGGAAGGCGCCAACTCCGGCAAAGCCCAGATAGGTACGACCGGAAGTAACGGCCGCGGAACCCTTCTATCACAGAACCTCGAAATGTCGAACGTGGATCTGGCATCTGAATTTACGGACATGATAATCAGCCAGAGAGGGTTTCAGGCTAACGCTAAAACCATCAACACGGCCGATCAGATGCTTCAGGAAATAATATCGCTCAAACGGTAAGTAAACTGAATATAGTTTCGGCCGGGCGCTGAAACGCACCGCAATTAACATCGGAGAAGCNNAAGTTCCAAAGAACGTCTCTGATGTTAATTGCGATTTTTATTTTTATACCACATTTTACCTCCGACATTGACAGTTACTGATATTTCTGTTAGAATTTGAATAGGAAAATATTATGATTGGCGGTTTATGATATAAATGATTAAATTAAAAAGAATCAGAGGCAGCGAGTTGCTTATCAACTCGGATATGATAATGACCGTAGAAGCTCATCCAGACACGGTAATAACCTTAAACGACCAGTCTAAATTTATCGTGGGCGACAGCGTGGACGAAGTATACGATAAAATAGTTCAATTCAGGGCCGATATATTAAAGCGTTACAGAAGAGATTATAAAAATAAGATTTAATTCGGCTAAATAATATTTAATTACTCTATATTTCTGACGATACTTAAAAATGAGTTATAATGTTAAATTATAATATTCTTAAATTGGTGTGTGAAAACAGTGTCCGAAGGTGAAAGCAAATTTCCTTTAAAATATATAATTGCCGGCGCGGGAATAATAGGATTCATAGTATTGGTCATAGTTGGATTTTTCGTTTATAACATGATTTCTAAAGCAAAACCGGCGGTTAAAAAGATAGAGCTTGAAAAAATAGAATTCGAGGCGAAAGATAGCGTCACGTTTGAAGAATTTACGATATTTTTAGTAGAAGGCAACAACAGCGGAGTAGTTAAATTCACCGTGAACGCCGAAGTCGCCAGCTCCCGTGTGAAGGAATTTCTTGAACGCAAAAAACCCGCGGTAAGAGACGCCGTATCAAGAACGATTATGACCATGAAATTAGAAG
The DNA here is from genome assembly GCA_002423385.1 of bacterium UBP16_UBA6123. Classification (GTDB taxonomy): domain Bacteria; phylum Muiribacteriota; class UBA9980; order UBA9980; family UBA9980; genus UBA9980. Next base: position 11,768 of record DIVV01000130.1, read on the forward strand.
AAATTAAGCATAAATATTATGAAGTAGAGCTTCACAATATTATAAAAAAAGATTTAAACGAAATCGTTGATAAAAACGTTAAAGGAAACGCGCCGGATGAAAAAGGACAGGTTTCTAAAATGAACCTTGTAATCAGAGTCAACGTTTTTGATTTTTCTGCCATGAATATCGAATAAAACCATAAGTCGCATATTCATAAAATTTTCAAAAAATCTTCGTGCCTCTAACGGTACAATACAAAAAAAGTTGGTGTATATAAATGTCAGACGAAGAACGCAAACCTTCAAGTATGGTAATTAAATATCTTCTTATCGCGATAGCGTTTCTTGCGACCATGGTTTGTTCAGCGGTCGTTTCGATATTTGTATATAAAACCATCATGGAAAAAAAGAGCGAAACTTCCGTCGATCAGGAAATCATAACCAAAGAAAACATCACCTTTGACGAATTTACGATTTATCCTCTCAAAGAAAAGGGCATGATCAAATTCAAAGTAAACGCCGAAGTAAACGATGTTAAAGCAAAAGAATATCTCGACAAAAAAAAGCCGGCTATAAGAGATATGATTGCCCGCCAGGTAATGCTATTTCCAATAGAAGAAATTAAAAAAAGTTATCAAAACGAAGAATTGCATAGATCGATACGAAAAGAATTAAATTTAATTATAGGCGATAACATTAAAGTCGAATCATCTTTTCTCGGCGGGCAGGTTAAAAAAAAGTTTTTAGTCGTTAAAGTCAGTGTATATGATTTTTCGGCTATAACTATGGAATAAAAGCTAAAATACCTATAATTAATAATTACTTATTAAACGATTAAACGAAAGGCGGGTGGATTAAATGGCGGATAACAGCGTAATGTCACAAAATGAAATAGACGATTTACTGAACGCGCTCGCCGGCGGCAGCTCGGACACGCCTTCGGCTCCGGCGCCGCAGCCTGCCGCTCCGCCCGCGCCAGCCGCTTCTCAGCCGGCATCGCCCGCTCCTGCGCAACAGCCGGGCGTCATGCTTAATCCGCCGCCGCAAATACAGCAGCAGCCGCAGTTTCAACAGTTCCAGCAACAGCAGGCTCCGCAATTTCAGCAGCAGCAGCAATTCCAGCAGCCACAGTTCCAGCAGCAGCAGTCTCCCCAATTCCAACAGCAACAGCAATTCATGGGACCGCCGCCGCAAATGCAGCAATTTTTTCAAATGCCCATGCAGCCGGGCTTTATGGCTCCGCCGCAGGCGCCTGCTCCAGCGCCGGCTCCAGCCGCGCAGGTTATAACAAAAGCCAAAACTGAAAAAAGCGGGAAAAAAACCAAGCCGTACGATTTCAGAAGACCCGACAAATTCGTTAAAGAGCAGTTAAGAACTATAAATAAAATACATGAAAATTTTTCGCGTACGGTAACTACAAGTTTATCTACGATGCTTCGCACGATGGTTTCGGTTCAAGTTATATCCGTCGACCAGATCACCTACGAAGAATATATTCGTTCAGTTCCGAATCCCTCGGTTATATCGGTTTTTGACGTCGGCGGCGATTTGAAGGGAAACGCGGTTTTCGAAATAAATCCAAGCCTCGCCTTAGCCATGATAGACAGGNNCGGCAAGGCGCTTTCAAAATCAAGATCATTGACGGCGATTGAAGAAAACGTCATCAAAAAAATCATCGCGCGCCTGCTTAACGATCTTACCGAAGCATGGCAGCAATTTGTGAGCATAGAACCCAGAATCGAATTAATGGAATCGAATCCGCAGTTCACCCAGATCGCTCCGCCCACGGCGATGGTGCTTTTAATCACTTTCGAAGTGAGGGTTCACGATACAGAAGGAACTTCTAATATATGTTTTCCGCATATAGTTTTAGAACCCATACTCGAAAAGTTAAATGTCCAGTTTCTCTATTCTTCAATTAATAAGATTGAAAGCGAAGGAAACGCGAGCAAGCTCGAAGAGTCTTTAAAAAAAGCTAAAATCCCGTTAGTCGTCGAATTGGGAAGATCTGAAATAACGGTCAACGAGTTTTTAGGATTAAATATAAACGATGTCATTATTTTAAGAAAGTCAACAAGCGACCTGCTTGACGTTCACGCAGGCGGAAGGCTTAAATTCAAGGGCAACCCGGGTCTTGTCGACAATAAACTTGCAGTAGCTATAGCACAGGTCGTACGTGAAAATGAAGAAGAGGTGGGATTATAAATGGCTGAAAACTTATTGACGCAGGATGAAATAGATGCCCTGTTAGGCGGCATTACTCAGCCGGTTTCAGATAAAGGGACCGAGGGCGGCGACGGGAGCGGCGGCGGCGGTGGAAACAGCGGCGGCCCGCCTTCTGGCGGCGTAAAAATACTTAATCCCGACGAAACTGAAATTTTTCGAAAATTTATAGACGACGTTTTTTGCGGCGGAAGCGAGGCTTTCACCTCCATAATTTCGGCCGTCACTAAAGTAAGTCTCATTGAAGTAAACGAAGATAAAAAAGAAAATATTTCAAGGCATTATAAAGATCAGGTAATGCATCAGTATTATCTTGATTTCGACAGCGCCATCAAAGGCCGCGGCGGAATTTTTATAAAACTTTCCGATACGCTCGCTTTCGGCGATATTTTACTCGGCGGCGACGGGACCGCCGGCGCCATAGACAATAAAACGCATTACGACAAAGCGATAGAAGAATTTTTCAAAAGATTCAGCGAAATCTATTTGAAAAGTAAACTTACCGCGCTTGCCGGCGAAATACCTTTCGAGGCAAATATTTCATTCGCGGGTTCAAACGATTTTAAAGACGGTTACGATCCCGGCTTCGGCAGCGATTTAATCTACGCTAAACTTAATTTTGAAATCAGCTTTAACGCGGATAAAAACAAACTCAATTTCGAGATGTTTATCTGCATGCCGGTAAGCGTTTCTCAGGATATAATTTCTCTGATTGGCACGGTAATGCTCCAGTCGAAACAGCCGGAGGCCGAAATCAGCGTATCGCCGAGCGCTTCGCAATCGCTTTTGATAACCAACCAGGACGAAATAGACGCGATTTTAAATCAGGTGACCTCGCAGGCATCCGCGCCGCCGCCGCAGCAACAGCAGCAGCAATTCACGCCGCCTCCGCAACAACAGCAGCAAGCGCCGCAGCAGCAGCAACAGCAAATAGCCGCCCAGCAACAGCAGCAGCAGTTTGCTACCCAGCAACAGCAATTTGCTACCCAGCAGCAACAGTTTGCCACACAGCAACAGCAATTCGCTCCGCAGCAACAAACACCTCAGCAGCAGCAACAACAGCAGCAGCAGATGGGCGGATATCCCCCGCAACAGCAAATGGGAGGTTACCCGCCTCAGCAGCAGCAAATGGGAGGTTATCCTCCGCAGCAACAGATGGGCGGTTACCCGCCCCAGCAACAAATGGGCGGATATCCCCCACAGCAGCAAATGGTAGGTTATCCTCCGCAACAGATGGGCGGATACCCGCCCCAGCAGCAGCAAAACGTGCAGGCGGCGAAATTTTCTTCACTTAATTACGGCACTCCCGCTGGAGCGACCTCGAATATAGAACTTCTGCTCGACGTACCGCTTACGCTTACCGTCGAACTCGGCCGCACGCGAATGCTTATTAAAGAAATACTTGAATTGACCGCGGGCTCGATCATCGAATTGGATAAAATCGCCGGCGAATCCATCGACGTTTTAATTAATAATAAGCTTGTAGCTAAGGGCGAAGTCGTGGTAATCGACGAAAACTTCGGCATACGAATAACTAATATCATAAGCCCGCACGAGCGTCTCCAGAGCTTAAAACCTTAACCTGAGAGCCGGACGGCGTTAGCTTGATTAAGAATTATCTGAAAAATATAAGCATAAAAACGGCAAAACAAATGAACGAATACAATATTATAAAATCGAGTAAGGCTTTTATAAAAGGCGTACGCGCGCTGGCGGCGAAAATACCGCCGGCGTGCGCGGCCGCTTCGGCCCTTATTTTCGCCTTATCGTCGCAGGCGTACGCGCAGACCTACGAAAATATACTACAGTATAAAGAACCCGTGTCTAATTTTAATTTCGATTTCACTTCGACTATTATCAAATTCATTCTTGCTACTATAATTTGCATCGTTATAATCCTTATAATGAAAAAATATATGACCGCCTCCTCGGGCTTTTCGCCGGGCGATAACATTAAAATATTGGACTACCAGATGATATCGGTCGACAAATATATTTATATCGTCGAAATTTATTCGAAAATATTCGTTCTCGGCGTCTGCGGCGGCGGAATCAGTAAAATATGCGAAATAAGCGATAAAGAGACGCTCGACGGCATTAAACTTAAAAGCGATAAAAACATCAAAGGTAAAATGTTTTCGCAATACCTTCAAAAATTCATGCCAGCCGATAAAGCCGATACAAATTAAGCCGCATACCACAAAAAAGCCGCAAAAAAACGATTGACAAATCAGAGGTAATTTAGTAAAATCTCCGTATCTGAACAATATAGGTGTACATTCGGAGGTTAGGCTGATGCGGCTTTACATAACGTCGCCAATATCTTTTTTCGTTTTATCCGCGTTATTTTTCTTTTATTTATTCCAGCCGCATGCCGCTACGGCGCAATCCGGCACTCCGGGCGGCGCTAAAACACAGGGAAACCAGACGGCTCCACGCCGGACGCCCGAAGCCGCCGCGGCGCCTTCGAACGCGCCGATCCAGGTGCCCAAAATCAATTTCGGAATAACCCCTTCAAACACTCCCGAAGACATTTCAGTCGCTCTCCAGATAATAATACTGCTGACCGTGCTTTCGCTCGCTCCGTCGATATTAGTCATGGCGACTTCTTTCACGCGCATAGTAATAGTCCTTTCTTTCGTTCGCAGGGCCCTCGCCACTCAGCAACTGCCTTCCAATCAGATTATAATCGGCCTTTCGTTGATACTGACTTTTTTCGTTATGACCCCGACTTTTTCTAAAATCAACGAAACGAGCCTTCAGCCATACTTTAATCGCAATATTAATCAGGTAGAAGCCATAGAAAAAGCTTCGGAAGCGCTTCGCGATTTCATGCTCAGGCAGACGCAGGAAAGCGATTTAAGTTTATTCATAAAATTAGCCCGCGATAAAAAGTATGAAAAAAAATCCGAAGTGCCTTTTTATATAGTAATGCCGGCTTTCATACTTTCAGAAATGAAGATAGCCTTTGAAATGGGACTGATTATATTCCTCCCGTTTTTAGTCATAGATATGGTCGTAGCTTCCATACTTATGTCTATGGGCATGATGATGCTTCCGCCCGCCATGATATCGCTGCCTTTTAAAATTTTAATTTTCGTTCTGGCCGACGGCTGGCATTTAATTATCAAATCGCTCGTGGCCAGTTTCGCCTGATCGCGGGAAAACCGCGTCAAAATATTTGCGGGTTTTTAACCCGCGGGGATAAAAATAATGGATGAACGCACGGTTATAGAATTAATGACCAATATGATATACGTCACGCTTTTAACTTCGGCGCCAATGATGATTGCCGGACTTATAGTCGGCGTCAGTGTTTCAATAATACAAACCGCATTTTCCATCCAGGAGCAGACTCTGAGCTTCGTTCCGAAAATCGTCGCTTTAAGCCTTGCCGGAGTTTTTTTCGGCAACTGGATGCTCAGGCTTCTCGTGGACTATAGCCGCGATATTTTCATAAATTACGCTAAATTAGTTATTAAATAACACGGACGTGAAATGTACATTCAAGTTTTCGAATATATTGAAACCTTTTTTCTGCTTTTAATAAGAATTTCGGGTATTTTCACTTCGGCGCCCGTAATAGGCGCCGAAAGCATGCCGGCGCAGGTCAGAGTCATGAGCGCGCTCGCGCTTTCCATGCTGCTTCTGCCTACCGAAATAGCGATGCGCGGCCCCGTCCAGATTCCGCCTCAAATTTATATTTTCGGCCTTATCGTCATAAAAGAAATACTTTTAGGCCTCCTTCTCGGCTTCGTGGCCTCCTTTGTTATCGAAGGCGTCAAACTCGCCGGCGAAATGATGGGTATTCAAATAGGCTTCGCGATGGTTTCGGTAATAGACCCCGAATCGCAGCAGGAAGAATCCATTATGGGAAGTTTGAACTACCTCGTTTTCACTCTGATATTTTTATTGATTAACGGCCACCATTTAATAATAGAAGCTTTCAACCAGAGCTTAAGACTCGTACCGCTCGGATTGGTCAACTATAACGGAAATTTCGTTTCAGAAATTTTTAACAGGGCGCCCGAATTTTTTACCATAGGAATAAAAATAGCCGCTCCGGTAGTGGTTCCTCTTATAATGCTCTCGGTCGTGCTCGGGATTATTTCGCGCGCGGTGCCGCGCCTCGAGGTTTTTTTAATCAGCTTTCCGCTGAATATATTGATGTCGTTTTTAATAATAATATATTACATGGACGATCTGGTCAGATATTTTATTTATTTGATCAACTCGAATATTTTCGACGAAATTACCAGAATCATTTATTTACTAAGATAATACGAAAAATATCAAATAGCGCGAAATTTAAATTAAATTAATTATATATAAAATAATATGAAAGATAAACCGCCCAAATATAATATATTCAAAATATTTAATACTTCAGAAGACCCGGCCGAAGACTGTATCGAAGTTTTCGATGAACTTTCGTTCATTGACTTTGATTTACAGCTTTTCGCCGATGATTCCCCGACCGGCCAGCGCACTGAAGAAGCCACGCCGCGCAGGCGCGAAAAAGCCCGCGAGGAAGGCCAGATGGCAAAATCCGCCGACCTCACCGGAATGGCAGTCGTAACGTTTTGCTTTATAGCCATATACTACAGCGGCGGCTTTTCGCTGAAAACCATAATCGAATATCTAAGAATGGTTTATTCCAACCCGCCGCTAAATTTCGATAATGCCGCAATCAATAAAATTATAATCGATTTCACTTTAGCTATCTGGCGGGCCATTTCTCCCGTGGTAATAACGGCGTTTTTAACCGCGCTGGTTATAAGTTTTTATCAGGTCGGTTTCGTTTTTTCTCTCGAACCCATGGCTCTTAACATATCGCGTTTCAATCCGGTAAACGGAATGTCAAAAATTTTTTCAAAGGAACCTCTTTTCGAACTTTTTAAATCCATATCCAAAGTTCTGGTAGTCATCTATTTTCCTTACAGTTTCTTCACTCAAAACGTAAAAACGTTCTCGCGCTTTATGGGACTCGATGTTTCCCAGATAATAGGAACCGCCGCCCCCATGCTTTTCGATATGTGCCTTAAAATTCTCATGGTTTTATTAATTCTGGCCATAATAGACTATACGTACCAGTACTTCGAATTCGAAAAAAAAATAATGATGTCTAAATACGATATCAAGCAGGAATATAAACAGGAAGAAGGCGACCCTTATTTAAAGCAGGAATTAAGACGGCGCGCAAGAAAAATAGCCACCGGACAGATGATGCGTGAAGTGCCTAAAGCCAGAGTGATAGTAACTAATCCTACGCATCTTTCCATAGCCATCGCCTACGACGACTCACAGGCGGGATCGGCCCCCGTATTAACCGCAAAGGGCGCCGATTTTCTGGCGCTGAAAATAAGGGAACTGGCTAAAGAAAACGATATACCTTTATACGAAAATAAACCGCTGGCAAGGCAATTATACGAAAAAGTCGGGGTCGGCGAAACCATCCCCGAGGAATTTTTCGAGGCTATAGCGGTAATATTAGCCTTTGTTTACAAGCAAAAGGGAATAGCGAAATGATAATTTCAACGATATCGCTTAACGTAATAAATATAGCCGTTTTTACTACGGAGTTAAAATGCCGACATTTTTAAGCGTGCCCATGGCCGAAATTTTAAAAAGGGCGGACCTTCTCATCTCCATAGCTATCGTAGCCGTGGTTTTGATGATAATCGTCCCGCTGCCGGTATTTATCCTCGATCTATTTTTAGCCGCCAATATAACCATTTCCATCGTTATTATTTTAATATCGATGTATATAAAAAATTCTCTCGAATTTTCGATTTTTCCATCTATGCTTTTAATTACGACTTTATTCCGATTAGCCCTCAATGTTTCATCTACAAGGCTGATATTGCTATTGGGCGAAAAATTCGACGGACAGGTTATTAAAGCATTCGGTAATTTCGTAGTCGGCGGAAACTACGTAGTGGGTATTATAATATTTTTAATAATAACCGTCATACAATTTATCGTAATCACAAAGGGCGCGGGGCGCGTAGCCGAAGTGGCCGCGCGTTTCACCCTGGACGCCATGCCTGGAAAGCAGATGAGCATCGACGCCGATTTAAACGCGGGAGTAATCAACGACGAAGACGCGCGCAAAAGAAGACGCGACCTGCAGCGGGAGGCCGATTTTTACGGCGCTATGGACGGCGCCTCGAAATTCGTTCAGGGAGACGCCATCGCCGGAATAGTGATCACCATAATAAATATAGTCGGCGGCATAGTAATCGGCGTCTTTCAACATTCGCTCTCGATGGGCGAATCCGCGGCGATATACACGCTTCTAACGGTCGGCGACGGGTTGGTCAGCCAGGTTCCGGCTCTGTTAATATCCTCGGCCACCGGTATTATCGTAACGCGCGCCGCCTCCGAAACCAATCTTGGCGAAAATATCGCCGCCCAGATGTTTCACGATCCACAGATTCTGGCCATCGCCGCCGGCGCGATGGGCGTTCTCGGCATGATGCCGGGGCTTCCAAAACTTTCTTTTTTCACCATCGCTATAACGCTTGGCGCGGCGGCTTATTTAATGAATATGAACCAGGCGCAAAAGCAGGTAATGCAGCAGGAAAAGCAAAAAGAAGAAGAGGTCGAAAAACAGAGAAAGCCTGAAAATGTGGCTTCACTGCTAATTTCAGACCCGATCGAGCTTGAAATAGGCTACGGGCTTATATCGCTGGTCTCAAAAAGCGAAGGCGGCCTTTTAGAAAGAATTCACATGACAAGAAAACAGATCGCCATCGAATTAGGCCTGATAGTACCGCCTATCAGAATACGCGACAACATCCAGCTCGCTCCGAACGCCTACGTTCTTAAAATAAAAGGCAATGAGGCGGGAAGTTACGAATTAATGCTCGACCATTACTTAGCTATGGGCGGCGGACAGGGAATTGAAATACCGGGTATACAGACTATGGAGCCGGCTTTCGGCCTTCCCGCCACCTGGATAACCGAATCTCAGCGCGAGCAAGCCGAAACGGCCGGTTACACCATCGCCGACGTTCCTTCCGTTTTAATCACCCACATACAGGAATTAATTAAAAAACGCGCTCCCGAACTTCTCGGACGCCAGGAAGTGCAGACTATAATTACAACGGTACGCGAGACTCACGCCGATTTAATCAACGAAGTGGTAGGGCCTAACGCCGTAACTACGGCTGCTTTCCAGAAAATACTCCAGGGACTTCTCTCGGAAAACGTTTCAATAAGAAATATTTTACTCGTGCTGGAAGCGCTCGCAGAATGCGTTCCTAAATTCATTGGAGATATCGATTTTATGACAGAGCACGTAAGAACGGCTTTAAAATACCAGATATCCAAACAATACTTAAACACGGACAATTATATTTCATCGATCACTTTAGACCCCGAGCTCGAAGAATTATTGATCAACTCTCTACAGCGCACCGAAAATAGCGCTAATTTCACTATAGATCCTCAGGCCGCGCAGCAAATATTGCAGCATACCATCGATCAAATAAAAATCGCGCAATCGAGCGTTTCGAATCCGGTAATACTCGTAACCCCTGGAATCAGACCATTTTTCAAGCGCTTCATTGAAAAATACGCACCTGATTTTCCCGTTCTTTCATATAATGAAATCGTCGTCGAAGTAAGAGCGATAGGAATGATTTCACTTTAAGCCTTATAAATGACAATAAAAATTAAAAAATTATTTGTTCATAAGTCTTTACAAATATCAAAAAACCGTTTATAATATCAGTGCTATGATTAACCGCGATCAAATAACCAACTTAAGAAAACTTTTTATTGAAAACTATCAGGCCGGACAATCAAAAGAATCGACAACAAAGCCTTCAGAGGAATCGATCGAAAAAATTCCGGGCCAGATTCGCGGACTGCAACAAAAAATCATTTCCGCCCGCAATGAAACATTCAAAACGGCCGCGCCCGAAACGGCGCCGCGCACACGTTCGATAGCCGTCACCTCGGGAAAAGGCGGCGCGGGCAAAACGAATTTCGTGGCTAACCTCGCTATCGCATTTTCTAAAATGGGTAAAAAAGTATTGGTACTCGACGCCGACCTCGGTCTGGCAAATATAGACGTTATATACGGATTAAGGCCTAAATTTAACCTTTTTCACGTTATAACCGGCCAGAAAAAACTATCAGAAATTATTATACACGGCCCCGCGGGAGTAATGCTCGCTCCCGGCGGTTCAGGAATAGTCGAACTGGCCAATATCAACGAAGGCGAAAGAAAGCACTTTCTGGCGGAAATGGGCGAATTTGAAAACAAAGTCGATATCATACTCGTTGACACTTCCGCGGGAATCAATAAAAACGTGCTTTGCTTCTTAAAAGCCTGCAGCGAGATAATTTTTATCACGCTGCCCGAGCCGCCCGCGATAGCCGACGCCTATGGTATAATCAAAGCCGCCTCCGCCGGGGAATCAGAGCAGAAACAAAAACTTTATCTGGTCATAAACCGGGTATCCGGCGCGGTGGAAGCGCAGGACGTTTACGACAGGCTGTCGCTTGTAACAAGGAGATTTTTAAATATCGAAATTGAAAACATGGGCTATATTTTAGAAGATAAGGTCGTGCCCTCCGCCGTAAAAGCGCAGAGCCCCTATATTTTAGTCAGTCCGAATTCAGGGGCGGCCAATTGCCTCCAGAACATCGCGCAGAAGATGCTCAACATAGACGTCGACAAAGCTTACGGCGGCACCGCCGTCGATAAGTTAAAAACGGGGTTCAAGTCATTTTTTTATAGAATTGGTGAACTTTTTAATTGATAGGTGATCGTTAAATGCCATTAACTAAATTTTATGTCGCTCAGAATTACTTCGAAGCGCTTAAAAGCGCAAAATCCGAACTGGGCGAAGACTTTTTAATAGTCGCTCAGCGCAAGATAAAAGTCGGGGCTATTCTGGGTATTTTCGGCGGCCGCACCATGGTGGAGCTCGAAGTGCGTATCGAAGACGAGCCTGCGGCGCCGCAGCAGTCCAGAAAAAGCGCAAGGCAGAAAAGCTCTCCCGCTCCGCTTATAAGGCAGGCCGACGAATTTATAGACCCGCGCGCGATTTATTCTAATTCCCGTCAGCAGGTCCAGCCCGAAGTTCAGCCGGGCGGAGTTTATTCACAAACTTCCGACGGCGCGGCGCCAAAACAATCCTTTCAACCGCGGCCGCAGGTATCGGCGCGCGACGAGGGGACCGACCGCATCTTAGAGATGATGCGCACCATGCAGCAGCAGCTCGACTCGCTCAATCATCAAATTTCGAAACAACCTCAACCGCAACAGGTAATAATTTCTTCTCCCGCCCCCGGTACGCCTGCTTCGTCCAACAGCGCTCATTATCCTCCAAACCTTCAGCGCGTTTACGACCTGCTTTACCGCGCGGAATTCTGCGAGCCGCTCATAAATAAAATAATGATAGACATACAGACCATTCCAGAATCCAGCAAGGAAGACTGGGAAATTTTAAAAGAGCATCTGCGAAAAAAACTTATCAGCCTGTGCAAAACGGCTCCGCAAATATCGCTTAACGACGAAGCCGACAACGCTCAGCCGGGAGCCGCGGGGGTTAAAATGCCCAAGCTCGTGGCCTTCGTGGGAACCACAGGCGTCGGAAAAACTACCACGCTCGCCAAAATCGCCACCAACTTAGTGCTGAAAGCCAAAAAAAAAGCGATGCTTTTAACTATCGACACCTACAGAGTGGCCGCGACCTATCAAATATCGACCTATGCCGACATTATCGGCGTGCCTTACGAAATAATATATAAAGAATCCGACTTTCTCCCCTGCATTATGAAGCACCAGGACGTAGACGTAATTCTCATCGATACGGCGGGCAGAAGCCAGCGCAACAACCTCGAAGTGCTCGAATTGCGCAAGTTTTTATATCCGGGCAATAATATCGATATCGAAATATTTCTGGTAATAAGCTCGACTATCAAGTACCGCGACATGCAGGACATAATAAAAAATTTCGGAAAGGTTAATTTCAATAAACTTATTTTCACCAAAACGGACGAAACAACCACATGGGGCCCTATATTAAGTCTAGCTTCAGAAGCGGATAAACCAATAATTTACATAAGCAACGGCCAGAACGTGCCGGACGACATAATGGCCGCCGAAGCGGGTTACGTCGTCAAAAAAATAATCGATAGTGAGGAATTAATATAATAAATGATTTCCGCCGTCAATAATATTTTTTTCATTTACAGCAATTCAATACAGCGGCTTTTTACATTCATGCTTATCGCTCTGGCGGCGCTGTCGTTTGAGGCGGCCGCATTTTGCCGCGTGGAAGCCGCTCCCGCCGCGCGCATACTTCCCGTGCTCGGCGAAGTTAAAGACCTTTCCGGCCGCCCCGTCGAAGGCGCGCGCGTTTCGTTAATCAACGAAGGCGGCGAAAACGACGGCTCTTCCGATATCACTTACACCGACGAAAAAGGCGTTTTTCATTTTATCAATAAAACGGAAGGCATTTATTCATGCGCCGTTCATAAAGACGGCTATCTCGCCTGCCAGGACACCTTCCATCATACCGCCGCCGAAAGGCGAGTCGTTAAAATATCGCTTTCCAGAAGCGATTCTTACGAACCCGAAGTCATATATTTAGCTAAAAACACGGGCAATTTAAACGGAAGCGTCATTTGCGAAGCAACCGACGAACCCGTCGGCGACGCGGTCGTTTCGATCGGCGAAAAATTCGTTCAAACCAACGAACTTGGCGGCTTCAAACTTGAAAATATCGGCGTCGGCCCTAAAATTATTAAAATTCAGAAAAACGGATATGAAAAACTCGAAAAAGAAATAATTGTAACCATTAAAACCCAAAATATGGTCGTGCGCCTGAATAAAATCGTCAAATACGCCACCATAGCCGGAAGAATCAGAATAAGAGGCAGAAGCGAAAGCGACTGTCCGCCCGTAAAAATTTATCTTGCCGGCAAAACCGCCGTCGCCGACTACAAAGGCTCTTTCAGGTTTGAAAATATCGGCGCAGGCAGCTATCCGATAATTTTAATCTATAATAAAAAGGAAATTTATAACGATATAATTAAAGTGGAAAACGGAATAACCGCTTATGAAATTCTGCTCGAACGATTATAAATAGAAGGAAGGTATGAAATGAAGACTTTTGTTTTAGATACCAATGTTTTAGTTCACGACCCGCGCTCGATCTTTAAATTTCAGGATAACGAGGTCGTAATACCCATAATGGTGCTCGAAGAACTCGACTCATTAAAAACAAGGCAGGACGGCGCCGGCCAGGACGCCCGCGTCGCGATGAGATTTCTCGATGAAATAAAAAACAAAGGCGAAATATTCGACGGCGTAAAGGTCAACGACGACGGCGGAAAACTTCGCATAGAACTCAAATATCACGACTGCAAAACAATGCCGGTATCCTTCGATCCGACTAAAGCCGATAATAAAATTTTATCGGTAGCTTCAGGGCTTAAAAATTCTAAAGAAACCGAAGGTCCCGTTATAATGGTAAGCAAAGACATCAACGTGAGAGTCAAAGCCGAATCGCTCGGAATCAAAGCCGAAGATTACGAATCCGACAAAGTCGACGTACACGAACTTTTCAGAGGCTTCGACGTGGTTTACGTATCGAAGGAAACCATCGAAACCTTTTACCGCGAAGGCCGCCTTCAGTTGCCCGATAAGCAGTTTTATCCCAACCAGTGCGTACTTCTTAAAGTCGAAAGCACCGGCCAGTCGGCGCTGTGCAAATTTTACCAGCCGTTCGACCAGCTCATACCGCTTTATCACATAGGCGCAAAACCCTGGGGCTTGAGCGCGCGAAACCTCGAACAGCGCTTCGCCCTCGAACTGCTGTTATCCGACGAAATCAAACTTGTGTCGCTTGTCGGCAAAGCCGGCACCGGCAAAACTCTTCTCGCTCTCGCCGCGGGCCTTCAAAAAGTAGTCGAAGAAAGAATATATTCAAAACTCCTTGTGGCAAGGCCGATCGTTCCAATGGGCAAAGACATAGGGTTCCTCCCCGGAGGCAAAATAGACAAACTGGAAAACTGGATGCACCCGATCACCGATAACCTCGATTTTTTATCGGCAGCGGGCGGCAAAGACAATTATAAATATTTCATCGATCAGGGCTTAATCGAAGTGGAGGCGCTCACCTTTATCAGGGGCCGTTCCATGCCCAATATATACTTTATAATCGACGAAGCCCAGAATCTCACGCAGCACGAAGTTAAAACCATCATAACGCGCGCCGGCGAAGGTTCTAAAATAATATTGACCGGCGATCCCTACCAGATCGATAATCACTATCTCGACGAATCGTCCAACGGCCTTTCGATCGTTTCGGAAAAGTTTAAAAAAGAAAATATCGCAGGCCATATTACGCTTACAAAAGGCGAACGCAGCATATTAGCTACGCGCGCCGCCGAACTGCTATAAAATTAAAATAATCATAACATCCGGCGCGGCGCACAGCCGGCCGGATGAAGTTATCAAAAAGACGGGCTTCTGCCTGTCTTTTTGATAAATCGATTAATTATAAAAAGATACTATATGAAAAAAATATTATTTTCGCTTATAATAACCATATTCGTTCTACTAATGCCGACGGCGCGTCTTCAAATAATGCCTGTCACCGACGCGCTTGCCGCATCTACCGAAGAGCAAAAATACGATTCGATGCAGTGGTATTTCAAGGCGCGCTACCTCTACGAACAGCGCAAAGATTTCGACGGCGCCAAAAAAGCTATATTAAAAGCGTGTGAACTGGATTTCGACAACGCCGAAGCGTTCGCTTATATGTATGTTTTAGCCGATACCATCAAACTTTCGATACCCAACGATTTCAAATTAAAAATACCGCAATACGAGGGCAAATCCGGCGGCGCTCGGCGCTGGTATATCAACGGCGTCGAGGCCTTCAACCGCCGCGATTATCCAGGGGCGCTTTTTTGTTTCGAGCAGGCGATAAAAGACGACCTGACCAACGAAGAGGTCTTATACATGCTCAACGCCGCTAAAAGAGAGATAACGCTGGCAAAATTCAGAGAGAGGATAGAAAATCGCGTAATGGGCGCATCGCGCGTAAAAAAAGACGATGATGGTATAGATAACGGAGATAGCGCAGAATCCGGTTCAAATTCACAATTAACGGACGGCAAAGTTGAAGCGGACGCAAAAACAGGCGCCAAAGCAGATAATAAAGATAGCCCTGAAATAAAAACAGCTCCTGAACCAATACCCGACGTATCAGACAATAATAAAAACAAATATCTATCGATCAAAGCCGCCAAATTATTATTAGAAGACGGCAACAAAATCTACGATCCTAAAAAATTCAGCGAATGGCTCGGTTTCGCGCGTTATATTTACAGCGTTAATAAAGACCCGCAAAACGCATTATTAGCCATAGACGCGGCTTTATTATTTTACGAATCCAACGAAACCGCTTTAAAATTAAAAAATGAAATAGCCGAATTAGTCAAAACCGATGAAATAGCCGAAAAAGACCGGCTGCGCCGCGAAGCCGAAGCGGTCGAAAAAGCGAGGCTTTCGCGGATCGAACAGGAAAAAAATAAACGGTCGGTTGCGGTATCCGAAATAGTTATCGCCGATAAACCCATGCCTGAGGCAAAAAAAGAAATCAAAATAACCGGAGATTTTACCGATGAAGACTTTCTTATTGACACACTCGAAACCGATATCGGCGAAAAAGAATTAAGCATACCCTCTAACAAGCCCATCGCCATGCCGGTAAATGAAATTATTCTTGCAAACGACGAAAAACCTTCAGTCGAACGCAAAAAATTAATCGAAGAAACTAAACGCTACGTGCTTCGCCATTCAAAACTGGCCAACGCAAAATACAGCCAGGGCAAATTACACGAAGCGCTTTTAGAATATGAAAAGATTTACGAAAAGATACTTCAAATCGACGCTAACGACGTTAAATCGCTTTATAACCTCGTGTTGCTTTATAAAAAGATGGGAGAGCAGCGTAACGCTCAGCGCACCTTTATACGGCTCGTAAACGCCATTAACGAGACTTCGGCAAAATACTCAGGATCGAAAAATATTCAAAAAATATATCAATTCGTCGATTGCACCATTAAAGCGTCAATAATAAACGCGGCCGTGCTCGCCTACAATCAGAAAAGCTACTATTCTATGAACCGCTCAAATTTCGACCTGTCAAAATTAAAAGAAAAAAAATACCTGCTCATCGATGAAGGCGAAGACCGCGAAATAATGCTGTCGCTGGTTGCCGACAGCTTCAGCAATCAAACTTACCGCACTTATAAATTTATGATAAACGGACACGACTGCAAAGCCGGGGGCAAGTATTCCATCGGCGCCGGCGGCGTGGTAAATTGCAGCGTGCACGGCGACAGCGTTATTATATTAAGCGGGCAGCAGCTCGATAAGATTAACTACGATAAGTAGAGACTTATTTTATTATTTCTTTTATTTTCCTTTTAACGACGCTTCTATTTTTTTGATAAGAGTTCCGGCTTTTTGCGCCCATTCGCTGCCCGGCTCTTTTTCAAGGCACTTTCTAAAATAGCGTTCGGAATTTTTCATATCTTTAAGTTCAAAATAAGATAATCCAAGATTAAAGTAAGCTTTTATATAGTTTTTATCTATTTTAACGGCCTTTTTAAATAATTTAACCGCTTCCTCGTGGCGTTTTTGAAGCGAGAGCATTATGGCGTAGTCGGTGAGCGCTATCGGATTTTCAGGCGATATTTCGACTATTTTTTCAAACATTTCAAGCCCTTTTTTGCCGTCGTCGAGTTCAAAATAAACTTTACCCAGATAATAATAAGCGTTAATAAAATCAGGACAGTACGAAATAGCTTTTTTCATTACATTTTCACAATCGATAAACTGTCTGCGCACATAATAAATTGTGCCGAGATTATAATAGGCCTTATAAAAAGACGGATCTACTTTGATGACTTTTTTAAACTCTTCGATAGCTTTGTCGTATTTAGCTTCCTGCACATAAAGACTTCCTGAATTCATAAGCGCTTCGGCTGATTTCGGATTTAATTTCATTGCGCTTTCAAAATAATAACGGGCATTGGTTTTATTTCCGACATTCAGGTACGCTATGCCAAGATTAAAATGCGTGCTGTAATCGGCCGAGTCAATATTGAGCAATTTTTTCCAGGTGCTGATCGAATCGTAAAAACGGCCGGTCAGACCGTATATCAAGCCTAAATTATTAAGCGCTTTTTTGTTGTCCGGCTCTATATCAAGAGTTTTCAGATATGAATCGACCGATTTTACGTAATTATTCATTTTAGCGTAAACAAGCCCTATATTATTGATGACTTCAGTGCATTTGCCGTCCATTTTATATGAATTAAGATAACATTCAAGGGCCTTTTTAAGATTATTTTTCTTTTCGTAAAGCACGCCTAGATTATTAAAAAGCTGAGCCGAGCCTTTTCCGGTTTTGACGACTTTCGAATACATGAATATGGCCGCGTCAATAAATCCTTTTTCAGAATAGGCGATTCCGAGGTTATAATAGGCGTCAATTTCGAAAGGCTTAAGCCTGACTACTTCATTCCAGCATTTTACGGCGTCTTCGTAGTTATTCGTTCTGGCATAAAGCACGCCCAGGTTATTTAAAATATTAGTGTTGCGGGGCTCGCAAGCTTTTGCCTTGCACATATAATCGATAGCCAGCGCGGTCTTTTCGAGCGACGAGTAAATATTTGAAACCGAAATAAGCACGGGCACTAACTTAGGATTGATAGCCAGAGCCGTAAGATACATTTTAAGCGAATAATCGGTATTGTTGAGTTTAAGATAAGCCACTCCCAGACCGGCAAATGCGTCAACGTAGTATGAATCGATCTCGATGGATTTTTTAAAACAATCAATTGCGCTTTCAAAAAAACCATATTCGATATAAAGCATTCCCATGCCGTGATGATAAGAAGGCTTGCCTAGTATAAGCCTGTTTTTATCGCGGTACATAGAGATAGCTTCTTCACAGCTTATTTCGGGCTTTTCGCCTTTCTGACGGCCTGCGACGAATTTAGAAAAGTTCTTTACGGGGCGCATACCTTTATTCATGGCGTTAGCGGTAGTTTTCAGTTGTATAATCTCGCCGCCGGTCTTTAAATCGACCGGCTGATCATCATCTTTTAAAAAATTCCGCTGAAACGACACCTGAATAACATTGTCGTTATTCATAATCAATCCTTTTACTTTAAGATTGCCTTTATTTTAATAAACTTCTTTTTCGATCTTATATTTTTCGATTTTAAGATACAGCGTTTTACGGTCGATCTTTAAAGAACGGGCCGTTTTAGAAAGGTTCCAGTCAAGTATTTTAAGCGCCCTGGCTATATGGGCCCTTTCAACTTCTTCAAGCGGAGCGAGCGGCGCTATATTTAAAGCATTTACCCCGGAAACGGCCTGCTGAGATGAACCGGTATTATTTTTAGCCGTGCCGTCATCAACGACGGCAGCGGGGGCGTTAAATGAGCGTGACTGATAAAAATCAGACGCCTGACCGGGCGTTTTTATAAAACCTCCAGGGTTCGCACCGGCGGCGGATACCGTATTAAATTCCGCCATCAAATCCGGGGTTATCATATCTTTAGTGACCAGGTCATCGTCATTTAAAACTATAATTCTTTCCATAGTATTTTCAAGCTGCCTGATATTACCCGGCCAGTCATAATTAAAAAATAATTTAAGCACTTCGTCTGAAACTTTTTTAAACTTTTTATTATTCTCTGAATTAAATTTAGCAATAAAATGATTAATCAGCAAGGGTATGTCTTCTTTTCTTTCGCGAAGCGAAGGGATATAAATAGGAATCACGTTGAGTCTGTAATATAAATCTTCACGAAATTTGCCGGCTTTTACTTTTTCGACCAGGTTAGCGTTTGTGGCGCATATTATACGAACGTCAACCCTGACGGGAGTTACGCCGCCGACGCGCATAAATTCTTTTTCCTGAAGCACTCTCAATAATTTTACCTGTATTTCAGGAACTATATCGCCGATTTCATCTAAAAAAATAGTGCCGCCTTCGGCGCTTTCAAATTTGCCGGCCTTTCTAGCGAGAGCGCCGGTGAAAGCGCCCTTTTCATATCCGAACAGTTCGGACTCAAGAAGCGATTCAGGAAGGGCCGCGCAGTTGAGTTTGATATAGGGCTTGTTAACGCGCTGGCCGCTGTAATGAATGGCGCTGGCGGTAAGTTCCTTTCCGGTGCCGGACTCGCCGTAAATTATAACCGTAGCGGCAGACGAGGACACCTTTTCAATAAGCTCATACATCGCCTGCATTTTCTTTGATTTGCCTATTATATTACTCAGCCTGTATTTGCCTTTCAATTCGGTCTTGAGTTTCTCGTTTTCAATAACCAGATCGAGCTTTTCACTCATTTTTTCAATCATTATCTGTATTTCATCGAATGAGAAAGGCTTTGTGATATAATCGAAGGCGCCCTTTTTCATGGCGTCAACGGCAGTTTCGACGCTTCCATACGCGGTCATCACAAGCATTGCCGTCGCAGGCTTTTTCTCGAGTACGCGGCTTAAAAGCTGCATACCCGTCATGCCGGGCAGGCGCAAATCGGTAATTACGATATGGGCTTCGCGTTCATCCAGGAGCTTTAAAGCCTCCTCAGCGCTCGCGGCGCCGCGAACGTCGAATCCCAGAGCGGTTAACGGCTCGCACAGGCCGTTACGCATTATATCTTCGTCGTCAACGACCAGTATGGAATAACCCGTCGGTTTAATCATTGCTTCAATTTACTCCTGCCATCAAAAACTATAGTAAGTATAGCATTTTTATTTTTAATCAGGTAAGCTGAGTTCAAATATAGCGCCATATTTTTTATTAAAAATATCGAACTTTTCGGAATCGATCAAGCGGACCGCACCCGAATGGGCCTCTATAATTTTTTGAACAATAGCCAGGCCGAGTCCGGTTCCTTTAGAACGGCTCGTAAAAAAAGGACGAAAAATTTTATCTTTGATATCTTCGGGCACGCCGGGACCATTATCGCAAAAATAAATATATAATCGCGCATTTGCATCGTCGCGGGAAAATATAATATCGATTTCGCAGCCGGCCGTTTCTGATTTATCGGAATTAAAAGCGTTAAGCGAATTAAGCGCGAGGTTTAAAAATACCTGTTTAATTTTTTCCACGTCGCAGTTAACCGTTATTTTTTCATTGCCGGCCAGAGGCGCGGCAACTGCGCCGCCAGAATTAAGCGCGGGATAGGGCGCTTTATAGAAACTGCATTTAATGCCGCGGGCACCGGATGAAAAATTCGAGTCGTTATTGAGCGCGGCTATGGATTCATTAACGAGAACTACCGCATTATAACGCGCCTTCGCTATAATTTCTTCGCGCGAATAGTTTAGAAGGCTCGAAACGATCTTACCTATGCGGCCGACCGCCTCGATGATCTGGTTAAGCCATTTTTTTCGGTTGTCGTTTTCATCGAAACCGGCTGCGAGCGAGGTGGCAAAAAGAGATATTCCGCCGAGCGGATTTCTGATTTCATGCGCCACGCCGGCCGCCACTTCGCCTATCGACGCAAGACGCTCCATACGCGCCGCGAGTTTTTCAAGTTCGTTGAGTTTAATATAATTTTTTTGCGCTTTTATCATCGATAATAAAATATTGGAAGCCGCCGACATAAATTCGTTCATTTCAGGCCCGCTTTCATCTAATATAAAGCCGCAGCCCGCTTCAGAGCCGCCGGTGGAATCTATAAAAAGCATATAGCCGCAGAGCTGCCCGTGAAAGCTAACCGGCTTGACGCTTATTTCAAGATTATTATCCGCCGCGCCGCTCATTTTAATAAACTCAGTTTTAAAATCATCGAGCGCGTGATTAAAAATATTTACTTCTGAAAGTTTTATAATATTTTCGGAGTCATTTTCGCCGCGAACGCCGTAATTACGATCAGCGGACCAGAAATCCATATTAATCGAGGTTAAAAGAGAGTCGATAGACTTTGAAATATCGATATCCAGCGAAGAATAAATTTTAAGTTTTTTATCGTCGGCGTCGTAAATAACCAGAACGCTCGAATGAATTTTCATATAACGCGAAATTTCTTCGAGAGTTTTTTTTATCGAGCGCTCGAAATCGCTTAATTCGAATAAATTACTGCTTGCGCCGGCTAAACTGTATATTATGGAAAGGCTTCTCATTTTATTTTCCATAGTCGCCGTATTTAAAAAATTACCATAAAAATCGCCGAG
The DNA here is from genome assembly GCA_002423385.1 of bacterium UBP16_UBA6123. Taxonomy (GTDB): domain Bacteria; phylum Muiribacteriota; class UBA9980; order UBA9980; family UBA9980; genus UBA9980. Next base: position 33,212 of record DIVV01000130.1, read on the forward strand.
ATAGTTAGTTAAAATAAGCGTGGTAAGCTGGTCGTTATAAGTAAAATCAACTCCGCCCGAATTTTTATGCGATAATTTATTAATCAGAACGAGGCCGCCCGAACTTTGCTTAAAATTCATGACGGGCGACGCTAAATAGTTATTAACCACGCTGTCGCGGCCCTGGCGCGTCTTATTTTTCAAATCGGGAGCGCCGGCGGCATTTTCATTTGCCAGTGAAATTACGCTCATTCCATTTACGGCCTGCTTGATTAATTTAACTGATTTTTCACGATAATTGGATAACATTTTTTCGCCGCCGCTTTGATAAATCGTTTTTTCGGCCACGATTCTATACGTTATATTTTTTTTATCGAACCATAAAATCGAAGAAAACTCACAGGGGCATGAGATAAAAAGAAGTTCGGATATTATGCCGACATAAGAAGCGAAAGTAAGCCTGCTTAAAGCCACGTTCGGCCTGCTGAATTTATCGAATCGCGAACTGTCGCTATAATTATGTTTAGTTATTTCATAATTATGAGTTTTAATAAGGCTGTTAACGATGGCAAGAACGCAGCATTTTTCAAAGAGCGAAATAAGCCGGAGCGTATCGGCGGCTTTTTTTTCGCCGGGCGGCGCGTCATAAAATATTTCAAGAACGCACAGCGTGCGCCCGCAGAAATAAAATGGCGCTATAAGCATATAGTTATACTCGCCATAGCGTTCATTTTTAAAAGCTCCGTCATTAATTTCAGCGAAAACAGGTGTTTTCTGATTCAAATAAAAATTAGGAACGCTTTTTTTCTTTTCAAACGCGCCGTTACTCTTCTGGATATATTTAACTCCGCCGGTTTGCTCGTCTATATGAATCAATGCGGCAAAAACCCCGCCGGTAAGAATGAGGGCTTCGTTTAAAATAGTGCGGTTAAGGGTGGATATATCCATCTGGATCGAAAAAACCTTAAGCAGCTCGAAAACTACCAACTGGGGAGAAAGCGAACGAATATCGGCCGCGCTTGTTTTTATCTGCGGCAGATTATAGTTATTGTTAATTCGATCTTCGGCTGGAATGGAATTTAGATTATTTAAGGACATGACAATAAATAATACCTTACTTTAACTTTCACGCTTTTTATTTTCTTTTGGTGGATTCGCCTATCGATCTTGTAAGACTGATCGGCGGCGCGGAATTCGCCCCGCTCAAAAGCACCTTACGCTGGCCGTAATACATGGATATCCCCTCGTCGAGAGGCCTGTATAACTGGAAGGTAAAGCCCGAAGTTCTTTTGCAATTTTTAAGATTTACGGTTATTTTGTCGAACGGCTTTTGAGAACTATATTCAAAGCCGCTCTTTTCAAGACCGCCAAGACTGCTTATCTCGATGGGCACGGCCTCCTGGGAAACCGCGCCGTCAATTTCGGCGCCCGCAACCTGAAACCGGAAATCTGCCCCGTGATCGAGAGTTTTATCTGTAATCGCAGATTTAAATTCAATCTTGAGCTCTACGTTGAACAACTGTGTTTCGTTGGTGGAAGCGGCTGTTACGGCTGTTTTTGTAAAAGAAAACGCCGCTTTAGCATCCTTGGAAATATCATAATAATTATCGGGAGCGAAGCCTATAGTGTCTATGGTTAAAGACATTTTCCTCTTTTGCCTGCCATCCAGAGGAATAAAGCAAACGACTTCGGTGACTTCGCCAAAATTAATCGAGAAATCGGTGTTCCATGGTGTTTTGGGAATCCTTGTTAAATATTTCGGATAAAGATGCCGCACCTCGGTCGGATAAAAGCCCTGATCGGAGTAATACCGGCGGCAGGCGTCTCTAACCTGATCGAGCAATTCTTTAGTTTTAATAATTTCCGCATCTCTTAAGATGCCTACATAATAAATCAGAACGAATATGGTGAGAATACCTATCACCGCTATGGCGATAACCATTTCAATAATCGAAAAAGCCTTTTTAAAAGCAAAATGATTATATGCGCTTTTTTTAATATTACATGCGTTATTCATATTTATCTCCTATCATATAACAAATTATATCAAACATAGGAAATAAAGTCAAATCCATTTATTTTAAAGGTAGAATTTGAACTGACAAATTAATAAAATATAAGCGCGGTTATTCGATTAGAAAAGGGGAAATTTTAAATGACTATCAGGGTTGAAAAACAACGACATCTTCAATAGCGAGTTTATCTTTAATTTCATTATAAATTTCTGATATATCGACTTTTTTTTCTTTTCTTCCCTTTTTAATGATTTGTTTAATAAAATCATCGGTATATGAAATGCCGTATGAATTTAAAATTTCTTCGATTAGTTCAGTGTAGTCAGGCTTATAATTATAAATATCGGGATAAAAATAAAAAAAACCGTCATGATACTCGACCGGATTATATTCAATCAAAACTTTAGTGCCCGATTTAACCCTGCCGTAAAGGTCGAGCATATCCTCGATGGAAAGTCCTATGCAGCCTGACGAACATGCGTGGCCCAGAGTTTCAGGATTGGTGGTAGCGTGTATTATCTGGCCTGTGACAACGCCGTTAATTTCAAGTTCGACTCCTTTAATTTTATCATAGGGAATTTTAATCCGTTTGACTATTTTACCGTTAAAACTACTGCGGATATTTGAATATCGAATTATTTCGCCTTTCTGCTCTCCCGACGAATATCTGAAATAAGACGTTTTAAATTTTTTAGTCACCGAGCCTACGCCTGTAATAGTTTTAGTGGATAATTTGCCTACCCTTATTTTATATTTTTTTTCACATTCGCCGCCCGATATGAGTTTTAAAGTAAAAGACGGAATATTGACGTAAATTTCATAATCCCTGTCTTCATCGTCGGAATCGGTCTGAAGCGAATTATCGACGCTTCCCGAAACGCTGTCTCCGTCGGATTCCGAAGCCTCTTCGAGCGTTTCTTCAAACTCGATGGCGGCGTGAGAAAATAATGGATGGGCCGCAGAAAATATAAAAACAAAACCGCTTACTAAAATTAAAAATAAAATCGGCGCTTTAAAAACAAAAGATTGATATAAGTCATATTTAAAATTTATTTTTTGCATAATAAATTTTATCGGCAAAAAAATAAAAAATATAATTATTCTTTTGTAAGCGTCTGCATCAATTCGCGAACTTTATGATATACTTCCGAATCGCGTGAAACCATCGATGAGACTTTCTGAAAATTTAGATAAGCGGATTTTCTGTTGTTCTTTTTAAGATCGATAAGGCCCAACTGATAGTAATAAGAAGGATCGGCGGCGTTTAAGCCGGCGGCGCGGCCTATATATTCCCGAGCTTTATCCAGCGATCCGTTTTTGTGATATAACACGCCTATATTGTAGAGAATTCCGGCCTCGAACGGGTTGAGTTTCGAAGCGGCCAGATAAAGTTTAAGAGCCTCCTCGTCGTTTCCGAGTTCGCAATAAACGGTGGCCAGGTTATTATAGGCTTCTACATAAGATTTATCGTATGATATTGCTTTTTTAAAGCATCTGGCGGCTTCGTCGAAGTGGCCCTTGGCTTTGAGCATAACGCCTTTGTTGTTATTGGCTACGGGCGATTCAGGCGCGCGCGAAAGCGCCTCGTTGTAAAAAGCGAGCGCGCGATCATAAATTCCGATATAAGCATAGTAATCACCCTGAGTAATAAGCCTTTCTATGTCGTCGCGGATTTTTTCCGCCGCTTTCTGCGTAAGCATGGGTATTTCTATCTTCGGTTTCTTTTTAAAACTTTGTTTTGAAGCTACCACGCGCCCGTTTAAATCGAGCGAAAAATTATCATGCGGAGTGCCGAAATTTTTAGGTATCGAAGCGGACTGCTTTAATTTTTGAATATCGAGCGACGCTAAAAGTTTTCTTTCCACAAAAATATCGGAAGTATCGGATATTATTGAAACGGCCTTCCAGTCATAATTTCCTTTTATTTCATTTTTAACGTCTATATCCAGATTATGCTTATAAATACCCTTTTGCAATATCGCCTCATCCTGATAAAGCATGCACTGCCTTTTTATCGTAGTTAAAAGTTCGGTTTCAACGCTGCCCGCGCCCGGATTTACAATTTTTTCTTTCAGCTTTCTTAAATAATACAGTGCGCCGCTTTCGTTGCCGTTATCTTTTTCATATTTAAAAACGTAAAACCACGCTTCAAGCCGGTCAGGATTTTCAACTATATCGTTTTTAAAAAAATCATTTGCTTCATCGAATTTTCCTTCGGTAAGTTTGGTCAGGCCCTGATAATAATTCAAATTATTTATAACGCCGCCTTCGCCTTCGCCTTCGCCCTTGCCGGCATCAGCGGTTTCGGTTTCGGCGGTTTCGCTCCCGCCGTCTTTCGGCGAAGCTCCGTCTTTACCCTGAGCGCCTTCGGCCGCTTCGAGCTGCTTCATGCGAGCTTCTTTCTGTTTTTTTATTTCCGCCAGTTGAATCAAGCGATATGAAAGCCATTCTTTCAATTCGCGCGCGTGCGAATTATCGGGGTTAAGTCTTAGCGAATGCTCGCAGCACTGCATGGCTTTTTCGTAATTTTTACGGTTAACCGCCAGGTATTTGGCTTCCTGGTACCAGTAATAAGAATCCTGTTCGTCAACCAGAGAAACTTCGGCCAGAGCGCATTTTGCCGGCATCAGAAGTGAAAAAGACGCCAGCATAAAAAACGCCGCCAAATTATAAAACGGCGAAAGAAAAAAAGATATGCGCGAAACTTTAAAACGCTCCGCCAAAAACAAATATTCGTTTTTAGTGTTATTCTTCGTTACTTTATTATCGGATTGGTTTTTAATCATAGCCGCCCGTATTTTAATAAAAATCTGTTGCGGAAAAATATGCCGGGTAAATTAAAGCGATTCGATACCGGCTACTTTTTTTTAGCTTTACCCTTCGAGATATTCAACTGGTAATATCTCTGACGGAGAAGCCGCGCCCTCTTGAGAACGGCTTTTTCCTTAGTTATGGAATCAACTTTAACGAGCGTTTTCATAGCCTCTTTATAATCGCCGCGAAGCCTGCCAAGCGTCTCGCCAAGTTTGATATAAGATTCGCAATGGCCGGGATCTTTTTCTATGGCTTTTTTCAACAATTCGATTCCTTTGTCTATATTGGCCGGATATTTAACCATTTCTTCATCGAGAAAAACTAAAGCCAGCGAGTAATATTTTTGCGCGCCGGAATCTTCGGCTATTAAATTTTTTTCGCCATCAATCGCGTTTTTTTTCATTACCGACGAAAATTTATTGGCGGCTTCGAGCATTTTTTTATAATACGAGCTTTCATCTTTTTTTTCAGCCGGTATCATGGATACGGCTTTAGTTATTTCGACGATAGCTCCGTCGAAATCGGCGTTATAAAACTGGACGCGGCCCTTCAAAAGCCTGGCTTCATAACGGGACGGATTGTTTTTTACTATGCCGTCGAGCTTATCGAGTTGTCCGCCGGCGGCCCCCGCATTTATTTCCGCGCCGATAAGCTCGCATAAAGCCTCGTAATGGACCGGATCTATTTCAAGTATCTTTTTATATTTTTCGATAATTTTAGCTTCGATCCCGGCGCCGTCTTCACTGTTGAAATAAGCCGTTCTTCTTATTTTAAGGCCTTTTATTATCCATTCGTAAGAATCGAGCGACGGCCCGCTTTTTAATATTTCGGCCTCATAGCAAGATATCATTTTATTAGCTTCATGCATCATGCGCGGATTAAATCCCTCGTTCACGGCTGCGGCGCGGCCCCAAAAAGCCGCCATGAAAAACATCACCGCAAAAATGAATGACGCGTTTTTAAAACAATTAACCAGAACGTTCACCTCTATTTTATTTAATTTTTAATTATTTGTTTACTCGTTTGTTTGTTTGCTTATTTGCTTGCCTTTTTTCTATTTGTTTATTCGTTTATTTGTCAATTCGTTACCCTTTTCCACAGCATTTTTTATACTTCTGCCCGGAGCCGCACGGGCATGCGTCGTTGCGCCCTACTTTAGCCGCGTCGCGCCGGATAGTTTTCTGAGACACGCTATCATCGCGGTTTGTATAAATCACCTGTTTTTTAGGCTTGATTTCTTCCGGTTCTTTTTCTACAGGCCTTAATTTAAACAACATTCCTATAACGCTTTCTTTGATGCCGTTAATCATTTCTTCGAACATCTGAGTGCCTTCGATTTTATATTCGACTAACGGGTCTTTCTGGCCGTAAGCGCGCAGCCCTATGCCCTCTTCGAGATCGTCCATCGCCGTCAGATGTTCTTTCCACGAATCGTCTATCATTTTAAGCATTATATATTTTTGAAGATTTAAAAAAACCTCTTCTCCGATAGCCTCGCGCTTGGCGTTGTAAGCTTTTTTGGCCTCCTCCAGAAGATATTCGAATAATTCTTCCATTTTATATTCTTCTAAAGCCTTAACGTCGAGCTTAACCTCAAAAACCGCGTAGAACTGCTCGCCCAGCTTTTCGTATTCGCGTTCCTCCTCGTAATGCTCGAAATTAATATGAGCGGCTATCATAGTTTCGATAACTTCCTCAAACATTTCAATCATTATTTCGGTTACGTCCGTGGTTTCGAGTATCTGCTGGCGCTGCTTGAAAATAGCCGTACGCTGGCTGTTCATAACATCGTCATATTTCAACACGTGCTTTCTTATGTCGAAGTTACGTCCCTCCACGCGTTTCTGGGCGCTTTCAATGGCGCGCGAAACAAGGCCGGATTCGATGGGCACGTCTTCTTCCATTCCAAAAGTATTCATTAATCCTGATATACGATCGGAACCAAAAAGCCTTAAAAGATCGTCTTCGAGCGAAAGGAAAAAGCGCGTGAGTCCGGGATCGCCCTGGCGGCCAGCGCGGCCGCGAAGCTGATTGTCGATGCGGCGGCTTTCATGACGCTCGGTGCCTATGATGTAAAGCCCGCCTGATTTTAAAACTTCTTCTTTTTCCGTAGCGCATAACTGCCTGTATTCTTCAAGCATTTTCTTCTTTTCGCCTTCGTCTTCGATGTTATTGGCTTCGGATTTTACGAGCATATCGGGATTTCCGCCCAGAACGATATCCGTTCCGCGGCCGGCCATATTCGTAGCTATGGTGATGGCGCCCTTGCGGCCCGCCTGAGAAACTATTTCAGCTTCTTTTTCGTGGTATTTGGCGTTCAATATATTGCACTTCACGCCGCGTTTTTTTAACATATCGCCGAGAAGCTCCGATTTTTCTATCGAGATGGTGCCCACGAGCATCGGCTGTTTGCGCTCATTGTGGACTTCGACAATTTCATCAACTACCGCTTTATATTTGGCGGCTTCGTTTTTATAGATGACGTCGGGCGCGTCCAGCCTCACAAGATCGCTGTTAGTGGGTATTACCACGGTGGGCAGTTTGTAAATTTCGCCGAATTCGCGCGCTTCGGTCTCGGCCGTGCCGGTCATGCCGGCCAGCTTGTTATACATCCTGAAATAATTCTGGAGCGTGATAGTAGCCAGCGTCTGGTTTTCGCGTAGTATTTTAACGCCTTCCTTGGCTTCTATGGCTTGATGCAGACCTTCTGAATAACGGCGGCCTATCATAAGGCGTCCCGTAAATTCATCCACTATAATGACCTCGCCATCTTTAACTACGTAATCGCGATCGAGTTTAAAAAGGTTGTAAGCTTTAAGCGCCTGATTGAGCAGATGAACGTTTTTGATATTCGAAGATTCGTACCAGTTCGCTATATTGCACATCTTTTCGACGCGCGCTACGCCTTCTTCAGTAATAGCCACGGTGCGCGCTTTTTCATCTACCTGATAGTCGAGCTCGCGCCTGAGCTGTTTTGCGATATTAGATATTTCATAATATTTCGAAGTGGCGTTTTCGGCTGGGCCCGATATAATAAGCGGGGTTCTGGCTTCGTCTATTAAAATGGAATCCACTTCATCGACGATTGCGTAATTAAACGCGCGCTGGACCTGCTCTTCGAGATCGACGGCCATGTTATCGCGCAGATAATCGAAACCGAATTCGTTGTTGGTACCGTAAGTGATATCGGCGGCGTAAGATTCCCGGCGCTCCGAAGGGTCCATCTGGTTCATGATGGTGCCGACGGAAAGGCCTAGAAATTTATATATTTTTCCCATCCACTCCGAGTCGCGGCGAACGAGATAATCGTTGACGGTAACAAGATGCGCGCCGCGGCCGCTAAGAGAGTTAAGATAGAGCGGAAGAGTCGCCACGAGGGTTTTTCCTTCGCCCGTCTTCATTTCCGCTATTTTCCCCTCATGAAGGACCATTCCGCCGATAAGCTGAACGTCAAAATGTCTCATATTCAAAACACGGCGCGAAGTTTCGCGCACGGTGGCGAAGGCTTCGATTAAAATATCGTCGACGGCCGCGCCGCGTTCGAGCTGCTGTTTAAAATAGGGAGTTTTAGCTTTCAACTCGTCGTCGCTTAATTTTTGAAAGGCCGGCTCCAGCTCGTTGATGCGAACCGCAACTGCCCTGCAGCGGCGCACTTCGCGATCGCTGTAATTAAATAAATATCTCATTAACTTTACGATGGGAGTAAACATAAAAATCTTTTCCTTTAACTATTAAAAAGCATCAGTGTAAACCAATTACCGGTCGCCTCTGATGCTTTTTATATAAATTTAATCATATATTCAACCACGCGAATTTATAAGCCTGCACTCACGATGCTTATTTACCGTTTAAAGCGATAAAATCGAAAGCTGCTTTAAAATTATTGTTCCGCCTGATCGGCTTTTGAAAGTATTTCAAGCACTTCGGTCTTTGTTTTAGCGCTTATAAGGCTCTCGCGAAAGTCTTGCTGTCTTAAAAGCCTTGACAACTGCGCAAGCGCTTTCAAATAAACGCCGCCCACATTTTTAGGAGCGGCGAGCAAAAAAGTTAAATTAACCGGACGATCGTCGAGCGAATCGAAATCGATTCCCGCATTAGAGCGCCCGAAAGCGACCGCGACTTCGGTTATAACGTCGGATTTGCCGTGCGGTATGGCTATGCCTTTTCCGATGCCGGTCGAACCGAGGTTTTCACGTTCAATAACGGTTTTAAAATATATTTCTTTATCGGTAACCTTACGCGCTTTTTCAAGCAGGCCGACCATTTCTAAAATTACGTCTTCTTTTTTCGTAGCTTTTAAATCAAGTTCGATCAGATCTTCATTTATTAAGCTCGTGAGTCTCATATCCATAAACAAATACCACCTTTAATGCAGGATAAAAAAGCTTTAACCGTTTTTTTAACAATGCTTTCAGGCGGCGCGGCGGACATTGCCGGAGCCCCGCCTGAATTGTAAAATACGCTATTAAAAGTGAGGTTCGATCAAACCGATGTTACCGTCGTTTCTGCGATAGACGACGTTTACTTCGCTTGTCTGCGCATTCGAAAAAACGACGAAATCCTGTCCTAATAATTCGAGCTGCATTGCCGCTTCATCGGCGAACATCGGTTTTAACGCGAATTTTTTAGTTCTGATTATTTTAGGTTCGCTGGTGTCGCTGATTTTTTCTGAAAGCGATAAAACCGTATGCGTAGCTTCGCGTTCGCGCTTCTGATGAGCGGTGCGGCGAGGAACGTCTTTTAATTTTTCTTTGTATTTAATTATCTGTCTTTCAAGTTTATCTAAAACGAGATCTACGCTCGCATACATATCAAATGATGATTCGCACGCTCTTAAAACCGCTCCGTTAGCCCATATAGTAACTTCGACCGTCTGACGGTCTTCTTTATTTTTTGTCTGTTCAACCGAAAGAGTAACGTCGATTTCGATAATATGTTCGAAATAATTAGTTAATTTAGAAAATTTCTCGCGAACATAACTGGTTAGTGCCTCGGTTAACTCGACGTGCTTGCCATTGATTACGATATTCATTTTTAACTACACCTCTTCTGTTTTGTTTATAATTATATATAGAGCATAATTTAAACGCTTAAAATATATCCGGCAAATACCGAATATATGAAAAAAATTATATCACATATTAAATTATATGTCAAATATAAACTTTAATTTTTTTCAAATAATCCAGGGGCGTAATTCGCCCCTGAATGCAAAAATCCAGCAAACGCTCTTTATAAATGCGACATAAAATTCACCAGCGCCGGATAAACGACTGCCAGCGCCGCCGCGAAAATCAAATAATCGCTTAAACCGTCTTTTTTGCGCCTGAAGCGAGTCCTTCCTTCACCGCCCATATAACAGCGGCTTTCCATGGCTACCGCCAGCTCGTCGGCGCGCTTGAACGAAGTTATAAAAAGCGGAATTAAAATAGGTATAAAATTTTTAGCGCGCGCGATAAAACTTCCCTCGCTGAAATTAGCCCCGCGGGCCTCCTGCGCCCGTTTTATCTTGTCCACTTCGATAACTAAAGTCGGTATAAAACGCAGCGCTATACTCATCATGAGTGAAAATTCATGGACGGGGAATTTAACGAATTTAAGCGGGGCCAGGCAGTCTTCTATGCCGTCTGAAAGCTCGACGGGCGAAGTGGTGAGGGTAAGCAGCGTGGCGTAAATAACAAGCAGCGTTACTTTCATAAAAAATCTGAAGCTGTATATAAGGCCCTCCACGGTAATTTTAATAAGCCCCCACTCCCATAGGATCTTTTCGCCTTCGCTGAAGGCGGCGTTTAAAATAAAAGTCAGAACGAATATAAAAATAAGCGGTTTTAAGCCTCTGAGCAAATACGATATTTTTAACTTCGCCAGTTTAAGTATAAAAATACTAACGGCGAGAAAGTAAAAATATAGATAGCTGTCTTTTATTAAAAAAATTGAAAAAGTAAATAAAAATAAGGATATTATCTTTAATTTAGGCGAGGCTTTATGAATGAATGAGCCGGAGGGCATATACTGGCCCAGTATTATATCATTTACCATAATTTTTAAAAATCTCCGCCGCCAGTTCGTCCGCCGTGAGCGGCGTCTGAGTGAATTTTAACCCCGCCGCCGAAAGTTCGGCCGCGATAAGCGCCGAAGGAAGCGCCCCGATCTGATATTCATCGAGTTTTTTTATTTCGCCGAAAACTTCTCTCGGCGTGCCGCAAAGCACTATCCTGCCCGAAGCCATGCAGTAAATTTTATCCGAAAGCGCCGCGGCGTATTCTAAATTATGCGAAACCATTACAATCGATAAATCGAGACACTCGCGAAGCCCTTTAAGAAGCCGCGCGAAATTATCGCATGATTTAGGGTCGAGCCCGGCCATAGGCTCATCTAAAACCAGGACGCGGGGCTCCATTGCAAGAACGCCTGCTATAGCCACTTTGCGCAGCGTGCCGCCCGAAAGCTCGAAGGGCGACTTATAAAGTATTTCTTTATCAAGGCCCATTAATTCCGACATTTTAAAAACGAGTTTTTCGGTTTCTTCGGGAGTTTTGCCGAGCTGGCGCGGCCCGAAAGCTATATCGTCGTAAACCGTCTCTTCAAAAATCTGATCTTCGGGATATTGAAAAACAAGTCCCACTGCCGCGCACACGCGGCGGCGGATTGCGGCGCCCCGCTCATCGCACACGCCGTCGATGAGCCATGATATTTCTCCGGCTCCGGGCGCCTGCTGTGAATTTAAAAGCTGCACCAGCGTTGACTTACCGGAACCGGTATGACCTATAAGGCTTATAATTTCGCCCGAATTAATATCGATATCGACGTTAAAAAGCGCGGCGCACTCCGTAGGAAGGCCTTTATTATAAGTAAAAGAAATATTTTTAAGACTGATAAGCGTTTTTTCAGCGCCCATTTTTAACCGCCCTGAATATGATATCCGAAAGAATTTTAGGATCGGCCGCCTGCCTGTAATCGTTCTCGCTGAAAGAAAAACCGTTTTCGTTGAGCCTGTTGATCAATTCGTAGCCGAAAGGCTGTTTAAGATTGAATTTAGATATATATTCGCCGCCCTTCATAAAAAAAACATGCGCGGGGCCGGCGAATCGGGCGAAGCCATTTTCAAGGCATATCAATTTATCGCCTATAAGAGCGTTTTCCATAAAATGAGTTATAAGCACGACGGTAATTTTAAGCTCATTTTTAATTTTTAAAATCAATTTAATAATCGAGTCCCGCCCGCGCGCGTCGAGCATAGCCGTAGGTTCGTCGAGCACCAATATATCAGGCTTCATGGCAAGCACGCCAGCTATGGCCAGCCGCTGTTTCTGGCCGCCCGAAAGATGCGCCGTCATAAATTCGCGGCGCCCGAGCAGGCCGACCGCCTCGAGAGCGTAAGAAACCCGCCGCTCTATTTCGTCTTCGGGCAAACCTAAATTTTCCGGGGCGAAAGCCGCGTCGTTTTCGACGATAGTTCCGACTATCTGGTTTTCAGGATTCTGAAAAACGAAGCCGACTTTTTTTCTTATACTCCATAAATTCGATTCGACGGAAGTATCCAGGCCGTCGATAAAAACTTTTCCGGTCGACGGAATGAGCAGGCAATTTAAAAGACGCGCCATAGTGGATTTGCCGGAACCGTTAGCGCCGACCACCACGGCTAATTCGCCGCGCGCGACGCTCAAATCGATTTCGCTAAGCGCGTAGGGCGAACCTTCCTCGTTCGAATATCTGAAATATACTTTTTTAAAATCAATCATAACTTTCATTAAACCAATCAGGGGCACGCCGATTAAGCCTGCCCCTGATTGTTAGATATATAAATTATTTATTCAGCGTAAGCGGTTTTAAAGCGCCGCAACCAAAAAATTATTTAACGAGTTCGAGCATAGCCATTTCAGCGGCGTCGCCCGCGCGTCTTCCGAGTTTGTAAATTCTGGTATAACCGCCGTTACGTTCTTTGTACTGCGGCGCGATTTCGTTAAAAAGTTTATCAACCATTTTTTTATCGTTAAGTATCGTAAATGCGCAATTTTTCAGATGCATATTCTTAGCTTTATCGTCTGAAAGCTGTCTTGCGATGGTTATTAACTTTTCAGCTATACGGCGCGTTTCTTTTGCCTTAGCTTCGGTCGTTATTATTTTGTTATGAGTCATTAAGGAGATTATCTGGTTTCTGAATAACGATCTTCTGTGCGGCACGCGTCTGCCGAGTTTTTTATTCGCTAATTGATGTCTCATTTTTTTCACCTGCCCTGATTAAGATTAGTGTCGTAAATTGGTATAAAGTAAGCGGCGATCCCTTTAGTTTTCCGCTTCTTCCTTAACGTTTTCATTTTCAGTTTCGTTTTCATCGATATCGAGATCTTCGTCTTCGTCGTTATCGTTAATCATGGGAACTGAAACTCCGTCGAGAACGTTAGGCGGATCGTCTTTCAAGCCGAGACCGTATTGTCTGAGCTTTTCGCGGATTTCGTTGAGAGACTTCTGGCCGAAATTCTTGATTTCAAGCAATTCCGACGCCGACTTCGTGGCGAGTTCGCCGATGGTCTTGATAGAAGTCCTTTTCAGGCAGTTACGGGAACGGACTGAAAATTCAACGTCTTTTATCGGTATATCAACATATTTATTGACCTTTTCTTTTTCCTCGGAAACCATAACGATGCTGTCCTGCTGCTTGTTGTCGATATAATCGACGAAAAGAGAAAGATGTTCTCTTAATAACTTGGAAGCAAGGCAGGTGGCTTCATCGGGCTTAACGGAACCGTTGGTCCACAGCTCTAAATTAAGCCTGTCATAATTGATGTCCTGGCCCACGCGGGTATCTTCAACAGTATAATTAACTTTTACTACCGGCGAAAACATTGCGTCGATATTTAAGGTGTTAAGAGGCTGTCCCTGCTTAACTGTTTTTTCCGCTAAAGTATAGCCGCGGCCTTTTTCAATTATAAGCTCCATGTTAAGGTTTGCGTCTTCATTTAATGTCGCTATGTGATGCTCAGGATTAATAATTTGTAACGAACCGGCGCACTGAATATCGCCCGCTTTAACTACGCAGGGGCCTTTTTTCTCAATGGAAACCGTAATGGTTTCTTCGTCGGAAAGTTTCACTACTACCTGTTTGAGGTTCAATATAATGTCGGTCACATCTTCTAAAACTCCAGGAATAGTGGAAAATTCATGTAAAACTCCATCGATGCGAACAGCGGTGATCGCCGCGCCAGGAAATGCCCCGAGCAGCACTCTGCGAAGAGAGTTGCCAAGGGTAATACCATATCCGCGTTCAAGCGGCTCGACAACGAATCTTCCATACTTAGAAGAATCGATGTTGGTGTCTTTCATGTATATCATCCTGGGTTTTTTGATCTGAATCATTTCCACAAACTCCTCCTTTAATATAAAACCGGATGAGCGAAAAAATGCTTTTCGCGCCCTTTCTAGTAACTAGAAATATCCGTTCGGGATAATAAAAATTATCTCGAGTAGAATTCTATTACAAGATTTTCATTGATTTCAGGATCAATGTCGGTACGCTCAGGCATTCTTTTTACCTGTAACTTAAACTTGTCCGGCTCGATTTCGAGCCATTCAGAGCGGTTTCTCTTCGACGCGTTTTCAACGGAAGATTTTATCGGAAGAATGCTTTTCGCTTTTTCCGTTACTTCGACCACGTCGTTCGGTTTTAAGATGTAAGAAGGAACGTCTACTTTTTTACCGTTGATTTTATAATGTCCGTGCACTATAAGCTGTCTTGCGGCTGAGCGCGACGGCGCGAAAGAAGCGCGGGTAACAACGTTATCGAATCTTCTTTCTAATAATTGCAAAAGAACGGTGCCTGAAACGCCTTTAGCGTTAGTAGCTCTTTCTACGTAAAGTCTGAACTGTTTCTCTAAAACACCGTACATTTTTTTAATTTTTTGTTTTTCACGGAGCTGTTCGCCGTAGCCGGTCATTTTATTTCTTCTTTTCCCGCCGTGCATGCCGGGAGCTGATTGACGACGCAGAACCGCGCATTTATCACGCAAAAAACAACGTTCGCCTTTTAAAAATAATTGCTTGCCTTCGGTGCGGCACAGCCGGCATTTAGGGCCTATATATTTCGCCATTTATTCTATCCTCCTTTTAATTACAATTAAACTCTTCTTCTTTTACGGGGTCTACAGCCATTATGCGGAACCGGCGTGATATCTTTAAGTTTTTCGATTTCAACTCCGGCCACTTTTATAGCGCGTACGGCCATTTCTTTGCCTGAACCGGCACCCTTAACTATTACGTCAACGACGTTGAGTCCGTGTTCCATAGCTTTTTTTACCGCGTTTTCGGTTGCCAGCTGGGCGGCGTAAGGCGTCGATTTTCTCGAACCTTTAAAGCCTGAAGTTCCAGCCGAAGCCCACGATATTACGTTTCCCTGTCTGTCGGTAACGCTTACTATCGTGTTATTAAAGGTCGATTTTATATGAACTACGCCATGAGATACCCTGGCGCCGCCTTTTTTTACATCAGCCATTATTCTCTCCTTTCACAATTAATCATTTTTTACATAAAAACTATTTCTTCGTGGCGGTCTTCTTGCCTGAGATCGATTTTCTCGGGCCTTTTCTGGTGCGCGCGTTCGTGTGAGTGCGCTGACCGCGAACCGGCATACCTCTTCTGTGGCGGATTCCACGATAGCAGTTAATTTCGCTCAATCTTTTGATATTTGCGATAACTTCGCGGCGGAGATCGCCTTCCACTTTTAAATGTTTTTCTATATAATCACGGATTTTAATAATTTCATCTTCCGTTAAATCTTTGACCTTTTTATTCCAATCGATTTGAAGGTCTGTAAGCAGCTTCTGAGCCACTGAACGGCCGATACCGTAAATATAGGTCATCGCGATTTCCATTCTTTTATTTTTGGGTAAATCAACACCGACTATACGAGCCATTGTTTCCCTCCTTCCGTTAATTAATTAATTTTATCCCTGTCTCTGTTTGTGTTTTACTGTCTGGCAGATAACGCGTATCGTGCCTTTTCTTTTAATGATTTTGCATTTGTTGCATATTTTTTTAACCGATGCTCTAACTTTCATGATATATCCTCCCGTTTAACATAAGAGTATTATTTTACATCAAAAATTCAAAAAAATCAATAGATTTATTATTTTTTTTAAAATTAAAGATTGAATCGGGTTGCGCGCTTACGCGGCCGCCCTTATTAACCTTTCGATCTGTAGGTTATTCTGCCTCTCGACAGATCATAAGGCGATAACTCTATAGTAACTTTATCGCCCGGAAGTATGCGGATGAAATTCATACGCATCTTTCCTGAAATATGCGCCAAAACTTTATGGCCGTTTTCCAGTTCAACGCGAAACATCGCGTTCGGGAGCGGTTCTACGACTACTCCAGATACCTCGATCAGTTCTTCTTTTGCCATCTAAGCAAATCCTCCTTAAAAGCGTTCAAATATCGGCGTTTATTGCGCCTTTGACAATATGCGCGGCCCGTTTTCGGTTATCGCGACGGTATGTTCGAAGTGGGCGGAAAGGCTCCGGTCGCATGTTACTACAGTCCACGAGTTGTCCAGCACCTTTACATCGTAACGACCCGCGTTAACCATGGGTTCGATAGCAAGGCACATTCCGGCTTCGAGCTTTATGCCCATGCCTTTTTTGCCGAAATTCGGAACGGCCGGCGGCTCATGCAGCTTACGGCCTATACCGTGGCCTACGTAATCGCGCACGACCGAAAAACCGTGCGATTCGACGTAGGTTTGTACGGCGTTGGAAACATCGCCCAGGTATCCGCCGCACACCGCGCGGTTTATACCTTCGTACAAAGACTCTTCGGTTACCCTGATAAGCCTGGCAACTAATTCGCTGACCGCGCCTACCGCAACGGTAATCGCCGCATCGCCGCAATAGTTGTTTTTTATTACGCCGACATCGATGCTTACAAGATCGCCCTCTTCTAAAATGCGCTTTTTTGAAGGTATGCCGTGAACCACTTCGTCGTTGACCGACGCGCAGATGCTTTTAGGATAACTCATGTATCCTAGAAACAATGGATAAGCGTTCTGGGACAGAATGTATTCGTGCGCTATTTTATTGAGTTTTTCCGTCGTGACTCCCGGCTTTATGTTTTCACGAAGCAGATTGAGCGTTTTGCCCACTATCTGGTTCGATTCATACATATATTCAATTTCCTGAGCCGATTTTTTTGTAACGACTTCCGATCTTGGCATTTATTTAACCTGCGCTTCCAGCCCGGCGGTAATGCGTGTGAATATATCGTTAATATCGCCCGTACCGTCGATATTTAAAACGATGCGCTGTTTTAAATAATAATCGAGCAGCGGGTGAGTTTCGTTGTGATATACTTTTAAACGGTTTCTAACGGTATCTTCGTGATCGTCTTTGCGATGAATAAGCCCGGAGCCGCATTTATCGCATACTCCTTCGTTTTTCGGCTTATTGAAAAAGACGTGATAAGAATCGCCGCAGTTATTACACACGCGACGCCCTGAAATCCTTTTTATGAGATCTTCTTCGGGCACTTCGACGTAAACGCAAGCGTCGAGCTTCAGGCCCATCTTCGTAAGAAGAGAGCCTAAAGCGTCGGCCTGCGCAACGGTGCGCGGAAATCCGTCTAATATAAAACCGTTACTACAATCGGGCTTCGACAAGCGTTCCTCGATCATCGATATTATCACATCGTCCGGCACTAAAAGCCCTTTTTCCATAAAGGAACGGGCGTTAGCGCCGAGCGGCGTACCTGCCTTAACGTTTTCGCGGAGTATATCTCCTGTAGATATCTGAACTATTTTATATTTGTCCGTCAATTGTTTTGCCTGTGTGCCTTTTCCGGCTCCAGGCGCGCCTAATAATATGAACCTCATCTTAATTATCTCCGCCTCGCTTATTTAAACAGCCTGCTTTTTTTCTTCAGGAATCCGTCGTAGTTTCTTGTTACAAGGTGCGATTCGAGCTGTTTAATAGTGTCGAGGCCTACGCCGACGACAATCAGAAGGGCCGTTCCGCCGAAGTAAAACGGCACGTTAGCCCAACTAATCATGATATTAGGAATAACGGCTATAATCGCAAGGAATATAGAGCCTACAAGCGTGATACGGATAAGTGTGCGGTCGATATATTCAGCCGTGGGCCTACCGGAACGAACGCCGGGGATAAATCCGCCGTATTTTTTCATGTTATCGGCCAGGTCTTTCGGATTGAAAGTGATGGCCGTGTAAAAATACGAGAAGAATATTATCAGCAGGCAGTATAAACTTAAATATACCCAGTGCGAGGGACCGAGAACGGTATTAATGAAATTAGTCATTTTACCCATAAACGAGTCCATCGAAAAATAATGGGCGAAAAAGTTGGTGATCAAGCCGGGAAATAATAATATCGACGAAGCGAATATTATCGGAATAACGCCGGCCTGGTTGATGCGCAGAGGAATATAAGTATTCTGTCCGCCATAAACCCTTCTGCCCACAACGCGTTTTGCATACTGAACGGGGATCTTGCGAACGCCGTCCTGTATCCAGATAACGGCCGCGGTAACCGCTACCGTAAAGAATAAAATGATAAGCACCTTGGGGTAGAAAAGGGCGTCGCCCGAAAATACCCTGTAGGTTTGAACTATAGCCGAAGGCAGCGACGCGACTATACCGACGAATATTAACAGCGATATACCGTTGCCTATGCCTTTTTCGGTTATTTTTTCGCCGAGCCACATAATAAAAGCCGTTCCCGCCGTAAGCGTTATTACGGTAAGAATTGCGAAGCGCGCGAAGTGGTCTTTCATAAACGGCGTCAATACGCCCTCGCCGCCGGCGTTAGCGAGCATGAAGCTCATGCCGAAAGCCTGGATGGCGCCTATGAATATAGTGCCGTATCTTGTGTACTGGCTTATTTTCTGCCTGCCCTCGGTGCCCTCTTTGGCTAATTTTTCAAGCTGGGGCACGACATACACTAACAACTGCATGATAATGGAAGCGTTAATGTAGGGAGCGATGCCGAGCGCGAATATCGAGAAGCGCTTTAACGCGCCGCCGGAGAACATATCCAGGAATCCCAGAATGCCGCCGCCCTGCTGGCCGAAGTAACTCGCTAAGGCCGTAGAATCGATACCAGGCGTCGGAATGTGCGAACCGAGCCTATAAACTGCAATCATGGCAAGCGTAAATAAAATTCTGCTTCGCAGTTCACCAATTTTAAACGAATCTCTTAATGTAGCTATCAACTATATCACCTCTACCGTGCCACCTGCTGCCTTAATTTTTTCTTCAGCTTGTTTAGTGACTTTATTGGCAACAACCGACAGTTTTTTCTTTAATTCGCCGTTACCCAATATTTTAAGTCCGCCGTTGGATCGGCCTGCAAGCATGTTCTCTTTAACGAGTAATGCGATATCGACTTTGGTGCCGTTTTCAAAGCGTTCTAATTCTGAAACGTTAACGCAGTCATATATAACACGGAACGGATGGTTTTTGAAACCGCGTTTGGGAATTCTTCTGATAAGGGGCATCTGGCCGCCTTCAAATCCGAATTTTACATGATTACGGGCTTTCTGACCTTTTTCGCCGCGGCCGCCTGTTTTTCCGTTGCCGCTGGCCTGTCCGCGGCCTCTTCTGTAGATAGACTGGCGCGCGCCCTTATTTACTTCAAGATTTCCAAGTGTATACACGTTTGACCCTCCTCAAACTTCTTTTAAGATATTTAAATCTTAATTTCTGTAATATCAGCCTTTATAGCCGCTATTGCACTTCTTCGACTTTTAAAAGGTGGTTAGCCTTAAAAATCATTCCGCGTATAGACGGATTATCAGGATGAATTTTAAAAGAATGCGTTTTTTTAAGGCCTAAAGCGTCGACGTTAGCTAAACTTTTCGCCTTGTTGCCGGCCCTTCCTTTAATAAGAGTAACTTTTAATTTTTTCATCTTATTTTGCTCCTTATAAATTATCGGCGCTCAATTATTCTTTGCCGTCTTCTTCGCCCTGGCGAAGTTTCATATACGCGGAAGGCTCTCTCAGGTTTTTCAAAGCCTGTATCGTGGCTTTTACCACGTTAACGGAATTCGAAGAACCGAGCGATTTGCTGAGTATATTTTTAATGCCGCTTAATTCGATGATAGCGCGTACAGCGCCGCCGGCGATGATTCCGGTACCATCGGAAGCCGGTTTTAAAAATACTTTACCCGCGCCGAATTCGCCCACGATTTCGTGAGGAATGGTCGTGCCCTTCATGGGTATCGTTATAAGCGCTTTTTTAGCGGCCTGAATACTTTTGTGCATAGCATCGGGAACTTCGTTCGCTTTACCGAGGCCCACGCCAACGCGGCCTTTGCCGTCGCCTATAGCGACGAGCGCCGAGAAGCTGAACCTGCGGCCGCCTTTAACGACTTTTGCGACGCGCCTTATTTTGATTATCTTTTCACGGAATTCGCTTGACGCTTCAGGAGCGTTTTTTTTGAATTCTCTTCTGGGTTCTCTTTTTTCCATGCCGGTATTACCTCCATCTTTCTTTGTATCAAACAATATTCAATTTATTATCAACTAAAACTTTAAACCGGCGGTGCGGGCTTCATCAGCCAGCGCTTTAATACGGCCGACATAAAGGTTTCCGCCGCGGTCAAATGCGACGTCGGTTATATTTTTGCCTTTGGCGCGTTCAGCGATAACTTTGCCTACGTATTTAGCGGCTTCGACGCCGTCGAGAGCTTTTTTATTTTTCTTTAATTCAGCGCTGATCTCTTTTTCGTAAGTTGACGCCGCGACTAAAGTGAGGCCTTTTATATCGTCGATAACCTGAACTGCGATGTGTTTGGTGCTTCTGAATACCGACATTCTCGGTCTTTCGGCCGTACCGGTCATAACCTTGCGGATATGATAGTGGCGGCTCTTTCTCATTTCTTTACGACTGATCTTATTAAACATTTCCTGCTTCTCCTCCTAAAGACTATTTACCGCGTTTGCCGGCTTTGCGCATGATTTTTTCAGTCATGTATTTGATGCCTTTGCCTTTGTAAGGTTCAGGCCTCTGCGCGTCGCGAATATCGGAGGCGACCTGGCCGACTAACTGGCGGTCTATGCCGCTTATCGTTATTCTGTTATCTTTAGCTACAGCTTCAACCTTGAAATTAATGCCTTCCGGCGCGAAAAATTCAACGGGATGCGTATAAGCTATATTCAGCGTTAATTTATTGCCGGCGAGGGCTACTTTGTAGCCGGTGCCGATAACGTCGAGTTTCTTTTCGAAACCTTTGGTAACTCCGACGATCATATTGTTGAGAAGCGCGCGGGTGAGGCCGTGCAGGCTTCTGTGGAAAGGCTCTTCAGTGTGTCTTTTTACGGTGATGATATTGCCTTCCATAACGATTTCTATCTGCGGATGAAATTCATTCTCGAGCTTGCCGAGAGGTCCTTTTACCGAAACATGCTGGCCTTTGATTTTAACATCAACGCCTGCGGGAACTTCTATAATTTTCTTTCCAATGCGCGACATTTATTGTTTCCTCCTTTTACCATACATAGCAAAGCACTTCGCCGCCGACATTGGCTTCGCGAGAGTTTCTGTCCGTCATTAAGCCCTTCGAGGTCGAAAGGATAGCGATACCCAGTCCGCCGAGGACTTTCGGTATATTGTCTTTGGCTACGTAAACACGCAGTCCGGGACGCGATATTCTTCTGATACCGGCGATAACGGTCTGGCGGTTTTTATATTTCAAATAAATACGCAGAGTGCCTTTAGAATCGGATTTCAGGTATTTAAAATCTTTAATATAACCTTCATTTTTTAATATTTTCGTAAGTTCTTTCTTTAAATTCGATGCAGGTACGTCAACCACTTCATGGCCGGCACGGCATGCGTTTCTAATTTTCGTGAGCATATTTGCAATAGGATCTGTAATGTTCATTTTATTTTTTATCCTCCTTAACAAAGTTATCTGTGATAGCCGACACCGTAAATTTTACCACGATGATTTGGTAACGCCGGGAACTTCGCCGCGATTGGCATACATTCTGAAGCAGATACGGCACATAGCGAATTTCCTGATATAAGAGCGGGGACGTCCGCATACTTTGCAGCGGTTATATTCGCGCACTTTATATTTTTTGGGTCTTTCCCATTTAATTATCAATGAAGTTTTTGCCATTTTTTCCTCCCTTTAATTAATTACCCGATGAAGCGTTACGGAAAGGCATGCCGAGCGATTTCAAAAGATGAAAAGCTTCGTTGTCCGTTTTCGCCGTAGTTGTAAAGCTGATATTCATGCCTGTGACCTTATCGATTTTATCGATATTGATTTCGGGGAATAAAGACTGTTCTTTCAAACCGAGCGTATAATTGCCGCGGCCGTCGAAAGCTTTATCGGAAACGCCTTTAAAGTCACGGATACGAGGGAGAACTATGCCAAACAATTTATCGAGGAACATATACATCCTGTTGCCGCGCAGAGTAGCCATTACGCCTATGGCGATATTCGCCCTCAATTTGAAGTTGGATATCGATTTTTTGGCTTTGGTTATAACGACTTTCTGTCCGACGATCGATGTGAGTTCGGCTGCCGCGCTGTCAACGAGTTTCGGGTTCTGCGTGGCCTGGCCGATGCCCATATTTATTGTAACTTTATCAAGTTTGGGAACCTGCATAACATTTTTGTAACCGAATTGTTTCATTAAACCGGGAACAACTTTTTCTTTATAAGCGAGTTTCATCCTTGAAGTAACTTTTACTTTAGGAGCGGCTTTGGTTTCGGGCTTTTTCTCTGCCTGGACCTGCGCCTTTTTTTCAACTTTTTCTTTTGCCATTTTATTCATCCTCCGAAGAAACTAAATCTGATCGATCATTTCACTGCATTTTTTGCAGCTTCTGACTTTTTTGCTGTTTTTGCCTTCGCCGCTTACGAAATGAGCAATTCTGGTAGGTTTTGAACATTTCGGACAAACAAGCATTACTTTAGAGGCATATATATAACCTTCGCGTTCTATTATGCCGCCCTTCTGAACTTTCTGATTGGGTTTCTGGTGTTTTTTAACCAGATTCACGCCTTCGACTATCAATTGGCATTTTACGCGGTTAACTACGAGAACTTTACCCTGTTTGCCGTCGTTTTTGCCGCACATTACGCGAACGGTGTCGCCTTTTTTTATTTCAGTTTTTACGCTATTCATTGCTCGTTTAACCTCCATTAAATAACTTCAGGAGCCAGAGAAACGATCTTCAAGAATTCGAGATCACGGAGTTCTCTTGCAACTGGTCCAAATATACGGGTACCGCGGGGTTCTTTGTCTTCTTTGATGATAACCGCGGCGTTATCGTCGAATTTTATAAACGAGCCGTCAGGCCTTGAAATTTCTTTGCTGGTACGAACGATAACGGCCAGGCACACGTCGCCTTTTTTTACCGTGCCGTTAGGCTGAGCGTCTTTTACGACTACTTTTATGATGTCGCCTATGCTGGCGTATCTTCTTCTCGTGCTGCCTCTGACCTGCATACATTCTACGCGCTTGGCGCCGGAATTGTCGGCCACGTTTAATCTGCTTTCAGCTTGTATCATTTTATTTCACCTCATATTAAACTTAAAAAACGTTTATTGATCTAAAAATTAGCTCGCGCTTTTTAAAATTTCTACCACGCGCCAGCATTTGTCTTTTGAAAGCGGCCTGGTTTCGGCTATAAGGACCTGATCGCCGACCTGGCATTTATTGTTTTCATCGTGCGCTTTCAAGCTTTTCGTTCTTTTCAATATCTTTTTATACAGCGGGTGTTTTACGCTTTTTTCAACTGATACCACTACGGTTTTCTGCATTTTATTAGATTTTACCACGCCTATTTTAGTTTTTTTCGCGGTTTCGCGTTCTGCCACTTTGTGTTCCTCCTCGTATTATTAAAGTTCGGCGTTAATTCCACGTTCTTTTTCGGTAATTATCGTATTGACTTTCGCGATATCGCATCTTACCTGTCTGATTTTCGCCGTGTTGGTCAACTGACCGACTACTGCCTGAAACCTTAACGTGAAAAGGTCCTGTTTGAAGTCATGGAGTTTTCTCTTTAATTCGTCAAGAGTATATTTACGAAGTTCTGTTGATTTCATGCGTTATCACCCTCTAATTGAAGTTTTTTAACAAACATGGTACGGATCGGAAGTTTGTGAGATGCCAGACGAAGCGCTTCTCTTGCTACCGATGGTTCCACGCCGCCGATTTCAAATAACACTTTACCCGGCTTAACTACGGCTACCCAGCCTTCCGGAGCGCCTTTGCCCTTACCCATACGGGTTTCGGCCGGCTTCTTGGTGATGGATTTGTGCGGGAACACTCTTATCCAGAGCTTGCCGCCGCGTTTGATAAAACGGGTCATCGCGATACGGGCCGCTTCTATCTGATTGTTGGTGATCCACGTCGGCTCTAAGGCTTTTAAACCGTAATCGCCAAAATCTACGAACATGCCGCCTTTTGCTTTACCCGTCATGCGGCCTTTCTGTAATTTTCTGAATTTCACTTTTCTAGGCATTAACATTGGATATAATCCTCCTTACTCAGCTTAATTAGCGCTATTGTCTTTTACGCTGTCATCGGAAATGCTGTTTCCTTTGATCTTGCTCTGATATCTTTCAGCGTCGCGTTCTGAGAGCACTTCGCCATGGAACAACCATACTTTAACGCCGACGCAGCCGTATGTGGTGTGTCCTGTCGCTAAAGCGAAATCGATATTCGCGCGAAGCGTATGAAGGGGAACTCTGCCTCTTCTATAGTATTCGCAGCGGGCGATTTCAGCGCCGCCGAGACGGCCGGAGCAGGCTATCTTGACGCCAAGCACTCCGTGTGATAAAGCCGTGTCAACCGCTCTTTTCATTGCGCGGCGGAAAGCTACGCGCTTTTCGATCTGAGCCGCTATATTGTTAGCTACTAACTGTGCATCGAGGAAAGGATCTTTGATTTCCTGAATGTATAATGAAACCTTACGGCCCGTAAGTTTTTCGATCATAACTTTCATTTTCTGGATTTCGGAACCCGATCTGCCTATAATAACGCCAGGTTTCGCGGTGTTGATTATAACTTTTACCTTCTGGTAAGAAGGCCTTTCAATTTCAATTTTCGATATTTCCGGATCGATGTATTTTTCTTTTTTAGCTTTGATGGCGGCGAATACATCTTTTATCGCCTTTTTGATTTTAAGGTCTTCGTGGAGATATTCGATATATTCTTTCTGAGCGAACCATCTTGATTCCCACGTTCTTGTGATGCCAAGCCTAAGACCTACCGGATTAGTTTTTTGACCCACTGTGTAACCTCCTCCTGTTAAAACAAACTTTTTATTAATTAATCACTTAAAATTATTTGGTCTCTTTTTTGGCGGTCGCTTTTTTCGCTTCGTTTCCGCTTTTAGCCGTTACTGCTTGCTTTTGCTGTTTTTCAGTCAAAATGATAAAGGTCGAGCAAGTTCTTTTTCTGATACGTCCTACGCGACCCATCGACATCGGGCGGATACGCGGAATCGTCGGTCCCTGTTCAACATAAGCGCGATGGATAAGTAAATTTTCGGCATCCCAGTTTCTGGTATTTTCGGCGTTAGCCTTAGCCGACAATATAACTTTCTCTATCAACCTGGCCGCGCGTGTAGGTGTGAACTTAACAATAGCCAAAGCATCGTTTAATTCTTTGCCACGGACAAGATCGAGCACACGGTTAAACTTTCTTGAAGAGCCGCGCTGCACGTTAGCGCTCGCACGTACGCCTTCTTTTTTTCTGCGTTCTGCGGTAAACATGGCTTTCAATTCTTTTCTCGAACGCTGTTTCGAGCCGTTCTGCCTGTTTTGATTGTAAAATTTTTCGCGAATTTTCGCTTCTGATACTAACATTTCTGGTTCACTCCTTTGCCGCTATTTTAAAGATATTGTTCTTTCGGTATGGCTGCCGTGCGCCTTAAAGA
This sequence comes from bacterium UBP16_UBA6123, assembly GCA_002423385.1. Lineage (GTDB taxonomy): Bacteria > Muiribacteriota > UBA9980 > UBA9980 > UBA9980 > UBA9980. Next base: position 58,930 of record DIVV01000130.1, read on the forward strand.
AGCGTGTAAGCGCAAATTCGCCAAGTTTGTGGCCGACCATGTCTTCAGTTATATAAACCGGGACGTGTTTTTTGCCGTTATATACGGCTATCGTGTGCAATATCATCTCGGGCACGATAGTCGACGAGCGCGACCATGTTTTAATAACCTTTTTTGCATTCGTCGTATTTAAAAGTCTTATTTTCTTTATAAGGTCGTCTTTAACATACGGCCCTTTTTTTAACGATCTGGACATTATTTCCTCCCTTTGTTAATTATATATTCCTTCAATTAAGCATACCATTATAACACAATTAATTTAAGTTTTCAAGTGATTTTTAAGAATTTTATAATCTTTTTTCGCTTAAAGTGATTTAGTGCTTATAAAGCATGGTTTGTTTATCTTCATGTGTGCTTTATAAGCCTTTATCAACTCAAATTATGATTTTTTGCGTCTGTCGCTTACAATATATTTGTTGCTGGAGTTCTTTTTGCTTCTGGTCTTGTAACCTTTAGACGGAGTGCCCCATGGCGATACGGGAGCAGGTCTTCCAACAGGACATTTACCTTCGCCGCCGCCGTGCGGATGATCGCAGGGATTCATAACCGAACCGCGGTTGTGAGGTTTAATGCCGAGATGTCTTGAACGGCCGGCTTTACCAAGCGATATATTTTCGTTTTCAAGATTCGAAACCTGGCCTATCTGAGCGCGGCATTCGAGCAGTATTCTTCTCATTTCACCCGAGGGCATTTTGAGTATGGCGTATTTGCCTTCTTTAGCCATCAAACGCACGAAGGTGCCAGCCGCACGCGCAATCTGGGCGCCTTTGCCGGGTTTCATTTCGACGTTATAAACGTTAGTGCCCGCCGGAATATCGCTTAAAGGAAGCGTATTCGAAGGTTTGATTTCAATTTCGTGGCCGGACATTATCGTGTCGCCGACTTTAGTTTCGTTGGACGCGATTATATATCTTTTTTCGCCGTCAGCGTAGAATACGAGGGCGATATGCGCCGATCTGTTAGGATCATACTCTAAAGCCGCTATTCTGCCTTCTATGCCGTCTTTTCTGGGCGTGAAATCGATTTCTCTATATAATCTTTTGTGTCCGCCGCCTCTGAAACGAGCGGTTATACGGCCCTGATTATTGCGGCCGCCGTGGCTTTTTATTTTTTTGGTCAATGCTTTTTCCGGTCTTTTATCCGATAACATCGAAAAATCTGCTACCGTCATAAAACGAACGCCGGGCGTAATTGGTTTAAAGCTTTTAAGAGCCATTATTTCCTCCTTAATTTCTATAAAACCTTAAAATTAATATCTTACATGCCTTCGAAGAACGCTATTTTTTCGCCCTCTTTAAGGGTTACAATCGCTTTTTTCCATTCTGAGGTGTAACCGGCGTGTGCGCCCATGCGCTTTATTTTCGGATGGCACTTCATAGTGTTTACGCGTTCAACTTTTACTTTAAAAAGCTCTTCAACGGCTTTTTTGATTTCAATTTTATTCGCGCCTATGGCTACTTTAAATGAATATTTATTCCATTCTTTTCCCATAACGCTTTTTTCTGATACTACAGGATAAAGTATTATGTCACTTGCGTGTTTTTCCATCTTACTTTAACACCTCCTCAATTTTTAAAAGAGCGTCCTTAGTTATGACGAGTTTTTCAGCCCACACGAGAGGATATACCGATATGGAATTCGAAGGTAATACAGTCACTTTTTCGATATTTCCGAAAGAACGGTAAACTTTTTCTTCCGATTCGCGCGTTACGACTAAAACTCTTTTCGTAGCGAGTTTTTCGATTTTATTTTTAGAAAATTTTTCTTTGCCTTCGGCTGGTTTTACCGAATTAACATCGTTAACTTTGAGGTTGACCAGAATCTGGGCCACATGTTTGGTTTTAAATTCTTTAAGATTGAACGCGTCTACCACGCAAACCGCGCCCGCGCGGACTTTATCGGATAAAACCGAACGCATGGCGAGTCTTTTAACTTTTTTTGGAATGCTGTAATAATACGAACGCAGTTCCGGTCCGAATGTCACGCCGCCGTGTCTCCATAACGGTGAACGGTTCGAGCTGTGACGGGCACGGCCCGTGCCCTTCTGACGCCAGGGCCTTCTGCCGCCGCCGGAAACTTCCGAACGGTCTTTGGCTTTTGCGTTACCCTGTCTTTTATTGGCCTGTTCCTGTATAACGCAATCAGAGATCGCGTTTTTGTGAAGCTCGACGTTAAAAACGCTGTCTGAAACTTCAACCTGATCTATTTTTTTTCCTTCTATATTAAAAACATCTAAAGTAGGCATGCTATTTGAATCCTCCTTCTAAAGCTCATTATTTTTGTGCTAAAACAGCCTGTTTGCATACTACAAGGCCGCCTCTGAAGCCCGGAACGGCGCCGTTTACCAGAACCATATTTTTGTCGACGTCGATTTTAACGACTTTAATGTTCTGGACCGTTATTTTTTTGCCGCCCATTCTTCCGGGCATGCTCTGATTTTTATAAACGCGTGAAGGCGAGGACGATGCGCCTATCGAGCCTACCGCCCTGTGGAACATCGAACCGTGGGTTTCGGGACCGCCCTTCCAGTGCCATCTTTTAACGCCACCGGCGAAGCCGCGGCCTTTAGATATACCCATAACGTCAACGCGGAGATTTTCGCCGAATATCTGATCGACTTTTAATTCCTGGCCGACCTGGTATTTATCGATATCTTCAACGCGGAATTCAATCAGATTTTGCATAGCCTCGAGGTTAGCTTTTTTAAAATGGCCCGATAAAGGTTTGTTCGGAAATACCACTTTTTTAACTACCTTGCCGTTAACACGGCGGCGTTCGTATCTTGCTTTGGCTTTTTCGAAGCCGATCTGTATAGCGTTATAACCATCGGTAGCGACGGTTTTCTTCTGTACGACATAGCACGGGCCGAGAGTCAGAACCGTTACCGGTATGCTGTTACCCTTAGCGTCAAATATCGTGGTCATGCCAACTTTTCTTCCTAAAAGTCCTAAACTTTTCATCTCTTTCTACACCTCCGCATTAAAGTTTTACTTCGATATTCACGCCTGAAGGAAGGTCTATCTTCTGTAAAGATTCAACTGTGTCCGGCGACGGATCGTGAATGTCGATCAAACGTTTGTGAGTTCTCATTTCGAACTGTTCGCGGGAATCTTTATCAACATGCGGTGAGCGAAGAACACAAAATTTATTGATTTCGGTTGGAAGCGGTATCGGACCGGAAATTTTAGCGCCGGTTTTCTTTACCGTATTGACTATCTTCTGTACCGACTGGTCTAATATTTTATGATCGTAAGTTTTTAACAATATTCTGATTTTATTTGTAGCCATCTGTTAATTATTCCTCCTTAATACAAGCTTTCGCTGTCACGGCCGACAGGCCGGATGTTTTCCGGCCGCGGCCTCTATAAACAATACAATTGGTCAATTAATCGATAACTTCTGAAACTACGCCTGCGCCGACAGTTCTGCCGCCTTCGCGGATAGCGAAGCGAAGTTCTTTTTCCATAGCGATAGGCATAATGAGTTCTACGTTGATCGCTACGTTGTCGCCGGGCATAATCATTTCTGCGCCGTCAGGAAGCTCGATCGAACCGGTTACGTCGGTCGTTCTGAAATAGAACTGAGGCCTGTAACCTTTGAAGAATGGAGTGTGACGTCCGCCTTCTTCTT